>RPRK01000264.1 GCA_003818495.1 Burkholderiales bacterium
ACGCTTGCCACAGGTCGTTCATCGGGTCGTGTGTCTCGAGGCCTGTTGATGCATGGGGTGCATGGGGTGCATGGGGCGGCGGGGGCGATCCTCCGGGTCCGTTCCCCGGGATCGATCGCCACTCGGCGGGCTGCACGCGCCCCGGCCGCCGGGCCGTGTGTGAAGAAAGCGCGAGTCGACTGAAAGGAAACGAGAATTTTACCTTATCCACAGGGCGAAAGCACGGCGCCCGCCGCGGCCCCGCGTCGGATGCAGGCCGGACCGGGGGGTCGCGACGGGGGTGCCCGCACCGGCCGCGACCATTTGTCACACAAGGGTCGCTTCGGTTCCACCTGCTGCCTGACCCTTCATCCCCGCCCCCGACGGCGGCAGCGTTCAAATTGACAGCGAGGGTCGCGCTTGATGTAATGGCAGGCTTTTTCCGAAAACGGCTGCAGTCATGAAACGCACGTATCAACCTTCAGTGGTCCGCCGCAAGCGTACCCACGGCTTCCTGGTCCGGATGAAGACCCGCGGTGGTCGCGCCGTCATCCGCGCACGTCGCGCCAAGGGCCGCAAGCGCCTGGCCGTCTGACCCGCCGGCCGGACGCCGCAAGGCACCCGTGTCCGACGCGGGATCGTCCGGTACCGGAACGGGCCGGGAGCGCGAGCACACGCCCGCGCAGAAGCCCGAGCGCAAGCTCGCGCAGACGCCGGGGCTGCAGTCCGATCGGCCGCCCGCTGCACCGCGCTCCGGGCAGAAGCGTCCTGCGCGGCTGGTCGGCGCCCATTTCGCGGTCGGCGCGCGCCGCACGACCGACGCAGCGAGTCCCCGACTGATGATGGCCATCCCCAAGAAGCTCGTGCCCTCGTCGCCGGTGCGCAATCTCATCCGGCGCGTGATCCGCGAGTCGCATCGAGCGACGGTCTGCGTGCGTCCGGCGCTCGATGCCCTGTCGCTGCGGGTCCAGCTCGTCGCCGTCCCCCAGGATCCCTCCCGCCCCGTCAAGGGACCGGACGGCCGTCCGCTGCGCCCGTTCGCCCGCCGTCCGACCGATGGCGTGCTCAAGCGGCTCGTCCGTGCCGAGATCGACGGTCTGCTCGCGCGGGTCGCCTGAGGGCGGACGCAGCGAGACCATGGACACGCCCCGCCCTGCCCCGTCTTCGCTGCTCGACGCCGTGCGCCGACTGCCTGCACGGGTGGCCGCGCTGCCCATCCTGGTCTACCGGTACGGCATCAGCCCGCTGATCGGGCCCCGCTGCCGGTTCTATCCGAGCTGTTCGGAGTACGGCCTGGACGCGCTGCGCCGCTTCGGACTGTTCCGCGGGCTCTGGCTGACCGCCACCCGCCTGGTGCGCTGCCATCCGTGGCATCCGGGCGGCGTCGATCCGCTCCCCGATTCGTTCGAGCTCCGTCACACCTATCTCGGTCGCGCGATCCGCGACACCGCACATCGCGGTGCGCCCGCTGCAACCTGTCCGTGCGACCCTGCGCGATCCTCGCGCGACGGCCGCACGCCCTCGCCTCACCGTCCGTAGAAGCCGCCTCCAGCCATGCAGACCCAACGCACCATCCTGTGGGTGATCTTCACCATGTCCGTGCTGTTCCTCTGGGACGCATGGCAGCGACACCAGGGTCATCCGTCGATGTTCGGCGGCGCCGCCCCGACCCAGACCCAGCAGCCGGCGGCACCCGGTGCGACACCGCCGAAAGCCGACGGTTCGCTGCCGGCACCCGGTCCGACGGCCGCGGTCCCCGGCGCCCCGGCCGCGGTGCCCGCCGCCGGTGCCGCCGCGGTGCCGGGCGCCGCCGCCGCGCCCGCCGGCGCACCGCCGCCGGTGCGGATCGCCAACGACGTGCTCGCGCTCGACGTGGACCCGATCGGGGGCGAGATCCAGCGGGCCGAGCTGCTGAAGTTCCGCGACACCGACAAGCCCGACGCGAAGACCAACGTCGTGCTGTTCGACGAGCGCCAGGGCAGCACCTACGTCGCCCAGAGCGGACTGGTCGGCGCGGCCGGCTCGACGCTGCCGAACCACCGCACGCCGTTCACCATCGAACCCGGCCCGCGCGAGCTGGCCGCCGGCACCGATCAGCTCGTGCTCACGATGAGCGCGGAGCAGGGCGGCGTGAAGCTCGTGCGCCGCTACGTGCTCAAGCGCGGCTCGTACTCGGTCGAGATGAAGACCGAGGTGACCAACACCGGCACCGAGCCGATCCGGCCGACGCTGTACATGCAGCTCACGCGCGACGGCAACTCGCCGTACCTGTCGCAGGGCCTGGCGTCGACCTTCGTCACGAGCGGCTACTACGGCCCGGTCGTCTACACCGACAAGGACAAGTTCCAGAAGGTCGACTTCCCGACGATCGAGAAGGGCAAGCAGGACCATGCCAAGGAAGCGGGCGACGGCTGGATCGGCGTGATCCAGCACTACTTCGTCGCCGCATGGGTCCCGAAGGCCGGCACCCCGCGCAGCTTCGAGACGGCGAAGATCGACACCAACCTCTACACCGTGCGGCTGCGCGAGCCGATGAGCGAGATCGCCCCCAACGCGACCGCCACTGCCGACGCCACGCTGTACGTCGGCCCGCAGGACCAGCGCGTGCTCGCCGAGGTCGCCCCCGGGCTCGACCTGGTCGTCGACTACAGCTGGCTGACCGTCATCGCCAAGCCGCTCTTCCAGCTGATGCAGTTCCTGCACGGCATCGTGCAGAACTGGGGCTGGGCCATCGTGCTGCTCACGCTGGTGGTCAAGCTCGCGTTCTTCCCGCTGCAGGCCGCGAGCTACCGCTCGATGGCCAAGATGAAGAAGGTCGGGCCGAAGCTGCAGCAGCTGCGCGAGCGCTTCGGCGACGACCGCGTGAAGATGAACCAGGCGATGATGGAGCTGTACAAGACCGAGAAGATCAACCCGCTCGGCGGCTGCCTGCCGATCGTGGTGCAGATCCCGGTGTTCCTCGCGCTGTACTGGGTGCTGTTCGCCTCGGTGGAGATGCGCGACGCGCCCTGGATCGGCTGGATCAAGGATCTGTCCGCGCCCGATCCCTACTACATCCTGCCGCTGCTGATGGCGGTCTCGATGTTCGCGCAGACCAAGCTGAACCCGGTGCCGCCGGATCCGCTGCAGGCGAAGATGATGATGTGGATGCCGCTCATCTTCTCCGTCATGTTCTTCTTCTTCCCGGCCGGCCTGGTGCTCTACTGGCTGGTGAACAACCTGTTCTCGATCGCGCAGCAGTGGGTCATCACGCGTCGCATCGAGGGCAAGCCGGTGTTCGGGCGCGCCCCTGCCTGATCGCCACGATACGGGTGACGTGAAGCGAGGGTGAGGTGAACTTCCAGCAGCTGCGTTCGCTCCGGGAGACGGTCCGTCGCGGGCTGAACCTCACCGCCGCGGCCGAGGTGCTGCACACCTCGCAGCCCGCGCTGTCCAAGCAGATCCGCGAGCTCGAGGACGAGCTCGGCGTGCAGATCTTCGTGCGTCACGGCAAGCGCTACACCGCGCTCACCGAGGCGGGCGAGAAGATCCTCGCCGCCGCCGAGCGTGTGCTCGACGAGGCCACCGCGCTGCGCAAGGTCGGCGAGCAGTACGCCGCAGGGCACGGCGGCACGCTGTCGATCGCGGCCACGCACACCCAGGCGCGCTATGCGCTGCCCACGGTGCTGGCGCGCTTTCGCGCCGAGTTCCCGACGATGCAGTTCAAGCTGCTGCAGGGCAATCCGGCGCAGGTGGCCGAATACGTCGTGCACGGCGACGCCACCTTCGGCCTGGCCACCGAGACCCTCGACGACCACCCGTCCCTCGACACGCGTCCGGCCTACTCCTGGCACCACTGCGTGATCGTGCCGGTGGGGCATGCACTGGCCGCGTCCGGCGTCGCGCCCAGCATCGAGCAGCTCGCCGCCGAGCCGCTGATCACCTACACGCCGCAGTTCACCGGCCGCCGCGGCATCGACGCCGCGTTCGCGCGCCACGGTTTGCTGCCGAACGTGGTGCTCGAGGCGATCGACTCCGACGTCATCAAGGCGTACGTGGAGCTCGGTTTCGGCATCGGCGTGATCGCCGAGATCGCGGTCGACCCCGAGCGCGACCGCGGTGTCGTGAAGCTGCCGCTGCCCGGCGACTTTCCCGAGCACACCACGCGGATCGCGTCGCGCATCGGCATGCCGCTGCTGCCGTTCGAGCGCCGGTTCGTGCAGATGATGCGCGAGTTCCAGCCCACCTCCGGCGCCTGAACGCCGCGCAGTGCCCGGCCCGATAGAATCGGCCGATGCCCGCTCCGATCCACGACAGCGACCCGATCGCCGCCATCGCCACCGCGCCGGGGCGCGGCGGCATCGGCGTGCTGCGCGTCTCCGGGCGCGACCTCTCGAGCGTCATCGATGCGCTGTGCGGCCGTGCGCTGACGCCGCGCGTCGCCACCCTGCTGCCGTTCCGGGCGGCCGACGGCGGTGCGCTCGACACCGGCCTCGCGCTGCACTTCCCGGCACCGCATTCGTACACCGGCGAGGACGTGCTCGAGCTGCAGGGGCACGGCGGCCCGGTGGTGATGCAGCTCCTGCTCGAGCGCGTGCTCGACGCGGGCCGCGGCATCGGCCTGCGCCCGGCCGAGCCCGGCGAGTTCACCCGGCGCGCCTTCCTCAACGACAAGCTCGACCTCGCGCAGGCCGAGGCCGTCGCCGACCTGATCGACGCCAGCACCGCGCAGGCCGCGCGCTCGGCCAGCCGCTCGCTGTCGGGCACGTTCTCGCGGGCGGTGCACGCGCTGGTCGATCAGCTCATCGAGCTGCGGATGCTGGTCGAGGCGACCTTGGATTTTCCCGAGGAGGAGATCGACTTCCTCGAGCGCTCGGATGCGCGCGGGCGGCTGGCCCGGGTGCGCGCGGCGCTCGACGCGCTGCTCGCCGAGGCGCGACAGGGCGCGCTGCTGCGCGAGGGCCTGCACGTGGTGCTGGCGGGGGCGCCGAACGTCGGGAAATCGAGCCTGCTCAACGCGCTGGCCGGCGCCGAGGTGGCGATCGTCACGCCGGTGGCCGGCACCACGCGCGACCGCATCGTGCAGGCGCTGCAGATCGACGGCGTGCCGCTGGTGGTGGTCGACACCGCGGGACTGCGCGAGACCGGCGACGAGGTCGAGCGGATCGGCATCGAGCGGACCTGGGAGGAACTGGGCCGGGCGGACGTGATCCTGCATCTGGGCGTGGCGGACGGGTCGCAGGCGCCCTCCGCTGACGGGGCGCCCCTCGGCGACATCGCCGCGCGGCGCGCGCTCGCGGCCGACCTCGACGCCGATATCGCCGCGCGCCTGCCGCGCGACAAGCCGATCCTGCGTGTGTGGAACAAGGTGGACCTCGCGGGCCTGCCCGCACGGGCGACCGACGATGCGGTCTGGCTGTCGGCACGCGACGGGCAGGGCATCGACCTGCTGCGCGCGGCGCTGCTCAGGCTCGCGGGCTGGCACGGCGCGGGGGAGGGCACCTTCATCGCGCGCGAGCGGCACCTGCAGGCGCTGCGCGAGGCGCGCGACTGCCTGGCGGCCGCGCATGCGCACGCGCAGCGCAGCGACGAGGTGCTGGACCTGTTCGCCGAGGAGCTGAGGCTCGCCCAGGAGCATCTGGGGACGATCACCGGGGTGTTCGGCGCGGACGATCTGCTGGGGGTGATCTTCTCGAGGTTCTGTATCGGGAAGTAGGGCGTAGGAACGTTCCAGCTGGAACGTTTTGTGTGCAGTTCGCGCGTCAGACCGGATACCGCCAGGCGTCGGACCGGTTTGGCACATTCACGAGACGGGACAACACGTGTTCGAGCAGACCTTCAAGAACATCGACGACATCCTGCACAAGGATGCCGGCTGCACCAGCGAACTGGACTACACCGAGCAGTCGTCCTGGCTGCTGTTCCTCAAGTACCTCGACGCGTTCGAATCCGACCGAGCTGCCGAAGCCGAGCTCGAAGGCCGGCGCTACGACCACATCCTCGCCGAGGGTTACCGAT
>RPRK01000265.1 GCA_003818495.1 Burkholderiales bacterium
GGCAGCCCGGCGGGTATCCAGGACCAGTCGAACGTCCTGCCGCTGCCGCCGTAACCGTCGCTGAACGCGTCCAGCACCAGACACTCGGCGGCGCCGAACGTTGCCGACGATGATAACAAATCGGTTTCCGGCCGCATGCGGATGGCCTTCCACCAGGGCAGGCCGCAGGCCGTGCCGAGGCCGACGCCGATCTCGGGCGATTCGTCGCCGTGCAGCTGGAGGACGTCCAGGCCGACGCTCGCGGCGGTCGATTCGACCGCTTCGCGGGGCGCATCGACGAACAGGCCGACCGCCGACACGAACGACGGCAGCCGCCGCCTGAGCGCGGCCGCCGCCTCGGGCGTCAGCGCCCGCGGGCTCTTCGGATAGAAGACGAAGCCGATCGCGTCGGCGCCGATCGCCACCGCGTCGTCGACGTCGCCGGGGCGGACCAGTCCGCAGAACTTGATGCGTGTCTTCATGACGCCTGAGCGGGTGAGGTGCCCAGCGGATCGGAGATCTCCGAGGGCAGGCCGAACGCCGGATCGTAGTCGACCCCGGCCAGGTACAACCCCGACGCCGAGAAGGTCGGTGCCCCCAGGGCCCGGCGCCGCGCGGCCAGCAGCTCGCCGATCCAGGCGGCCGGCTGCCGCCCCGTGCCGACGTAGACCAGCGAGCCGACGATGTTGCGCACCATGTGGTGCAGGAAGGCGTTGGCGGTCAGCGTCAGCTCGATGAACTCGCCCCGGACCGCGACCTCGAGCCGATGCATCCGGCGCACCGGCGTCTTCGCCTGGCACTGCGACGAGCGGAACGACGTGAAGTCGTGCTCGCCGATCAGCGCCTGCGCGGCGACGCGCATCGCGTCGACGTCGAGGGGCCGGAACACCCAGCCCGCACGATCGCGCCACAGCGGGTGCGGCGCCTCCGCCCGGCGGAGCAGGTAGCGGTACGTGCGGGTCCGGGCCCCGAATCGGGCGTGGAAGTCGACGGGCACCTCGCGCGCCCACTGGACGGCGACGCGTGCCGGCAGGCGCGCGTTGACCCCTCGAACCCAGGCATTCAGCGGACGGGTCGCGGTGGTGTCGAAGTGGACGACCTGCGAGAGGGCATGGACGCCGGCATCGGTGCGCCCGGCGCACACGGTGGCGATCGGATGTCCTGCGAGCGCGCCGAGGGACGCCTCGACGAGATCCTGCAGCGCGTCACCGGAGGCCTGCGTCTGCCACCCCGGGCAGCCTGTGCCGTCGTAGGCCAGGCCGAGCGCGAGCCTCACCGGCCGGCTGCGCGCGCGCGACCCTCGCGGGCCGCGCGGGTCGCGTCGTCAGCCAATCTTGCTCAGCATCGCACGAGCCTTCTGCTGCTGGCCGCTGTCACCGCCCTTGATGACTTCCTGCAGCAGCTCGCGGGCGCCTTCCTTGTCGCCGATCTCCTCGTAGGCCGAGGCGAGGTCGAGCTTGGTGGCCATCTCCTGCCAGCGGCCGGCCCCACCGGCACCCGCCTCCTGCTCTTCGGCCGCCACCGTGGCGGGCTCGAGGTCGAGGCTGATCGGGGAGAGGTCCATCCCCGAATCGTGCGGGCCGGTCTGCGTGAGGCTCTCGAGCGCAGGCAGATCGAGATCGAGCGAACCGGCCGAGCGCGACGACGGCTTGGGATCGAGGTCGAGCGACGGCAGGTCGAAGCGCTCGTCCAGCGAGGCACCCAGGTCGCCCGGCGAGGCCTCGCCGTAGTCGGGGCCCGACAGCGTGTCGGACACACCGGCTTCACCGTGGGCCGCGCGGTCGATCCGCGTGTCGATGTTCAGATCGAAGTCGAGACTCGGGATGTCGTCGTCGACGGTGTTGCGGCCCTGCGGCTCGGGGTTCCGCGACGGCATCTCGGGGAAGTCGAGGTCGTTGCGTGCGGCCGCGGCGGCAGCCGAGGCGCTGGCCGCGGCCACGGCGGCCGCACCGGCGGCCATCGCACCGGCGTTCATGCCGGCGCTGGCGCCTCCCGAGACCGAACCACCGCCATACAGCGGGTTGTTCGGGTCGAGCGACAGGCCCATGGTCACGACCTTCGGCCATTCCTCGTTGTGGCCGTCGGTCATGTCGTGCATCTCGCGGGCGACCGTCTCGAACGCACGCGCATCCTTGCGACCCGAGTAGATCTCCAGGAGCTTGGCGCGGATCGCCTGGCGGTCCGGCTGGCGCTTGAGCGCTTCCTTGAGGATCTCCTCCGCCTGGGCCTCGCGACCGTAGGCGATGTAGACGTCGGCCTCGGCGATCGGGTCGACCTCGGTCGAATGGACATCGACCGCCGCGCTCGAGGTGCTCGAGGCGAAGACGCTCTGGCTGGTGTCGACGCTCTGGCCGCCGGTGGACCCGAACAGCGAGTTGGCGGTGAACGCGTCGGCCGCGATCAGGCTGTCCTCGAACTTCTCGACCTTGCGGCGACGGCGCATCGCGTACCAGCCGTAGCCGGCACCGAGCAGCGCGATGCCGCCGAGCCCGGGCAGCAGATACGGGTTCTCGAGCAGGCCGTCGACGAGGCTGGTCTCCACGGGCGCGGGTTCGGCCTTCGGCGCGGCGGCCTTCGGCGGGGCGGGCGGCGCCTCGGCCTTGGGCGGCTCGACGCTCGGCATCGCGGCCACCGGCGGCTCCGCCTTGGGCGGCTCCATCTTCGGCGCCTCGGCCTTGGGCGGCTCGGCGGCCTTGGGCGGCGGCATGCCGGCCTTGGCGTCGGCCTTCGCGGCAGGCGCACCGACCTGGCCGGTGACGGCCTTGGACGATGCGCGGGCATCGTCGAGCTGTTTCTGCAGGTCGGCCATCGAGCGGTTCTTCAGCTCGAGCAGCTTCTGCAGGTCGGTGACGTTCTTCTCGAGCTCGTTGATCCGCGAGCCCGCCTCGCGCAGCGCGGCGCTGCGGGCGACGTCCTGCTCGCCGGCACCGGCGCGACTGGCCTGCGAGCCGACCGCGGCACCCTGGGGTGCGGCACCGCTCCCCGGCCTGGACAGGCGGAGCTGATCGCCCTGGGCGCTGCCCGAGCGGTCCTCGGCGCCGGCGCCGACGGTGCCCGCTGCGGTCTGCCCCGAGCGCGGCGCGTCCATCGGACGTGCGGCACCCGCGAGCTTCTGACGATATGCCGCGAACCTGGCGCCCTGCAGCTTGACCTCGCGGCCAGCCTCGGTCGCGTCGAGCGCAGCCATCGCGCCGGCATCGGGGATGGCGAGCTTCGATCCCTCGCGCAGCAGATTCATGTTGCTGTCGATGAAGGCGGTGGGGTTCGCGCGGTAGATCGCGAGCATCGCCTGATCGAGGTTCACGCCATCCGGCTTCGCGCCGGCGGCGATGTTGCCGAGCGTGTCGCCCCGCTTGACGTCGACCGAGGCGGTGCTCGCGGCGGGTGCCGGAGCCGGACGGGCCGGCCGCGGCGCCGGGGCCTCGGCCTGCGCACGCGGCGCGGGCGCTGCGGCTGCCGGTGCAGGAGCGGGCGCCGGAGCGGGCGCCGCCGCCACCGGAGCCGGCGCGGGCGCTGCCTGGACGGGCGTCGGCGCGGGCGCGGCGGTGGCGGGCGCCGCGGCGGCAGTCGATGCGGCCTCGGCCGGCTCGCGGGTGGCACGCAGTTCCGGCGGATCGAGCAGGAACGTGTACTCGCGGACGAACTTGCCGGTCGCCCAGTTCAGTTCCACCAGCAGATCGACGAACGGCTCGTTGATCGGCTGCGTCGAGGTGATCTGCACGAACGTGCGCCCCCCGCGCGGCTCGATCGCGAACCGCAGGCCCGACAGGGCCGCGTTGTATTCGAGCCCGGCCTGCCGGAACGACTCCGGCGGAGCGAGCTTCGCGCTGAGGGTCTGGCCCTCCTCGCGCGTGAGCGACGTGACCTCGACCTCGGCGCGCAGAGGCTGGCCGAGACCGCTTTGCACGTTGAGCCGGCCCAGGCCGGCTGCCTCCACGTTCGCGGACAGCGAAGCGAAGGCGAGGACGATGGCGGAAGCGAGGGTCCGAGGGGACATCGGGATGGTCTTCTTGTCGCGCGAGGCCCGTGAAGTCACGGCTTTTCCCCCGGTTTATCGGTCAATTTTGAGCGTAACATCAGTGACTTGCGTGTGCAAGCTGACACACGGCGGGAAGTACGGATGCAACAGTTTCAACGCTCGAGCAGGATCCGGAGCATCCGGCGCAGCGGCTCGGCGGCACCCCACAAGAGCTGGTCCCCCACCGTGAACGCACCCAGATAGTCCGACCCCATTGCGAGCTTGTGCAGGCGCCCCACGGGCACCTTCAGCGAACCGGTGACGGCGGCTGGCGACAGGCGCCGCTCCGACGCCTCCCGCTCGTTCGGCACCACCTCGACCCAATCGTTGCCGGCGGCGAGGATCGACTCGACGTCGGCCATCGGCACGTCACGGCGCAGCTTCACCGTCAGGCCCTGGCTGTGGCAGCGCATCGCGCCGACGCGCACGCACAGTCCGTCGATGGGAATGCTGCCCGGCGAGCGGAATGCCGGACGGCCGAGGATCTTGTTGCACTCGGCGCCGCCCTTCCACTCCTCCTTGCTCTGCCCGCCCTCGACGGGGACGTCGATCCAGGGGATCAGGCTGCCCGCCAGCGGCACGCCGCGGAACGCCGACACCGGCATCTCGGGCGAGCGCAGCGCAGCCGCCACCTTCCGGTCGATGTCGAGGATCGCGCCGGCCGGGTCGGCGAGCTCGGCGGCCACGGCGCCGTGCACCGCGCCCATCTGCAGCAGCAGTTCGCGCATGTTCTGCGCGCCGGCGCCGCTGGCGGCCTGGTAGGTCATCGCCGAGATCCACTCGACGAGGTCGTGCTCGAAGAGCCCGCCCATCGCCATCAGCATCAGGCTGACGGTGCAGTTGCCGCCGATGTAGTTCCGGGTGCCCGCGGCGAGCGCGGCGTCGATCACCTTGCGGTTCACCGGGTCCAGGATGATGACGGCGTCGTCGGCCATCCGCAGCGTGGAGGCCGCATCGATCCAGTACCCGTTCCAGCCGGTCGCGCGAAGCTTCGGGAAGACGGCCTTGGTCCAGTCGCCGCCCTGGCAGGTCAGCACGACATCCATCTTGCGCAGCGCATCGATGTCGTCGGCGTGCAACAGCTTGCCCGCGCCGAGCGGCGCGTCGCCACCGGCATTCGAGGTGCTGAAGAACACCGGCTCGATGTGCGCGAAGTCGTTCTCCTCGCGCATCCGCTGCATCAGCACGGAACCGACCATTCCGCGCCAACCGACCATCCCGACCTTCATCATGAGCTTCCCAGCCTGCCTTGTGCGACGGTCAGAGTGCGGCGAGCACGGCATCGCCCATGGCGACGGTGCCCACCTGCCTGCAACCCGGTTCCGTAATATCAGCGGTCCGGAATCCCTGTGCAAGCACCTTCCGGACGGCGGCCTCGATGCGACCGGCGGCCGCTTCCTCGCCCAGCGAGTAGCGCAGCAGCATGGCCGCGGACAGGATCGTGGCGAGCGGATTGGCGATGCCCTTGCCCGTGATGTCGGGCGCGGACCCGTGGATCGGCTCGTACATGCCGAAGGACTTCGCGTTCAGCGAGGCCGACGGCAGCATGCCGATCGAGCCGGTGAGCATCGAGGCCTCGTCGGACAGGATGTCGCCGAACATGTTGCCGGTGACGATGACGTCGAACTGCTTGGGGTTGCGCACGAGCTGCATCGCGGCGTTGTCGACGTACATGTGCGAGAGCTCGATGTCGGTGAAGTCCTTGTGGACGTCGATCACCACGTCGCGCCAGAACTGCGTGGTTTCCAGCACGTTGGCCTTGTCGACCGAGCACACCCGCCGCGAGCGCTTGCGGGCCGCCTCGAACGCGGTCTTCGCGATTCGGCGGATCTCGGACTCGGTGTAGCGCATCGTGTCGAAGCCCTCGCGCTCGCCGGCCTCGTTGGTGCGAACGCCACGGGGCTGGCCGAAGTAGATGTCGCCGGTCAGCTCGCGCAGGATCAGCAGGTCGAGGCCC
>RPRK01000266.1 GCA_003818495.1 Burkholderiales bacterium
AGCCCGCGGCACGCGCTTCGGCGATGCCCCGGTTGTGCGCAGCCCCGAGCCCGGCGTTGCGGCCCATGGCCAGGTAGCGGAGCCGTCCCGGTGCGAAGCCCTCGAGCGCGCGCCCCGCGCCGTCAGGCATGCCGTTGTCGACGCACAGCACGAGGTCGACCTGGGCGAGCCAACGGCGGAGCGTCTCCGACAGCATGACCGGGTCGGGGTGATAGAGCACCACGACTGCCGCCGTCCGGGTCGTCGACGGCCTCTCCGGCGCGGCCTGGGGCCGGTCGGTGTGGGCCGTTCGGGGCTCTAGCGTATCGATCAAGGCGTCCGCACTGCGGTCTGATGGGCCGCCCGTCGTGCAGGCGGGACCTCTCTCGGGGATCATCTTACCGGAGTGCACGTGCCCGGACGCCCTGGGGAGAGCGGCAAACGCGCGCGGATATAATCCGCGCTTGATCCAAAACAGCCGCCAAGAAACCCGCGGCGGTCCGACGCGCCCCCACGTGCGGGCCGTCGACGACCGAGGCCCCAACCTGGAGAGGGACGTCATCCGACACCGCGACACGGCCTCCATCCGCCGTCTCCCGTCCGGTCCGTGCGCGGCCGGGCGGCCGGTCTTCCGGGTCGGGCTGGCGCATGCTTGAGTTCTCGTCGTCGCCGCGGGAGATGCTGGCGTCGGTCTGGCGCCACCGCCGCCTGATCCTCACCCTGGCCCGGCGGGAGGTGCTCGGCCGGTATCGGGGATCGGTGCTCGGGCTCGCCTGGTCGTTCTTCAATCCGGTGCTGATGCTCGCGGTCTACACCTTCGTCTTCAGCGTGGTGTTCCGAGCCCGCTGGAGCGGGGGCGGCGAGTCCCGCACCGAGTTCGCGATCATCCTGTTCGCCGGGCTGATGGTGTTCAACCTGTTCGCCGAGTGCGTGACGCGCGCGCCCGGCCTGGTGATCGCCAACGCCAACTACGTCAAGAAGGTGGTGTTCCCGCTCGAGGTGCTGCCGGTGGTCTCGGTCGCCTCGGCGCTGTTCCACGGCGGCGTGAGCCTGCTGGTGTGGCTCGTGTTCTTCGGCGCGATGTTCGGGCTGCCGCCGCCGACCGCGCTGCTGCTGCCGGTGGTGCTGGTCCCGCTGCTCGCCTTCACGCTGGGCCTGTCCTGGCTGCTCGCCTCGCTCGGCGTCTACCTGCGCGACGTCGGGCAGGTGGTCGGCATCGCCACCGCCGCGCTGATGTTCCTGTCGCCGATCTTCTTCCCGGTCACCGCGCTGCCGCCCGACGTGCAGCCGATCCTCGCGCTCAACCCGCTGTCGCTGGTCATCGAGCACGTGCGGGGCGTGATGATCTTCGGCACGCTGCCGAGACCCGAGGTCTACGCCGTGCAGCTCGTCGTGTCGCTCGCGGTGGCGTGGCTCGGGTTCGCCTGGTTCCAGAAGACGCGCCGGGGGTTCGCCGATGTCCTCTGAGCTCGCGATCCGGGCCGACGGCCTGGGCAAGTGCTACCAGATCTACGCGTCCCCGCGCGACCGGCTGCTGCAGATGCTGGTCCGCGGCCGGCGTCGCTACTACCGCGAGTTCTGGGCGCTGCGCGACGTGTCCTTCGAGGTCGCGCGCGGCGAGACGGTCGGCATCGTCGGGCGCAACGGCAGCGGCAAGTCGACGCTGCTGCAGATGGTCTGCGGCACGCTGAACCCGACCTCGGGTTCGGTCACCACGAACGGGCGCATCGCGGCGCTGCTCGAGCTCGGCGCCGGGTTCAACCCGGAGTTCACCGGCCGCGAGAACGTCTACATGGCCTCGTCGCTGTACGGACTGAGCCGCGAGCAGGTCGACGCGCGCTTCGACCTGATCGCGGGCTTCGCCGACATCGGCGACTTCATGGAGCAGCCGGTCAAGACCTACTCGAGCGGCATGTACGTCCGCCTGGCGTTCGCGGTGATCGCGCACGTCGACGCAGACATCCTGGTCGTCGACGAGGCGCTGGCGGTCGGCGACGCGGTCTTCACGCAGCGCTGCATGCGGTTCATCCACCGCTTCCAGCAGGACGGCACGCTGCTGTTCGTCAGCCACGACATGGGCGCGGTGCAGCGGCTCTGCCGCAGCGCGATGTGGCTGTCCCACGGGCGGCTGGTCGGCCGCGGCGCCTCCAAGCGCGTCGCCGAGGCCTACCTGCAGGACACCCAGCAGGCGCTGGTCGGTGCCGACACGCGGCTCGAGGCGCTGCGTCGCGGCAGCGAGTCGGGCGACGCCGGCGAGGCGGCCGACGAGGCCGCCCCGAGCGTCGAGGCGGTCGACTACGGCGCCGACGACGACGCGCCCGCGGCGATCGACTACGCGGCCGCCGCCGAGGTGCGCGGCAACCTGCCCGAAGCGCGCGGCTGGGCGACCGGCCAGGCCGAGATCACCGGCGTGTCGCTGGAGCGCGACGACGGCAGCGCCGTGCCGGTCCTGGAGGGCGGCGAGCGCGTGCGGATGGTCCTGACTGCCCGGGCCGCGATCCCGCTCGCGCGGCCGATCCTCGGCTTCATCGTCAAGGATCGGCTCGGCCAGGACCTGTTCGGCGAGAACACCCTGCCGTTCACCGACGCGACTCCGGTCTCGGTGGAGGCCGGCGACACCTTCCAGGCGGTCTTCGAGTTCCGCCTGCCGATGCTGCCCAACGGCCAGTACGCGGTAATGGCGTCCGTCGCCGACGGCAGCCTCACCGACAACGTCCAGCATCACTACCTGCACGACGCACTGATCCTGACCGTCGCCTCGAGCCGGGTCAGGTGGGGGCTCGTCGGCATCCCTTTCGAGAACGTCCGCCTCGCGCGCACTCCATGACGACGATCGAACAGCTCTATCGCGAACACTCGGGCAAGGTGTCCGACAAGTGGTCCCTCTACCTGGACACCTACGAGCGGCTGTTCGCGGAGTTCCGCGACCGTCCGGTCCGGCTGCTCGAGATCGGCATCCAGAACGGCGGGTCGCTCGAGATCTGGGCGAAGTACTTCGCCCGTGCGGAGCGGCTCATCGGCTGCGACATCGATCCGCTGTGCAACCTGCTGCGCTACGACGATCCCCGGATCAGCGTGATCGTCGGCGACGCCGGCGAGCCGCGCACCCGCACGGCGGTGCTGACCCTGTCGGAGCGCTTCGACCTGGTGGTCGACGACGGCTCGCACCGCTCGAGCGACATCGTCAAGGCATTCGCGGCCTACTTCCCGGTGCTGGTCGACGGCGGCCTGTTCGTGGCAGAGGACCTGCACTGCAGCTACTACCATGACTGGGAGGGCGGCCTCTTCGATCCGCAGTCGTCGGTCGCCTTCTTCAAGCGGCTCGCCGACATCGTCAACCATGAGCACTGGGGCGTGCCGCGGACCCGGGCCTCGCTGGTCGAGGGCTTTGTGCGCCAGTACGGCGTCGCGATGTCCGAGGACCTGCTCGCGTCGGTCCACTCGGTGGAGTTCGTCAACTCGATCTGCGTGATCCGAAAGCTCCCGGCGGCGCGCAATGTGCTCGGGCCGCGGGTCATCGCCGGGCAAGTCGAGCAGGTCGTGCCGGGCCATCCCGGCCTGCAGGGCAGCGCCCATGTCGGCCCGGACGAGTCGGGCAATCCCTGGTCGACTCGCCTCGTGCCGCCCGAGGAAGCGATCGTACCGCTCGAGACCGCACTCGATGCCGCGCGCGCCGACCTCGAAGCGACCCGTACGGCGCTCTCGGCCGAGCTCGCGGCCGAGCGTTCCGCACTGGCCGCCGCCCGTGCCGAGGTCGCCTCGCTCACGCGACGTGCCGCGTCACTCGACGACGCGGCGGTGGTCCTCAAGCGGTCCGTCGCCGACAGCGCGCGACATGCGGCGACCATGACCGAACGCGCCGACACCTCCGCGCGCGAAGTCGCCGCCCTGCGCTCGTCGACGAGCTGGCGGCTCACCGCGCCGCTGCGCGCGCTGGTGCTCGGTATCCGTCGCATCGGCCGCGTCGCGGGCTCGGCGCGTGCCGCGGTCGAATTCAGCGGTGGCGTCGGTCCCGCGCTGTTGCGCCTGGTCCGGGTGGTCCGCAAGGACGGCATCGACGGTCTGCGCCGGGGCGTCTACATCGCCGGTCGGCTGCGCGAGTCGCCCCAGGGGGCCGGCCTGCCGCCCGATCCGATCGCCCTCGACTATGTCGAGTGGATCCGGCGTCACGACACCCCGGACGACACGGCGCGTGCGTCGATGCGTGCGGCCATCGACGCGATGACCGACGCGCCGGTCATCTCGATCGTGATGCCGACCTACAACCCGGACCCGAAGTGGTTCCGGCGCGCGGTCGACTCGGTGCTCGTGCAGACCTATCCGCACTGGGAGCTGTGCATCGCCGACGACGCCTCCACGGCCCCGGGCTCGCGCGAGCTGGTACGCTCGGTGGCGGCGCTCGATCCGCGCATCAAGGTCGTCTTCCGCGAGACCAACGGGCACATCTCAGAGGCCTCCAACAGCGCGCTCGCGCTGGCGACCGGCCGCTGGGTGGGACTGCTCGATCACGACGACGAGCTCGCCGAGCACGCGCTGTACTGCGCGGCGCGGGCGATCCTCGAGCATCCCGACGCGCGACTGATCTATTCCGACGAGGACAAGGTCGACGAACAGGGACGTCGCCACGATCCGTACTTCAAGCCCGACTGGAACCCGGACCTGTTCCTGTCGCACAACCTGTTCTGCCACTTCGGCGTCTACGAGCACGGCCTGCTGCGCGAGGTCGGCGGCTTCCGGCGCGGCTTCGAGGGTGCGCAGGACTACGACCTGGTGCTCCGCTGCATCGAGCGCGTGCCGCCCGAGGCGATCGTCCACGTGCCGCGGGTGCTTTACCACTGGCGGGTGCATCCGGCGAGCACCGCATCGGGCTCGGCCGCCAAGCCCTATGCCGACGACGCCGGCCGCCGCGCGATCGACGAGCACCTCGCCCGTCGTGGCCTGCGGGCCCGGACCGAGCACACCGCGCTCGGATACCGCGTGCGC
Source organism: Burkholderiales bacterium (assembly GCA_003818495.1). Classification (GTDB taxonomy): domain Bacteria; phylum Pseudomonadota; class Gammaproteobacteria; order Burkholderiales; family Burkholderiaceae_E; genus UBA4615. Next base: position 4,963 of record RPRK01000266.1, read on the forward strand.
TACGCGCTTCCCGACGAGCCGCCGCTGGTGACGGTGATCGTGCCGACCCGCAACGCCGCGGACCTCGTGCGCCAGTGTCTCGACAGCGTCCGCGCCAAGACCACCTATCCGAACTACGAGATCCTGCTCGTCGACAACGGCTCCGACGACCCCGAGGCACTGGCGTACTTCGAGACGCTCGCCACCCAGGGCGTGCGCGTCTGCCGCGACGACGGCCCGTTCAACTTCTCCGCGCTGAACAACCGCGCGGTCGCCGCGGCGCGCGGCGAGATCATCGCGCTGCTGAACAACGACATCGAGGTCATCGCCCCCGAGTGGATGAGCGAGATGGTGAGCCACGCGCTGCGTCCCGAGATCGGCGCGGTCGGCGCGAAGCTGCTCTATCCCGACGACACGATCCAGCATGCCGGCGTGCTGCTCGGCACCGGCGGGGTGGCGGGCCATGCCTTTCATGGCCAGGTGCGCGATGCGCACGGCTACTTCGGCCGCCTCGGGCTGATCGCCGGCTACTCGGCGGTCACGGCGGCCTGCCTGTTCGTGCGCAAGGAGGTGTTCGAGCAGGTCGGCGGGCTCGACGAGGAAGGCCTGAAGATCGCCTTCAACGACATCGACTTCTGCATCAAGGTGCGCGAGGCCGGCTACCGCAACCTGTACACGCCGTACGCCGAGCTCTACCACTTCGAGTCGAAGACGCGCGGGCTCGAGGACACGCCGGCCAAGCAGGCACGCTTCTCGGGCGAGGTCGCCTGCATGAAGGCCCGCTGGGGCCGGCACCTGGTCGACGATCCGGCCTACAACCCGAACCTGAACCTCGACCGAGGCGACTTCACGCTGTCGTGGCCACCGAGGGTGGCGCCGCTGGCCTGAGGCGCAGGGCGGGCCGCGTGCGGTCCGCCGGGGTCAGTGCGGTGCGCCCCGGCGCGGCGGGGGCACGTCCACCGTCCAGCCGCCCG
>RPRK01000267.1 GCA_003818495.1 Burkholderiales bacterium
GTCGACGTGTAGACGAGGTCCGGCCCCGGCGTGAGGTTCAGCAGCAGGCCGGCGATGACGAAGCCGCCGAAATGCAGGATGCCGAGCGTTTCCATGGCGCGGCGAGTCTAGCAGAGGGTCCGATGCCCGCCCGTGCGCCGATGCTATGCTGGAACGATGACCGAGGATTCATTGCGCGACCGCATCGCGACGGTCGCCCGCTCCCTGTACGACCGCGGCCTGACCCACGGCAGCACCGGCAACATCAGCGCGCGCCTGCCCGACGGCCGCTGGCTGGTCACGCCGACCGGATCGAGCTTCGGCTCGCTGGATCCGGCGCGCATCAGTCTGCTCGACGAAAGCGGCACGCTGCTGGCCGGCGACCGCCCGTCGAAAGAGACCTTCCTGCATCGCGCGATGTACCGGGAGCGGCCGCGGGCCGGCGCCGTGGTGCATCTGCATTCGACGTATTCCGTGGCCGTGTCGGTGCTCGAGGACGTCGATCCGGCCGACGTGCTGCCGGCGCTGACCGCCTATTACGTGATGCGGATCGGCACGCTGCCGCTGGTGCCGTACCACCCGCCCGGCGACCCGGCGCTCGCCGATGCGGTGGCGGCGTTCGCCACCCGACACCACGCGGTGCTGCTGGCGAACCACGGCCCGGTCGTCGCCGGCAGCAGCCTCGAGGCCGCCACCGACGCGGTCGAGGAGCTCGAGGCCACCGCGCGCCTGTTCCTCACGCTGAACGGGCGGGCGTGCCGCTGCCTCGGCTGCGACGAGGTCGCGACCCTGCGCAGCCGTTTCCCGGTCGACTGCTGAGGCGGTCCCTCGGATGCGGCGCGGCGCGGGTCATCGGTGCGTCCGATCGTGCGCATCGGGAACACCCGTTGGCCAGCCGCATCCGGCCTGGCCCACACTGGAGCGATCGCGGTGTGCGCCGACAGCCGAGCTCGGAGGCGCATGACATCCTCGACCGAACCCACCTGAAGGAGTAGCACCATGGCTTCCGTCCAGCCCCCCCGCTTCGACATCGGCATCGACGACGCACAGCGCGAGCGCATCGCGCAGGGCCTGTCCCGTCTGCTCGCCGACAGCTTCCGGCTCTACCTCAAGACCCACAACTACCACTGGAACGTCACCGGTCCGATGTTCCAGACCCTGCACGTGATGTTCATGGAGCAGTACACCGAGGAATGGACCGCGCTCGACCAGATCGCCGAGCGGATCCGGGCGCTCGGCGTGGTCGCGCCCGGCACCTCGGCGCAGTTCGCCGAGCTGTCGTCGATCCCGGACGACACCGGCGTGCCGAGCGCGCACGAGATGATCCGCAACCTCGTCGAGGGCCAGCAGACCGTCGCGCGCACCGCGCGCGAGGTGTTCCGCCATGCCGACGAGGCGAACGATCAGCCGACCTGCGACCTGCTCACCCAGCGCATGGACATCCACGAGAAGAACGCCTGGATGCTCCGCAGCCTGCTGGCCTGATCCGGGCTGCCGCAGAAAGAAAAAGGGCCGCGCGAGCGGCCCTTTCCCATGGTGCGCCGCACGGCGTCAGTCGTCGCCCGCGAACGCCTCCTCGCGCTTCTTCGAGATGGACGGCAGGAACACGATGACCAGCAGCACCGCCGCGCACGCCAGCAGCGTCGCCGACAGCGGCCGGGTCACGAACACCGACCAGTCGCCGCGGGAGATCGTCATCGCGCGGCGCAGATACTCCTCCATCAGCTTGCCGAGCACGAAGCCGAGCAGCATCGGCGCCGGTTCGCAGTCGAGCTTCTTGAAGAGGTAGCCGAGGATCGCGAACGGGATCGTCATGAACACGTCGAAGACGTTGTTGTTGATCGAGTACGCGCCGATGCAGCAGAACAGCAGGATCGCCGGGTACATGATCCGGTACGGCACCGACAGCAGCTTGACCCACATGCCCACCAGCGGCAGGTTCAGGATCACGAGGAACAGGTTGCCGATCCACATCGAGACGATCAGGCCCCAGAACAGCTTGGGGTTGCTCGTCATCACCTGCGGGCCCGGCTGGATGTTGTGGATCATCATCGCCGCGACCATCAGCGCCATCACCGGCGTGGTCGGGATGCCCAGCGTCAGCATCGGGATGAACGAGGTCTGCGCACCGGCGTTGTTGGCTGCCTCTGGCGCAGCGACGCCCTGGATCGCGCCCTTGCCGAACATCTCGGGCGTCTTGGAGATCTTCTTCTCGATCGCGTAGGCCGAGAACGACGCGAGCACGGCACCGCCGCCGGGAAGGATGCCGAGCAGCGATCCGAGGCCGGTCCCGCGCAGGATCGCGGGGAAGGCGGTCTTGAAGTCCGACCAGCGCGGGAACAGGTTCGTCACCTTGCTGGTGAAGACCTCGCGATTCTCGCGCTGCTCGAGGTTCAGGATGATCTCGGCGAAGCCGAACATGCCCATCGCGACCGCGACGAACTCGATGCCGTCGGACAGTTCCGGCACGTCGAACGAGAAGCGCGCGACGCCCGAGTTGACGTCGGTGCCGATCATGCCGAGCAGCAGTCCGAAGATCACCATCGCCAGCGCCTTGATCACCGAGCCGTGCGCGAGCACCACCGCGGCGATCAGACCGAGCACCATCAGGGCGAAGTATTCGGCCGGTCCGAACTTGAAGGCGATCTCCGCGAGCGGCGGCGCGAACGCGGCGAGCAGGAAGGTCGCGACGGTACCGGCGAAGAACGAGGCGATCGCCGCGATCGCGAGGGCCGGTCCCGCCTGGCCCTTGCGCGCCATCTGGTAGCCGTCGAGCGTGGTCACCACCGACGACGACTCGCCGGGCAGGTTCACCAGGATCGCCGTGGTCGAGCCGCCGTACTGCGCGCCGTAGTAGATGCCGGCGAGCATGATCAGCGCCGTGGTCGGGTCCGACATCTTGTAGGTGGCCGGCAGCAGCATCGCGATGGTCGCGAGCGGTCCGATGCCGGGCAGCACGCCGATCAGCGTGCCCAGGATCACGCCGATCAGGCAGTACAGCAGGTTGTCGAAGGTGCCCGCGGTCGCGAAACCGAGGGCGAGATTGTCGAGGAGTTCCATGGAGGCGGTCTCGTGCGTCGCGCGCTGGTCAGCGGGTGAGGAAGAAGGGCAGGAACGGGAACTGCAGTTCCAGGCCCTTGACGAAGACCAGCCACGAGAACACGAGGAGCACGACCGACGAGATCAGCGTCGTCTTCAGCTTGTATTCATGGCTGGCGAGCGACGAGATGCCGATCAGCAGGAACAGCGACACGATGAATCCGAGCTTGGGCAGCGTGGCGGCGTAGACCGCGACGGCGACCAGCACCAGCAGGATCGCCTTGAAGTCCATCTTGGCGACGCGCACCTCGGGTCCGCGCTTGGCGAGCGAGGGCACCAGGATCATCAGGCCGAGCAGTGCCATGAGGCCGCCCAGGATGGTCGGAAAGTAGCCCGGGCCCATCTTCGCGGCCGTGCCCAGCGTGTACTGGCGCGAGAGCGCCATGAACAGCAGGCCGGTCACCATGAAGAGCACCCCCGCCCAGAAGTCGCGGTGATTGCGGATACGCATGCAGTCTGTCTCCCCGGATCGTTCGAATGGCCCTACCGGGGAAGCAGCCCCCGGATGGATGCGGCAGTCTACCCGAGCAGCCCTCCGCCGCAACAGGCCTGTCATGCGTATCCACCACGTTCGTCCGGGGCCCGCGACCCCCTCGCTCGACGGTCGACGCGCGGCCTCAGTCGTCCAGGTTCTCGAGCAGGCGAGCGAGTTCCACGGCGCTGCGCACGCCCATCTTGCTGAACACGTTCGAGCGATGCACCTCGACCGTGCGCATGCTGATGCCGAGCTCGTCGGCGATGATCTTGTTGAGCCGTCCCTTGAGGATCAGTTCCATCACGTCCTTCTCACGTGCGGTGAGCCGATCGAGACGATTGCGGATGCGCCCGCTGCTGTCGTCGTGCTCGAGGCGGCTCCGGGACTCGGCCATCGCCTGCATCACGCGGTCCACCAGGCGGTTGTCGTTGAACGGCTTCTCGAAGAAGTCGAACGCGCCGTTCTTGACCGCATCGACCGCCATCGTGATGTCGCCATGTCCGGTCAGGAAGATCACCGGCGCGGGCAAGGACGGCTTGCGTGCGCGAAGCCGGTCGAAGGCCTCGATGCCCGACAGCTCCTTCATGCGGACGTCCATCAGCACGCAGGCCGGACCGGCGGGCCAGTCGGCGTCGACGGCCGCCAGGAACGCCTCGCCGCTGGGGAACGCGACGGCGGACAGGCCCCGCGACATGAGCAGCAGACACAGCGCGTCGGCCAGGACGGGGTCGTCCTCGACGACGTGGACGGTACCGGGAATCTGGGACTCGGTCATCGGTCGGCTCCTGAGGCGGTGGGGGGCGTGGGGCGAGCCAGCGCGGTCTCGTCGTGGCGGGGCAGGTCGAAGGCGAAGGTGGAGCCGCCTTCGGGGCGCGGTCGGTACTGCAGGTGACCCCCGTGCTGCTCGATGACCGATCGGCACAGACTGAGCCCGAGTCCCATGCCTTCGGACTTGGTCGTGAAGAATGCGTTGAACAGCTGCGGCAGCACCTCGGGCGGCACGCCGCGGCCGCGATCGTTCACCTCGACGTCGACGCGCTCGCCACGCTCGTCGTCGGTGCGTGATCGGGCGCGCAGTTCCAGCACCCGATCGGCGGTCGGGGTGTCGGCCATCGCCTCGAAGCCGTTGCGCGTGAGGTTCAGCAGCACCTGCTCGAGCATGATCCGGTCGGCATGGACGCGCGCATCGGCGGGCACGTCGATCCTGATCTGCGCGCCGGTGCGGGTCGCCTGGAGCTTGAGGAGGGGCTCGAGGCCGCGCACCAGCGCCGCGAGGTCGACCTCGCCGCGGTCGATGGCCCGGCGGCGCAGGAAGGACTGCACCGACCGGATGACCTGCCCGGCGCGCTCGGCCTGGGTACGGATCCCGCGCAGCGCCTGCGCGACCGGCTCGGGGCGCGGCGGCTGGGCCGCGACCAGGTTCTCGCAGGCGGCGGCGTAGCTGGTGATCGCGGCCAGCGGCTGGTTGAGCTCGTGCGACAGCGTCGAGGCCATCTCGCCCAGCGTCGCGAGCCGCGAGCGCGACTGCAGGACTTCCTGCTGGCGGCGCGCGAGTTCCTCGACACGGCGCTGCTCGGTGACGTCCGCGCCGATGACCATCTTGCCGATCGGATGCCCGTCCGGATCGAACACCGGCGCCTCGACGACCATCGCCTCGACGATCGAGCCGTCCTTCGCGCGGTACAGGGTGTGGAAGCCGCGGGCGCGCACGGCCGCCCGTTCCCCGTTCTCCTCGGGGGTCTCGGCGAGGTGTTCGAGGTAGGCGCGGTAGTCGCGGAAGGCCTCGGGGGTCGCGAACGGCAGCGGCCGACCCGTCCCGACCAGCTCCTCGCGCGTGTAGCCGAGGATGCGGACCAGCGCGTCGTTGACGTGCACCACCCGGTCGTCGAGGTCGAAGACGATCAGCCCGTGATGGATCGAGTCCTCCACCGCGCGCCGGAACTGCACCTGCTCGCGCAGCGCCTGCTCGACCCGCGCGCGCTGCCGGATGTCGCTCACCAGGAAGAACATCGCGAGGCCCAGGCCGGCCGACGTCGCCGCGACCAGCCCGGTCAGCACGTTCGGTATCAGGCGCGGCCGGACCGGGGCCGCATCGACGCGGATCTGGAGCGTGGTGCCGGTGCGGGCCAGCGGGCTGATCGCATGCAGCTCGCCTCGGGCCTGGCCGATGACGGCCTGGCGCGCCGCCATCGTCCCGTCGGCCTCGACCAGCGAGTACACGTGGTCTCCGGCCTGGTCGCTCGGCAGGAAATGGTCGAGGATGCGCTGCGGTGCGTAGACCGCGACGATCATCGGGCCGTCGACCGCACCGGTCGGCACGACCAGCTCCATCAGGTCGAATCCGGTGGCGCCGA
>RPRK01000268.1 GCA_003818495.1 Burkholderiales bacterium
GAGACCGAGCAGATGTTGCCGATGTCGGTGGAGACCATCGCGTCGGCCGGCATCGCGCGCTCGAGCTCGAGCAGCATCTCGCGCGGATGCATGTGCGAGGACGCGCGCGCGGTCTCGATCGACCAGGCGTCGCGCTCGTGGGTCCACTCGGCGCGTTCCTTCGCCCAGGCGGCCTTCTCGTCGCGGACCGTCGCCAGCCGTGCGTCGCGATTGGCCTGGCAGGCGAGCGCGCGGCCCGACAGGCGCGCATGCAGGGCCGCGGCCACCGCCTTCGCGTCGCCGCACAGGCCGACCGAGATCGGCTTGACCAGCCCGAGCATCTTCGCGTCGGCGTCGACCTGGATGATCTTCGCGTCCTTGGGCCAATAATCCAGCCCGTGCTGGGGCAGGGTGCCGAACGGCCCGAGCCGCGTGCCGAGCGCGAGCACCACGTCCGCCCGGGCGATCAGCTTCATCGCGGCCTTGCTGCCCTGGTAGCCGAGCGGGCCCGTCGCCAGCGGATGGCTCGCCGGGAACGAGTCGTTGTGCAGGTAGCTGCTGGCCACGGGCGCCTGCAGGAGCTCGGCGAGCGCGATCGCCTCGGGCCAGGCGTCGGCGTTGATGACGCCACCGCCCGAGAGGATCACCGGAAACTTCGCGTGCGCGAGCAGCTCGGCGGCCTCGGCGAGCGCCTGCTCGCCGCCTGCACCGCGCTCGATGCGGATCGGGGTCGGGATCTCCGCCTCGATGTCGCCGTAGAAGTAGTCACGCGGAATGTTGAGCTGCGTCGGTCCGAGCTCGAGCAGCGCGCGGTCGAAGGCGCGGCCGGTGAGTTCGGCCATCCGCGCCTTGTTGTTCACGTGCGCCTGGTACTTGGTGATCTTCGAGAAGATCGGCAGCTGCTCGGTCTCCTGGAAGCCGCCCAGGCCGAGCGACATGCTGCCGGTCTCGGGGGTGACGACCACGACGGGCGAGTGCGCCCAGTACGCCGCCGCGACCGCGGTCACGAAGTTGGTGATGCCCGGGCCGTTCTGCGCGATGCACACGCCGTGCTTGCCCGAGACGCGCGCATAGCCATCGGCCATGTGCGCCGCACCCTGCTCGTGCGCGACCATCACGAAGCGGATGCCGGCTGCGGGGAACAGGTCGAGCGCATCCATGTACGCGGAGCCGACGATGCCGAACACGTCGGTCACGCCCTGCGCGACCAGCGTCTCCACGAACGCCTCGGACGGCGTCATCTTCTGCCGGCCGGAGACGACGGTGCGATTCGAAGGAATGCTTTGGTTCACGAACTGAGGCTCCCCTTGGATTCGCGGCACTGTGTCACCGCGTCTCCGGCGGGAAACTCAAGGATTTCGTTTTCTACTGCACGAGAGTTCCATTTTCACCATAATTTGGGGGAGCCGTCCTGGATGACGGCCGAGACAAGATCGATCTTCGAGGAGACAGAGACATCATGAGCACCGAAGCAGCCATCGCAGCCATCGCAGCCGCCCACGCGGACGTCCCGGCCGGATCGGCCATCCTGCGGGCGATCCGGATTCTCGAGGCACTGGCCGATCACGAGCGTCCGCCGCAGCTCGCCGAGATCGCGCAGGCCGTCGCGCTGCCGAAGCCGACCGTCCTGCGCATCCTGGGGACGCTCGAGCACGCCGGCGTCGTCGCCCGCGAGCCCGACACCAAGCGCTACGGCTTCGCCGAGCGGCTGAACAAGTTCGCCGGGCAGGTGCTGCTCGGCTCGCCGCACCGGGCGTCGCGCCACGCCATCCTCGAGGAGCTGGTCGAGCAGGTCGGCGAGACCTGCAACCTGACCATCCCCAACGGCAACACCGTGCTCTACCTCGATCGGGTCGAGACCGCCTGGCCGCTGCGCGTGCACTTCGGCTCGGGCTCGCGGGTGCCGCTGTACGCGTCGGCGAGCGGCAAGCTGTTCCTGGCGGCGATGCCCAAGCGCAGCCGCGACCGCTTCCTGCAGCAGACCCCGCTGATCAAGCACACGCCCCAGACGCTGACCGACCCGAAGCGTCTGTCGAACGAGTTCAATGCGATCCGCGAGCGCGGCTACTCGATCGACAACGAGGAATACCTGCCCGGGATCTGCTGCATCGCCGTGCCGGTGCGCAACAGCGAGGGCAAGGTGGTGGCCGGCGTCGCGGTGCATGCGCCGCTGGCGCGGATGCGCATCGAGGAGGGTCTCGAATACCTGCCGCTGCTGCGCAACGCGGCCGAGGCGATGACCGCGACCATCGACTGGTAGCCGCCACCGCCCGTCCTGCTTGAACCGCCGGGTCGCGTGGCCCGGTTCCACCGATTCGAGGAGCCCGCATGGGACACGCCGACCCGCTGATCGAGATCGAGGCACGCCAGAACTACTGGATGCCGTTCTCGCCGAACAAGGAATTCAAGCAGGAGCCGCGGATGTTCGTGCGCGGCGAGGGCGTGTGGCTCTACAAGCCCGACGGCTCGCAGGTGCTCGATGCCTCGTCCGGCCTGTTCTGTGTCGCGGCGGGCCACTGCCGCCCCGAGATCGCGCGCGCGGTCTACGACCAGCTCTCGACGCTCGACTACACGATGCCGTTCACGCGCGCCCAGCCCAAGGCGTTCGAGCTCGCGCAACGGGTGGTGCAGCACACGCCCGAGGGGCTGAACCGCGTCTTCTTCACCTGCTCGGGCTCCGAGGCGGTGGATTCCGCGATGAAGATGGCGCTCGCCTACCACCGCATCCGTGGTCAGGGCCACCGCCAGCTCTTCGTCTCGCGCGAGCGGGCGTACCACGGCGTGAACATGGGTGGCGTCGCGCTGTCGGGCATGGTCAACAACCGGCGCACCTTCGGTGTCGGCCTGCCGGGCGTCCACTTCATGCGGCATACCGCGCTGCCGGAGACGAAGTTCGTCCGCGGCCAGCCCGAGGCCGGCGGCGACCTCGCCGAGGACCTGCAGCGCATCTGCGCGCTGGTCGGCGGCGACAACATCGCCGCGGTGTTCGTGGAGCCGACCGCGGGCAGCTTCGGTTGCCTGCCTCCGCCGGTGGGCTACCTGGAGCGGATCCGCGCGATCTGCGACCAGCACGGCATCCTGCTGGTGTTCGACGAGGTGATCACCGGCTGGGGCCGGATGGGCGCGCCGTTCGGCGCGCAGAAGTTCGGGGTCACGCCCGACCTGCTGACCATGGCCAAGGCGATCACCAACGGCGCGCAGCCGCTGGGCGCGGTCGCCGCGAAGCAGGCGATCTACGACGCGATCACCGAGGCCGGCCCCGCACAAGGCATCGAGTTCTTCCACGGCTATACCTATTCGGCGCATCCGGCCTCGTGCGCCGCGGGCCTCGCGATGATGGACATCTTCGAGCAGGAGGGGCTGATCGGCCGCGCCGCCGAGATGTCGTCGTACTTCCTCGATGCGGTGTACTCGCTGCGCGACCTGCCGTGCCTGGTGGACATCCGCGGCATCGGGATGATGGCGGCGATCGAGCTGTCGCCCGCCGGACAGCCGCCGGGCGCCCGCGGGCACGCGGCGCAGAAGGCGCTGTACGACGCGAACCTGAATCTGAAGTCGACCGGCGACAGCCTGATCCTGGCGCCGCCCTTCGTCGCCGAGCGCGCGCACATCGACCGCATGGTCGAGACGCTGCGTTCGGTGCTGTCGGCCTACTGAGCGCATCGCAGGGCCGCCGGCGCGTGCGCCGGCGGGCCGGCCGATGCCCATCGGGCGGGTGGCGTCTTCCCGTGGGGCGCGGCATGGTTCCTGCTACAACGGAACCATGACACAGCGACTCTCCGTCCAGAAGGACCGCCTGAAGTTCGTGCTGCTCGAGGGCATCCACCGCTCCGCGGTGGATGCGCTGACGGCCGACGGCTACACGACGGTCGACACGCGCCCGGGCGCGCTCGCCGACGGTGCGCTCGTCGAGGCCATCGCCGATGCGCATTTCATCGGCATCCGCTCGCGCACCCAGCTCACCGAGGCCGTGCTCGATGCCGCGCCGAAGCTGGTGGCGATCGGCGCGTTCTGCATCGGCACCAACCAGATCGATCTGGCGGCCGCCGCGCGGCGCGGCGTGCCGGTGTTCAACGCGCCGTTCTCCAACACGCGCAGCGTCGCCGAGCTGGTGCTGGCCGAGGCGGTGATGCTGCTGCGGGGCATTCCGCAGAAGAACGCGCTGCTGCACCGGGGCGGCTGGACCAAGAGCGCGGCGGGCTCGTACGAGGCGCGCGGCAAGGTGCTGGGCATCGTCGGCTACGGCCACATCGGCACCCAGATCGGCGTGCTCGCCGAGCAGCTCGGCCTGTCGGTGGTGTTCTGCGATGTCGAGACCAAGCTGCCGCTGGGCAACGCTCGCCAGCTCGCCTCGCTCGACGAGGTGCTGGCGGTGTCGGACGTGGTCACGCTGCACGTGCCCGAGACGCCCGAGACGCGACTGATGATCGGCGCCGCGCAGCTCGCGCGGATGAAGGCGGGTGCCAGCCTGATCAACGCGTCGCGCGGAACGGTGGTCGACATCGACGCACTGGCCGATGCGCTCGAGTCCGGCCGGATCGCGGGCGCCGCGATCGACGTGTTTCCCATCGAGCCCGAGCGCAACGACCAGGCCTTCGAGTCGCCGCTCGCCCGCTTCGACAACGTGATCCTCACGCCGCACATCGGCGGCTCGACGCTCGAGGCGCAGGAGAGCATCGGGCGCGAGGTCGCCGCCAAGCTGATCCGCTACAGCAACAACGGCTCGACCGTCAGCGCGGTGAACTTCCCGGAGGTGTCGCTGCCGGCGCCCGCGGGCCAGAGCCGGCTGCTGCACATCCACCGCAACGTGCCGGGCATGCTCGCCCGGATCAACGACCAGTTCTCGCAGGCGGGCGTCAACGTGGCGGCGCAGTACCTGCGGACCAACGAGCATGTCGGCTACGTGGTGATGGACGTCGACGCCTCGGCGAGCGCGGTCGCCTACGAGGGGCTGTGCGCCATCCCGGGCACGATCCGCTGCCGGATCGTTTACTGAGGCGGCCCGGGCTCGAGGCGGGGCGGGCGGGGCTACCATCCGGTTCCTTCCACGACACGCTCGCGAGGCACCCCGCATGAAGATCGCATTTCTCGGCACCGGACTGATGGGGGCGGGCTTCGTGCGCCGCATGCTCGCCCAGGGCCACCAGGTCACCGTCTGGAACCGGAGCGCCGACAAGGCGCGGGCCCTCGAGGCTCATGGTGCGCGTGCCTGCGCGACGCCCGCGGAGGCGGTGGCCGGCGTCGAGCGCGTGCACCTGATGGTGGCCGACGACGCGGTCGTCGACGCGATCCTCGAGCCGATCGTCGACGCGATCCCGACCGCCGCCTGGATCGTCGACCACACCACCACGGCGACCACGCCCACCGCGGAGCGCGCGAAGCGCTGGGCGGCTCGCGGGCGCCGCTTCGTGCACGCCCCGGTCTTCATGGGGCCGTCCAACTGTGTCGAGGGCACCGGCGTGATGCTGCTGTCGGGCGACGCGGCGATGTGCGAGGCGGTCACGCCGCTGCTCGCACCGATGACCGGCAAGGTGGTCTATCTGGGGCCGGAGCCGGAGCGGGCGGCGTCCTTCAAGCTGTTCGGCAACCTGACCCTGATCGGCATCAGCGGCGTGATCGGCGACGTCTGCCGGCTGGCCGCCGCGGTCGGGATTCCGCCGGCCGAGGCGATGGGGCTGTTCGCCTCGTTCAATCCCGGGGCGACGCTGCCGGCGCGCGCCGCGAAGGTCGCGTCCGGACCGTACGACCAGGTGTCGTTCGAGGTCGCGATGGCCCGCAAGGACGTGCGCCTGATGGTCGAGGAGGCCGCCCGCCACGGCGTCGACCTCGCGGTGATGCCGGCGGTCGCGGCGCTGCAGGATGCGGC
>RPRK01000269.1 GCA_003818495.1 Burkholderiales bacterium
ACCGATCTGCGCGAAGTTCAGCGTGACCGGCAGCACCCCGCCTCCGCCGAACCAGCGCAGGTCCGCCCAGAAGAAGAACCGGGAGATGCCCACCCGATGCTCGTTGTGCTGTGCCCACCAGGCACTGCGGTCGCCGTCGCGCACACGCAGGTAGAAGTCGACGATGCCGTCCCAGGCATCCCAGAACGGAACGGGCGAGTGGAGCCTCACCGTGCCGATCACCGATGCGGACGCGACGAACAGGGCGGCGGCGACGAAGACCGCGGCGACACCGGCACCCAGCAGCCGCAGCGCGAGCCCGCCCGGGAAACCCGGCATCGCGCCGTTGGTCGCGCCCGTCGAGCCGGGTCCGGGGCTCATCGCGCCTGCGCCGCCCGCGACTCGAGGCGGCAGCCGAGCGCGGGGGCGAGCACCGTCAGCGCGGCGTCCGCCCGGTCCGCGAGCAGGTAGCCGCGGAACCCGGCATCGCGTGCGCCGCGACCGAGCCGGGCACGCGCGTCGGCGCGCCGCTTGCCGACCATCGCCACACCCACCACGCGCCGCTCGGCGTCGAGCACCTCGACGAAGTCCGGCGCGCGGCCGCTCGCCTCGTCGAAGACCCATCCGGTGACGCGCACCCAGGCATCGACGCCGTCGATCCGCTCCACCGCGTCGAAGGTGCCCGCGCAGGCCCGACCGACCGACGCCTCGGAGACCTCCGAAACCCGGCCGATCCGGGTCGGCAGCCCCGCGAGCGGGGCATCGGCGAACACCGACAGCCGCGCGTCGGCCGCGCGTCGTGCAAGCGCCAGCGCACGGTCCACGTCCGGATACACCGTGCCGACGTAGATCGGGTCGCGCACGCCCATCGCCAGCGCCAGCGCGCCGGTCGCCCGCTCGATCTGCATCTCGTGCGGCCGGATCAGTGCCCGCACCTGGAACGACAGCATCAGCAGCACGAGCGCCGCAGCCGGCCACGCGAGCCGGCTGACGGCCCCCGCCCGGCGCGAGGCCAGCAGCGACGGGGTATAGAGGACCGCGAGCGCGAACCAGGCCATCAGCGCCGGCGTCGCATAGCGCTCCGACAGCGCCTGCGACAGCCCGTACTCCAGCCGGCCCGCCGCGGTCACGATGGCCGTGCCCACGACGAAGGCGACGAACATCAGCAGCGCGGTCCGCAGCGAATCGGTCGGCCGCCGCGTCAGCAGCATCCAGGCGACGCGGGCCGAACCCGCCAGCAGCACGACGCCCGCGAACGCCGCGACGACCCGGGCGACACCCGAGCGCCCGGACAGGTGGAAGAACGGCCCGCCGAGGTACAGCACGACGTAGCCGATCGCCTGGCCGGGCCGGGCGAGCAGCGCCGCGGTGGTCGAGGTCTGGTTCGGCCCCGGCACGTAGCCGTGCAGGTAGGTGCCGATCACGAGCGCCGCGAGCAGCGCCAGCACGGCGATGCGCACTCGCGACTGCCGGGTGACCAGCGCATGCAGCACCATCAGGGGGCCGATCAGGATGCCGTTGGCCATCGTCCCCCAGGACGCGGCGCACAGCAGACAGGCGACGCCGAACCACGCGGCCGACCCACCGGGCAGCGTCGAGCGGTGCAGCGCGAGCAGCGCCCACAGCGGAACCGCGTAGGCGAGGAAGAACTGGATCTGGAAGGCGCCCGCGAAGTTGAATTCCTGGATCCAGAGGAACAGCCAGGCGGTGCCGACCGCACCGATCAGCCCCAGCACGTCGGTGGACCGGGCCTTGCCCGCGGTCTCGCGCAGCGCATGCCAGAAGGCGGCGGCCACGCCCGCGACGACCGCGTAGTTGGCGACGATCGGCAGCACGCCGCGGCCGCCGAACCAGGCGATGTCGGGCCAGAACAGCAGTCGCGAGAGCAGCAGGCGATGCTCGTTGTGCTGCCCCCACCAGGCGGCGGTCTCGCCGCCGCGCACGCGCAGGTAGAACTCGAGGTAGCCGTCCCACATGTCCCACCACGGGACTGGCGAGAAGCCGCGCACCGCCCCCACCACCGCGAGCATCACGATCAGCGCGCACGCCGCCTGGAGCGCGACGAGCACGGTGCGGGGGCCGGGCCGACGCATCGGACTAGATGTTCATGCGATCGAAGACCACCCGGGGCAGATGGCGGATCACCATCATGATCAGCGCCCACTTGGCCGGGGCGTAGACCACCGGCCGACCCTTGGCCGCACCGTCGACGATGCACGCGGCCACGGACTCGACCGAGGCGAGCTTGGCGCCCTGCTGGCGCAGGTGCGCGGTCATCGGGGTGTCGGTGGGACCGGGCTTGACCAGCACGATGCGCACCGCGGTGCCGGCGGCACGGTGCTGCAGCCCCTGCACGTAGCGGGTCACGAGCCCCTTGGCCGCGCCGTAGACGTAGTTGGAGCGCCGGCCGCGATCGCCGGCCACCGAACCGATGACGACCAGCGTGCCCGCGCCGCGGTCGAACATGCCGGCCGCGAAGGCCTCGGCGAAGAGCGCGGGCGAGGTGCCGTTGACGACCAGCGCGCTCTCGCAGGCGTCGAGGTCGCGCTCGCAGGCGGGCTGGTCGGGCAGGTTGCCGTGCGCGATCAGCACGAGGTCGAGCGGACCGTCGGCGGCGGCCCGGCGAACGATGTCCGCGATCGAGGCCGGCCGCGTGAAGTCGGCGACGATCACGCTCGTGCGCGTGGCACCGCGCACCCGCAGGTCGGCCGCGATGCGTTCGGTGCGCGCGGCGTCGCGCGCGACCAGCACGAACTCGGACGGCGCCGCCTCGGCCCAGCGGCGGGCGCAGTGCTCGGCGATCGACGAGGTGGCGCCGACGATGGCGATCCGTCGGGGAGTGGCTTGCATCGGTCAGTCTCCCAGCAGGCGCCGCGACATCGCGGAACCGAGCTTCGGGTCACGGTAGGGAAGGAACTCCGCGATGCGCGGATAGCCGGCCTCGAAGAGCGATCGGGGCATGCGCGCGTCCTTGGCCGGATAGAGCCGGCCGCCGGCCTCGAGCACGATCGCGTCGAGCCGCTCGAACAGCGCCAGCGTGCGCGGCCCGCGGTTCGGGAAGTCGAGGGCGAGCGTGACGCCCGGCATCGGGAAGCTCAGCAGGCCGACCGGCGTCGCCTCGCCGAAGGTCTTGAGGACCGCGAGGAACGAGCCCTCGCCGCTGCGCGCGATCTCGGCGAGCATCGCGCCGACCGCATCGCGCCCCGTGCCCCGCGGCACCACGCTCTGGTACTGGTAGAAGCCGCGCGGACCGTACATCCGGTTCCAGTCGGCGAGGTTGTCGAGCGGATAGAAGAAGGGCCGGTAGTGCGCGAGCGAGCGGCCGGCCTTGAGCCGCCCCGAGTGGTAGTAAGCGAGGTTGAACAGCCGCAGCGACAGCGGATTGACCAGCGACATCGGCGGCACGAACGGCATCGAACGCGCGCCCATGGCGGGCTCCGGGCGGCCGCGCTCGGTCGAGTGCCGGCCCCGCATGAAGATGCCGCGGCCGCGGCCGCCCGCCAGGCAGTCGACCCAGGAGACCGTGTACTCCCAGTCGCCCTCCGAGCCGTCGGCGAGCGCGAAGAAGCCGTCGAGGTCGTCGTACGGGAAGGTCTCGACGTCGAGCCAGGGCCCGGCCACCGGCATCAGCTGCAGCTCGGCCTCGGCCACGATCCCGGTCAGGCCCATGCCGCCGACGGTGGCCGCGAACCAGTCGGCGCGCAGGTCGGGCCCGCAGTCGATGACCGATCCGTCGGAACGGACCAGCCGCAGCCGCCGCACGTGATCGCCGAAGGTGCCGCGCGCGTGGTGGTTCTTGCCGTGCACGTCGTTGGCGATGGCGCCGCCCACGGTGGCCATCCAGGTGCCGGGCGTCACCGGCAGGATCCAGCCGCGCGGCACGGCGAAGCGCTGGATCTGGCCGAGCTGCACGCCGGCCTCGCAGCGCAGCCGGCCGAGTTCGGGATCGAAGTCGATGAACCGGTCGAGGCCCGCGGTCAGCCAGAGCCCGCCGTCGGGGTTCAGGCAGACGTCGCCGTAGCTGCGGCCCATGCCGTAGGCGATGGCCGAACCGGGACGGGCGGCGAGCGCGCCCGGGATCGCCTCGCGGTCGGTCAGCGCGACCGCATCGTGAGGCCACGACCCGAGCCGTCCCCACGAGGAGACCGTCAGCACGGCGCCGCGCCCGTCACCAAGGCCAGCCGGCCGACGCGGTCAGCAGCACGAATGCGAAGGCCGCCCCCGCCAGGAGGCTCGCGCGGTCCTTGACCGCGAACACCAGCGGGTCGTCGTTCATGTTGCCGCGGTGGGCCTGCAGCCAGACCCAGCTCACCCAGAACAGCAGGATCGGCACCGCGCCGCCGGCGACCTCGGGCTGACGGTAGAGCAGGATCACCGATTCGCTGTTCAGGTAGAGCGCCAGCACCAGCGCCGAGCCGTAGCCCGACGCGATCCCGAACGCCTGCACCAGCGGCGCGTCGGCGGTGAAGTAGCCCCGGCCATGCGCCTTGTCCTTGCCGCTGCTCGCCTGCACCAGCAGTTCCGCATAGCGCTTGATGAAGGCGAGCGAGAGGAACAGGAACATCGAGAACGCGAGCAGCCAGAACGACAGGCCGAGGCCGGCCGCCGCCGCACCCGCGACGATGCGAACGGTGTAGAGCATCGCGAGCGTCAGGCAGTCGACCAGGACCAGCCGCTTGAGCAGCAGCGTGTAGACGCAGGTGAGCAGGAAATAGCCGGCGAGCCAGGGCAGGAACGTGCCCCCGACCTGCAGCCCCAACAGCACGCTGGCCGCGAGCAGCAGCGGCACCGCGATCACGCCCATCCAGACCGGCACCGCGCCGGCGGCGAACGGCCGGTTGCGCTTGCGCGGGTGCAGACGGTCGCTCTCGAGGTCGAGCAGGTCGTTGCCGACGTAGACGGCCGAGGCGCACAGGCTGAACGACAGGAACGCGACCATCAGCTTCGGCCAGGCGTCCGCGTCGAGGATCTCGTGCGCGGCGATCAGCGGCACGAAGAGCAGCAGGTTCTTCATCCACTGGTGCACGCGCAGCACGCGCGTCCAGGTCCGCAGCCGGATCGGCTCGCGCGGGAACTCGCGCTCGACGTCCGAGGTCGCGCGGGCGCGTCGGGCGACTGCGTCGGGCGCATCGACGACGATCGCGCGGCGCGCGTGCGCCCAGACCTCGAGGTCGGCCCCGGAGTTGCCGGCGTAGTCGAACCCCGCGGCGCCGTAGCGCGCGACCAGCGCCTCGGCCTTGTGGCGGCCGGCGAGGTTCACGACGCCGTCGCTCGCCATCACGTCGTCGAAGAGGCCGAGGTGCACCGCGATCGGGCCGGCCACCGACACGTCGGAGGCGGTGCACAGCACCAGCGGGCGGCCCGCCGCACGCTGCGCGCGAAGCCACTCGATCAGGTCCGTGCGGTACGGCAGCGCGGCGGGATCGAAGCCGGTGCGCGCCGAGACGCGACGCTTGAGGACGGCCTTGCCCTGCGACAGCCAGAACGGCAGACGCAGCACGTCCACCGGACTGTCGCGCAGCAGACGCAGCGCCGACTCGTGCAGGGTGTCCGTGCGCAGCAGGGTTCCGTCGAGATCGACGACGAGCGGGATGGCGGTCAACGGAGTCGGCGGCATCGGCGGAGTCGGGCGGGTCGACTCGCGAGCAATTCGTGGGGACAGGCTGCGACTGTACTATACGGGGCCCCGCGCGACCCCGAAGTCGACGCCACCGTGCCCTCGGGCACGGCGACGCCCGCGTGCCCGCAGCGCCCTCCGTGACCGTCCCGCCATGCGCCTGCCCGCCCTGCCCGAT
>RPRK01000270.1 GCA_003818495.1 Burkholderiales bacterium
GCCGAGCGAGGTGCGGGTTCCGTCAGAACTCCACGCTGACCGTGATGCGGCCGTCGCCCTCCGCGACGGAGGTCCGCCCGGTCGTCCCGGGTCCGGAGACGCGGACGGGACGGCGATCGCCGACCGTCACCCTGTAGGGGACACCCCCGCAATCGACCGAGACCGCGGCACGGGGATCGACCCCTGCGGCCGCGCTCCCCGGTGTCGCGACTCGGACGCTCCGGCATGCGGCCACGATGCCCGCCGTGACGGCGAACTGGGTGCCGGTCCGATCGGCGAGGCTCGACTCCCCGACGGCCATGCACAGCACCACGACGTATCCGCGTGTCCGACGACGCACCGCATCCACCCGGCGACCTTGGTCTCCGGGTTATCGGCAGCCTCTCGGGAAACCTGAACGGCGGGTATCAGAACTCGACGCTGACCACCAGGCTGTCCGTGTAGACGCCGGGCGCGACGTTCTGCCGCTCGAAGGTGCGGCCGAACACCGGATACCGGCGCGTCAGCCCCATGCCGCGGAGCGTGAAGGCATCGGCCAGGACCCGCGTGCCGCCCGTGCCGTCACCCCAGACGAGGCTGCGGGCCGGGTCGGTGTAGAGGTTGTAGCCGAGGGACCAGCCGGAGGGCGAGCGCATCGTCCGCGCAGTGGGCGTACCGCTCGACCCCGCACCGATGCGCACGACGTACACCACCTCCGCGCCGGCCGCGCCGCTGCACGAGAGCGACAGGGTACCGACCGAATCGTTCGGCGCGCCGCGGAACGGGTTGTACTGGCCGAACGACAGTCCCGCGGACTCCACCGAGCACGAGACGGCCGCCGCACCCGACGCCCAGGTCGCCAGAGCGAGGGCTGCCAGTCCTCGAGCCGTGGCGTGCCGGGTCACTTGTCGACCCCGCTGCAGGTGATCGGACCGATTCTCGGCTGCACGGGCCCGTCCTTCTCGAGGTTCACACGGAATTCGCACGTCTGCCCGCGCCATTGCGCGACGAGCCGGTTGCTCTCGGACAGCCCGTTGACGAAGACTTCGCCGCGCGCCGCGACCGGGAAGGCCTCGTCTTGCCCGACCACCTGCACCTGCGCCCCGGAGGGCAAGGGCGTCCCGTCGTCGAGGACCAGCCGGATGAGCGCGCCCAGACTGCGCTTCACCGGGAACCGCAGCACGGTCCCGCTGCGCGCATAGGGTACCGCATCGATCTCGGCGGTCCCGATCGCGGTATCCATCGGCAGCTCCCCGATCTCGAGCCGGACCTGGTTCGACTGGTAGGGCAGCAGGCGCGGGAGCACTGCGTAGCCGTCGGCATCGGTGCGCGCCGCCGGCTGGTTGTTGACCAGCACCTCGACGTCTCGAAAGCCCGGCACGTGGACCACGCCGAAGCTGTCGCCGAGCCGGCGCGACGGGAACACCCGCCCGTCCAGCACGGCGACCGAGCCGCTGAGGTTCGCGCGGTAGGCGTCGATGCCGCTGGCGCGCGCCGCCTCCAGCAGGAGCGTCGCGGTGTCGTTCTGCAGGGCGACGCCTCCTTCGACCCGACCCGCGTCGCCCGGACCTGCCGCGAGCAGGCGATAGCCCGCGCCGGTGCCTTCAGGCAGGTTGCGCTGCAGCTGCACCTGCGCCCTCGGCTCGTTCGGGGAGGTGAGCGTCGCCGACGCGGATGTCGCGCCGTCGAGGGCCGAGATCAGCGTGAGCGAGACCGCCGAGCTGCCCGTCCCGTCGAAGGCCTTGAAGGCCGAGAGCACGAGCGCCGTCGCAGGCCCGAGCCCGAGGCTGTAGCTGAGCGATCCGATCTCGGCATCCGGGCGGTCCCGATTGTCCTGGCGGACGTAGCCCAGTCCGAGCGAGCCCGCGCGGCCGAACGACATGCCGACGTTGCCCGACATCTGCATCTGCGGCGCCGGCTGCCCCGGCTGCAGCCCCATCTGCGTGAACACGGGGGACGTCCACTGCGAGCGCACTCCGAAGCTCAGGCCCGTCCTGACCTGCCGTTCGAAACCGACGTAGGCGAGCTGGCCCGCGCCCAGCGGACTGCGACTGAGCGCGCCCGCCGCCGTCACCACACCGAGTTCCGGCAGCGACACGATGGCGCCTGCGCCCGCCGTCTGCTGGTCCGCGAGGGCCTCGAGCCGAACCTCTCCAGTCAGCCGGTCCGTGAGCCCGCGGCGGTGCTGGTAGGTCGAGACGAAGCGGCCGTAGTCGTTCGAGCTCAGACCGTAGTTGTTGCGGACCCAGCCGAACTCGATCGCCTCGTCCACCAGGCCCTCGCGCAGCAGCTGGCTGCTCGCGTAGTAGGGAAGCGTGATCACCTGCTCGCGGCCCAGCAGGTCACGCGTCACCAGCCTGACCTCGCCTCGCCCCGTGATCACCGGGACGTTCGAGATCGAGAACGGCCCGGCGGGCAGCGGCGTGCTCTGGCGCAGCACGCCGTCCACGTACAGGTCCGTCACGCTCGGCAACACCGCCTCGCCACGCACACCGGGGAGAGGGAAGGTCACGAACGTCGGGTTGGTCGCGAAGTTCGTGCCGTAGCGCACTCCGCCGAAACGCAGCGGCCGGCCCCAGATGCCCGAGGTGCCGATCGCATCCCCGACGGTGAGCGTCCGAGTCCGCTCGGGCAGGTCGAGCGTCCAGTTCGAATCCAGACGGATCGTGCTCGGCTCGATGCCGAAGCCGCGCACGAGGAGACCGCTCGAGACGACACCGAACCGGCTGAAGGCGCCGACGTCCAGCAGGCCCGTGAAGCTGCGGGTCGAGCTGCCCAGCGGGTCACCAGTGGCGCGGCTGTAGTACAGGTCGTAGTTCAGGAAGCCGCCCGGTGGCGGGCGAGCCGGGGCCGGCGGACCCTGTGGCGTCGCCTGCAGCTGCGTCGCTTCGAAATACGCCGCAGGGATCTCGATCGACAGACGCTGAAGGGCTTCGTCGATCGCGATCTTCACGCCCGGGAAGGCATCCAGCGGTACGTGCGGCTCTCCGGCGAACACGACCGGCTCGACGCCTTCGGGAATCCTGAGACGCCATGCGACGAGATCGGCACGACGCGCGGCGAACCGACCGTCGGCAAGCGTCGCGAGACGCGCAGCGCCGACCGATTCGCGATTGACCTCTACATCGAACAACACGGCCCGAGATCGGGGCGATACGACCGGGGCGACGGCAGCCGGCGGCTGTAGCCCCTCTGAAGGTCGGGGTGCGCCCGTGGGCTGGGATGCGGCCGTGGGCTGAGATGCGGCCGTGGGCTGGGGTGCGGCCGTGGGCTGGGGTGCGGCCGTGGGCTGGGGTGCGGCCGTGGGCTGGGGTGCGGCCGTGGGCTGGGATGTGGCCGTGGGCTGGGGTGCGGCCGTGGACTGAGGTGCGGCCGCGGCATCGGGTGAGGCCGCAGGACCGGGTGTGGCGTCGGTCGGAACCACGGTCGCAGGTCCTGCGCCGCCGGTGGAGGCCGCCGCGCCGGCCGACCAGCCACACGAAGCCACGATGAGCACGACAGCGAGCGAAGTTCCCGTGACCGTCAACGGGCTGCGGAGCGACAGCATCGTGACGACACGCGGCAACATGGCCGCGAGTGTACCGATGCAGTCAGATCCGACCGGTCCGATGACGCGCGCGACGCCGGACCGGCGGTGATGACGGTGCCGGTCAGCGCGCCGCGGCGACCTGCGCGCTGATGTCGCCACCACTCGTGCGGGCAGTCAGACGAAGCGCTTCTCCGGTCCACGGGCGCAGCGGCTTCACACGCCACGAGCGCGACTGTCCCGAAAGAACGTAGGCGCGCGGGCTGAGCTCCGCGATGACCGTGCCGTCGGCACCGGAGAGCCGCGCGTCCACGACCTGCACGTGGGCGGTACCGTCGTTCGCGAGCGACAGCTCGATCGCACCGTCGTCGCTGCTGCGGGCTTGCCAGGCCAGTCGCGGCGATGCCTTGGTGACCGGTTGCACGAACAGCGGCAGCGCGAGCTGCAGCGCCACCGCCACGCCCGGCTCGCCTGCGACCGGAGGAGGAGGCACTTCCTGCAGGAAGAGTCGGTAGGTCACTTCGCGGGTCGGATCCGCCGGGCGCATGAGGCCCACGCGAACCGTCTGACTGCCTCCGACCGGCACCGTGAAGATCGGAGGCGAGACGATCAGGTCCTCCGTCTCTTCGAGCACATCGCGGCCAGCCTCCTGCCGCCACGATGCAGTGCTCGCCTGTACGACGACGGGCTTGTCGCCCCGATTCTCAAGAACCAGCGAGGTCGAGCTCGCGCCGGCCGGCAGCGTGAGGCGGACCGGGTTCGCGCTGAACGATCCGGCCATCGACGGCGTGACCGCACCGAACGCTAGGGCTAGAGCGAATGCCGCGGCGAGGCATCGGGGGATCGATCGCATAGGGAAACTCCTGGCAGGATGAAGGGATGCATGCAACGCGGCCGCTTCGGATGGCGCCGCGCCGCCGGCTGGGCAAGCCGGCGGACCCCTCTCGATGTCGTTCGAATCAGAACGTCAGCGTGACGAGAATCGTGTCGCTGTAGATGCCGATGGCGGGCGTCTGACCGGTCGGGATACGACCGTACACCGGAATCGCCTGAGCGGCGCCCGTTCCGGTCAGCGAGTTCACCGCGGAACCGGGCGTGCCGTCACCCCAGATGTTGGTGCGGCCCGCGTCCGTGTACATCGCGTAGTTCACGGAGTTCGGCCCGCTCGACATCTTGCGGCTGATCACCGTCGCGCCCGCTCCGTTGCCAGCGTTCAGCGCGACCGAGAACGGCACCGCGTTCGAGCAGGTCGCGGTGATCGTGCTCGTCGCATCGATGTTGCTGTTCACCGGCGTCGGGATCGAAGCACCGAAGTTCAACGCAGTCGCGCTGACCGAGCAGGTTGCGACCACGGTGCCGTTGACCGTGAAGGTCGACGTGGCGGTTGCAGCCAGGGTCGGCATCGCGATCGTGGCCAGCACGGCGGCAGCGACGAAACGACGCGAGGGGGTCATGAATTTCATAGTCGTGAATCTCCGATGAGAAAGCAGGCCAGCTGTGGCGAGCGCATTTGCAGGGCCCAAGCCCCGCAGTTCGTGCGTTAGCTCCACGGCTCCGCAGCGTACCGGCTGTACCGCGATTCAAGATCCGCGCGGGCGGCCGAAATCGGCGCCGATGCGACGGTTCTTGAGCCTCTTTCGCCGGACGGTCGGAACTGCCGGATGACAGGCGGACGGCCGGCTCGTCATCCTGCGGATCCGAAGGCCGACGGCCCTCGCCGCCAGGCATTCTCAAGCAGTCCTGAGGCGATCCGACGACTCCCAGACCCGACCTCTCGGCAAGCCAACCTGCGACGACCCACGGCTGTCGTGACGCGTGTGCGAAGGAGAGCGCGGACGGGCACGGACTGCGCCAACCTGTGCGCATGGCGCTGTCGCCCAGAACCCGAGGTCGCGCGTCGCGGGCCCTTGCAGCAGCGGCCCTGCCTTCCGGTCCCTGCGCCCACAGGTCACTCGAGGTGGATGCGAACAGCGCCGGACGACGTCTCGAGCCACGGCAGGTGACCCGACGGCCCCCGGCGCCGCCATCGTTCGCGACGCGATCGCACTCGTCTGCCGGGGCCGGCAGAGGGCCCTCAGCGCGAGTGGGGTCGGCCGAACCCAGCTCGCGCGTCCCCGGGCAACAGCACGGCGGGTGACCCCGCCGCGATCGATGCCTCAGCGATCCCTGCGCACTGCCCGCTGACGGACTACGGACGAAGTGTCCGCCGACGCGACTCGGCTGCGGACACCGATCGAGGGATACCGGCGCTGTTGCCGATGCGCGGCC
>RPRK01000271.1 GCA_003818495.1 Burkholderiales bacterium
ATCCGCGAGCAGGAAGGCCGCGACGCCTACGAGCTCGTCGAGAAGGTCCGCCAGCTCTCGGTCGCCGGCCGCCTCAAGCAGGACAAGGCCGCCACCGCGGCGCTCAGCCGCCTGCTCAAGAGCCTCACCACCGACCAGACCGTCTCGGTGATCCGCGCGTTCTCCTACTTCTCGCACCTGGCCAACATCGCGGAGGACCGGCATGCGGTCCGCCGTCGCGAGGACCTGGCGCGCTCGGGCACGCTGCAGGAGGGCTCGCTGGCCCTGACCTTCGATCGGCTGGCGGCGAAGGACGTGCGCGCGGCGGACATCGTGGAGACGCTGCGTCACGCCTACATCTCGCCGGTGCTGACGGCGCATCCGACGGAGGTGCAGCGCAAGAGCCTGCTGGACGCGGAGCGTGCGATCGCGGAGCTGGTGGCGGAGCGCGACGTGCTGGCACTGCCGCGCGACCTGGCCCGCAACGAGGCCTCGCTGCGCGCCCGGGTCACGCAGCTCTGGCAGACGCGGATGCTGCGCTACACGAAGCTCACGGTGGCCGACGAGATCGAGAACGCGCTGTCGTACTACCGCTCGACCTTCCTGCCGCAGATCCCGCGGATGTACGCGGAGATCGAGGAGGCGCTGCCGGGGCACGAGATCGCGAGCTTCTTCCGGATGGGCAACTGGATCGGCGGGGACCGCGACGGCAATCCGAACGTGACGGCGGCCACACTCGACATGGCGCTCGCGCGGCAGGCGGAGACGGTGCTGCGCTTCTACCTGACGGAGGTGCACGAGCTGGGCGCGGAGCTGTCGCTCTCCACGCTGCTGGTGCAGATCACGCCGCAGATGCAGGGGCTGGCGGAGCGCTCGGCGGATCCGAACGAGCACCGCTCGGACGAGCCCTACCGGCGCGCGCTGGTGGGCATCTACGCGCGGCTGGCGGGCACGCTGCACGCGCTCACCGGCACGGAGGCGCTGCGGCACGCGGTGGCGCCGCAGGCGCCCTACGCGAGCGCGGACGAGTTCCTGGCGGACCTGCGCACGATCGAGGACTCGCTGTCGAAGCACCACGGCCGCGCGCTGATCGGCGCGCGCCTGTCGCCGCTGATCCGCGCGGTGCAGGTCTTCGGCTTTCACCTGGCGACGGTGGACCTGCGTCAGTCCTCGGACAAGCACGAGGCGGTGGTGGCGGAGCTGCTGCAGGTGGCGCGCATCGAACCGGACTACTCGGCACTCCCCGAGGCCGATCGGCGCACGCTGCTGCTGGGGCTGCTGAACGACGCGCGCGGGCTGCGGGTGCGGGGCCACGCCTACTCGGACCATGCGCGCTCGGAGCTGGCGATCTTCGACCTGGCGCTCGCGCAGCTCGCGCGCTTCGGGCGGCAGGCGATCCGTCACTACATCATCTCGCACACCGAGGACGTGAGCGACCTGCTCGAAGTCCTGCTGCTGCAGAAGGAGGCGGGCCTGCTGCGCGGCACGCTGGACGACGGCGCGGTGGCGGACCTGATCGTCTCGCCGCTCTTCGAGACGATCGGCGACCTGCGCAACGCCGCGCCCATCATGCGCGCCTACTACGCGCTGCCGGGCGTGCAGGCGATGATCGTGCGCTCGGGCGCCGAGCAGGACGTGATGCTGGGCTACAGCGACAGCAACAAGGACGGCGGCTTCTTCACGTCGAACTGGGAGCTGTACCGGGCGGAGGTCGCGCTGCTGGAGTTCTTCGGCCCGCTGCGGACCTCGCACGGCGTGACGCTGCGGCTCTTCCACGGCCGGGGCGGCACGGTGGGCCGGGGCGGCGGTCCGAGCTACCACGCGATCCTCGCGCAGCCGCCGGGCACGGTGAACGGGCAGATCCGGCTGACCGAGCAGGGCGAGGTGATCTCGTCGAAGTACGCGAACCCGGCCAACGGCCGGCAGAACCTCGAGACGCTGGTGGCGGCGACGCTCGAGGCGACGCTGCTGCACCCGACCAAGCCCGCGCCGCGCGCCTTCCTCGAGGCGGCGCAGGCCCTGTCGGAGGCGAGCATGGCGGCCTACCGCAAGCTGGTCTACGAGACGCCGGGCTTCACCGACTTCTTCTTCGAGCTCACGCCGATCCGCGAGATCGCCGAGCTCAACATCGGCTCGCGGCCGGCCTCGCGCAAGGCCACCCGCGCGATCGAGGACCTGCGGGCGATCCCCTGGGGCTTCTCGTGGGGGCAGTGCCGGATCGCGCTGCCGGGCTGGTGCGGCTTCGGCACGGCGGTGCGGCAGTACCTCGATGCGGACCCGGCGCAGCACGACGCGCGGCTCGCGCTGCTGCGCCGGATGATGAAGGAGTGGCCGTTCTTCCGGACGCTGATGTCGAACCTGGACATGGTGCTGGCCAAGACGGACCTGGGCATCGCGTCGCGCTATCTCGAGCTGGTGGGCGACCGCAAGCTCGCCAAGAAGGTGTTCGGGGCGATCGTCGTCGAGTACGAGGCGGCCAACGACGCGCTGGCCCGCGTGAGCGGCGAGCCGCGGCGGCTGGCCTCGAACCCGGCGCTGGCCCGCGCGATCGAGCACCGCTTCCCCTACCTCGACCCGCTGAACCACCTGCAGGTGGAGCTGATGCGGCGCTACCGGCAGCGCCCGGCGGGCGAGCCGGTGAACCCGCGCGTGCAGCGCGGCATCCACCTGTCGATCAACGGCGTGGCCGCGGGCCTGCGCAATACCGGCTGACCAGACCCTCATGAGCGCATCTGCCGACGACGGCGCCGAAGCCCTGCTCGGCGCACCGCTGACCCCGCGCGACGTCGCGATCAAGGACCTCGGGCGCGCGCTGCTGCCCTCGCCGGTGGCCCGCCACCTGGGCGACTCGGCGCTGCGCTACGTGGGCGCGGCCGACAAGGTGCTGCTCGACGACGCGATCTCGGCGATCCCCAGCGGCATCGACGCCGGCGAGCGCGCGGCCTTCGAGCTGGCCGGCCCGCGCGACCGGATCTTCTTCGACCCGCGCACGGTGCGTGTCGGCATCGTCACCTGCGGGGGCCTGTGCCCGGGCCTGAACAACGTCGTGCGCGGGCTGGTGCTGGAGCTCTCGTACGGCTACGGGGTGCGCAACATCCTCGGGTTCCGCTTCGGCTACGAGGGGCTGATCGCCCGTCACGGCCACGTGCCGGTGCCGCTCACGCCGGAGGTGGTCGCTCACATCCACCACGACGGCGGGACGATGCTCGGCTCCTCGCGGGGCGAGCAGGACATCGGCGAGGTGGTCGACAACCTCGAAGCCAACGGCATCGGCATCCTGTTCGTGATCGGCGGCGACGGCACGCTGCGGGGCGCGCTGAAGGTGGCGGCGGAGGTCGAGCGGCGCGGCGTGAAGATCTCGGTCGTCGGCATCCCGAAGACCATCGACAACGACATCCCGTTCATCGACCGCAGCTTCGGCTTCGTCAGCGCCTACTCGGCGGCGGTCGACGTGATCCGCAGCGCGCGGGTCGAGGCGACGGGCGCGAAGGACGGCATCGGGCTGGTCAAGCTGATGGGGCGGCACTCGGGGTTCCTCGCGTGCCAGGCGGCGCTGGCCTCCACCGAGGTGGACCTGGTGATGATCCCGGAGGTGCCGGTGTCGCTGGCGGACACGTCGTCGGTGTATGCGCACCTGTCCAAGATCCTCGACCGCAAGGGGCATGCGGTGATCGTCGTGGCCGAGGGCGCGGCGCAGGAGCAGATCGCGTCGCCGGCTGCGGGCGCGGCGACGGACAAGAGCGGCAACGCCCGGCTGAAGGACATCGGCACCTTCCTGCGCGACCGGCTGGGCGAGCACTTCGCGGGGCGGGGGCGGGAGGTGACGGTCAAGTACATCGACCCGAGCTACGCGATCCGCAGCGTGCCGGCCTGCCCGTCGGACAGCATCTACTGCTGGAACATGGCGCGCAACGCGGTGCACGCGGCGATGGCGGGGAACACGGAGACGATCATCGGGCGCTGGCACGGGCGCTTCGTGCACGTGCCGATGCAGCTCGCCACGCGGGGGCGGCGGCAGGTGGATCCGTCGGGGGATCTGTGGTCGTCGGTGATCGAGTCGACGGGGCAGCCGCGGATCTTCGCCTGACCCCACGGCCGGGCAGGCGACTGCGCGGGTAGCGCACAATCGCGTCCTCCACGCGGGCGCCGGCGCGTCCGCAGGCTTCGACCCGAGGAAGACGAGCATGACGATCCGATACCTGAAGCGCGGCCAGGATGCCGCGTCCGCGAGCCAGGCCGACAGCGAGGTGCGCGCCACCGTCGAGGCGATCATCGCCGAGGTCGAGCAGCGCGGGGACGAGGCGGTGCGCGAGTACTCGCGCCGCTTCGACGGCTGGGACCCGGCCGACTTCAGGCTCTCGCAGGCGCAGATCGAACGGGCCGTCGCGCGGCTCTCGGCGCGCGAGACCGAGGACATCCTGTTCGCGCAGACGCAGATCCGGAACTTCGCGCGGATCCAGCGCGCGTCCATGACCGACGTCGAGGTCGAGACCCTGCCCGGCGTGGTGCTCGGCCACCGCCACATCCCGGTCGCCGCGGTGGGCTGCTACGTGCCCGGCGGCAAGTACCCGATGATCGCGTCGGCGCACATGAGCGTGCTGACCGCGAAGGTCGCGGGCGTCGGGCGCATCGTCGCGACCGCGCCGCCCTTCCAGGGCGAGCCGCACCCCGCGATCGTCGCGGCGATGCACTTCGCCGGCGCCGACGAGATCCTCGCGCTCGGCGGCGTGCAGGCGGTGGCGGCGATGGCGATCGGCACCGCGTCCGTCGCGCCGGTGGACATGCTGGTGGGGCCGGGCAACATGTTCGTCGCCGAGGCCAAGCGCCAGCTGTTCGGGCGGGTCGGCATCGATCTCTTCGCGGGACCGACCGAGACCCTGGTCATCGCCGACGACTCGGCCGACGCCGAGATGTGCGCGATCGACCTGCTCGGGCAGGCCGAGCACGGCCCGACCTCCCCCGCGATCCTGCTGACCGACAGCGAGGCGCTGGCGCGCGCGACGATGCTCGAGGTCGAGCGCCAGCTGTCGATCCTGCCGACCGCGCCGATCGCGCGCGTGTCGTGGGCCGAGCACGGCGAGGTCATCGTCTGCGACACCCGCGCGGAGCTGCTCGCCAAGGCCGACGAGCTCGCCTTCGAGCACGTGCAGGTGCTGACGCGCGACCCCGACTGGTTCCTCGCCCACATGACGAACTACGGCGCGCTGTTCCTCGGGCCGCGCACCAACGTCAGCTTCGGCGACAAGGTGATCGGCACCAACCACACGCTGCCCACCCGGCGCAACGCGCGCTACACCGGCGGGCTGTGGGTGGGCAAGTTCCTGAAGACCTGCACCTACCAGCGCGTCACGAGCGACGCCGCGTCGGCCACGATCGGCGAGTATTGCTCGCGGCTGTGCCACATGGAGAACTTCGCCGGGCACGGCGAGCAGGCGAACCTGCGCGTGCGGCGGTATGGCGGGCGCCCCGATCTGCCCTGGTACCAGCCGGCCATGCCGACGTCGGACTGACCGCTCCGACGCCGGCGGGCCGCCTCACTCCAGTCCGAACCCCAGCTTCTTCAGCGAGTCCCGCAGCGTGTGGCGGCCGGTGAGGCTGTCGGCGCTGCGCACGCGCGACGCCGCCTGCGCGGACCACGTGACCTCGGTCATCCGCTGCGACGTCTGGAAGGCGCGCATCGCCGGCTCATAGCGCTCGACCTGGGCTGCCTCGGCGCTGGCGTCGTAGCGCTCGAGGTGCAGCACCGCCGGCTGCGGCAGGCGCGGCTTGACCTCGGCGGGCCGGGCCGG
>RPRK01000272.1 GCA_003818495.1 Burkholderiales bacterium
ACGACTTTCGGCGACACGTTCCCGCGGGAACGTTCGGCAGATGCAGCCTCCTGCGTCCCGACCGACCCGAAGCGAGAGGCGGCGATCACGGCTCGATGCGCCCCGCCCGTCCTCGGCGGTGAGGGGCACTTCGCTTCGACAATCACGCCGTCAATCAGCATGAGAAACAAGCACCTAACGATGGCGCTCAGCCGCGCTTGATGCCGGCGACTGGCCGCAGAAGCGGACAGGCGACGGGGTCAAGCGTCGGCTGCAGCAATTGGTTAGGTGCGTCCACGGCTCAGGCCGCGACTGCACCACACGAAGCGCGCTGAGCGAACTAGCCCCGCGCGAGCGAGTAAAACAAGCCGCGACCGGGGCGGACAGATGCCGCCGCGAAGAACTCCGCGTTTCCGGGACGGCGATACCCGTCCGATGGACTACGACTTTCGGCGACACGTTCCCGCGGGAACGTCTGGCAGCTGCAACCACTTGCGTCCCGACCGACCCGGAGCGGGAGGCGGCGATGACGGGGCTATCTGCCGCGTCCGCCCTCGGCGGTGAGGGGCACTTCACTTCGACAATCACGCCGTCATTCAGCATGAATTACAAGCACCTAACGACGGCGCTCAGCCGCGCTTGATGCCGGCGACTGGCCGCGGAAGCGGACAGGCGACGGGGTCAAGCGTCGGCTGCAGCAATTGGTTAGGTGCGTCCACGGCTCGGGCCGCGACTGCACCACGAGGAGCCCACCGAGCGACCCAGCCCTGCGCGACCGGGTAACGCAAGCCGCAACCGCGGCGGACAACTGCCGCCTCGAAGAACTCCGCGTTTCCGGGACGGCGAACACAGTCCGATGGACTACGCCCTTCGGCGACACGTTCCCGCGGGAACGTCCGGCAGATGCAACCACCTGCGTCCCGACCGACCCGGAGCGTGAGGCGGCGATGACGACGCGATTCGAGCCGTACGCCCTCGGCTGTGAGGGGCACTTCGCTTCGAGAATCACGCCGTCAATCAGCATGAGAAACAAGCACCTAACTTGTATTTCGATGTCTCGACTCTACTAACGAGTCGTCCTAAGTCCAATAACCACGTTGGGCGTATCCGTCGCCGCCCCGATGAACGGCGGCTCTCCGCATCGCCTGCCTGTTTCCCGCGGCCGCCGCTGTCCGCATAACCGCCCTGCCCGTCGACCGGGCACCCTCTCCCTCTCCGACCGCTCTTCCCTACATCGTTCGGCCTAGGTCGTCGCTGCCCTTGAAGAAGCGTCGCTCCCGCCTGATACTGGTTGTATGTCCAGTACTTCGGTCGCAACGAGTTCGAGCAGACCTGCCCTGCAGTCCACCCGGCTGCTCGACCAGGTGCGCGAGCGCATCCGCTACCTGCACTACAGCCTGCGCACCGAGCAGGCCTACCTGCTGTGGATCCGGGCGTTCATCCGTCACCACGGCCTGCGCCATCCGCGCACGCTGGGCGGGCCGGAGGTGGAGGCCTTCCTGAACGCGCAGGTCAACCAGCGCAACATCTCTGCGTCGACCCACAAGCAGGCGCTATGTGCGCTGCTGTTCCTCTATCGGGAGGTGCTCGACCAGGACCTGCCCTGGATGCAGCAGATCCAGCGTCCGGCGGTCCGCAAGCACGTGCCTGCGGTGCTCACGGTCGCCCAGACCCGGGATGTGCTCGACCGGATGGACGGCGAACCGGCGCTCGTCGCCCGGGTGCTCTACGGCTGCGGGCTGCGGCTGACCGAGGCGTTGAAGCTGCGGGTCAAGGACGTCGACTTCGAGCGTCACGTGCTCTTCGTGCGCAGCGGCAAGGGCGGCAAGGACCGCGTGGTCATGCTGCCGCGCTCGCTGGTCACGGACCTGCACGCACAGATGGCGCGCGCCCGTGCCTGGTGGGAGCAGGACCGCAAGCTCGACCGTCCGGGCGTGGAGATGCCCGATGCCCTCGCCCGCAAGTATCCGAAGGGCGGCATGAGCTGGGGCTGGCACTGGGTCTTCCCCGCCGATCACTGCTCACGCGATCCGCGCAGCGGCACCGAGCGGCGCCACCACCTCTATCCGCAGCTCATCCAGCGGCACCTCAAGCGCGCCGTGCAGGCCGCGGGCATCCACCTCCCGGTCTCGGTCCACACGCTGCGCCATTCGTTCGCCACGCATCTGCTGCAGTCCGGGACGGACATCCGCACGGTGCAGGAGCTTCTCGGGCACAGCGACGTCAGCACGACGATGATCTACACGCACGTGCTGCGCATCGCAGCCGGCACGGTGGCCTCTCCGCTCGATGCCTTCGCCGCCTCCCCCGGAGGCCCGCGATGATCCCGCCCTACGCCGAGCTCCACTGCGTCAGCAACTTCTCCTTCCTGCGCGGCGCCTCGCACCCGGAGGAGCTGGTCGAGCGTGCCAAGGCGCAGGGCTACTCAGCGCTCGCGGTCACCGACGAATGCTCGCTGGCGGGGGTGGTGCGGGCGCACGTCAAGGCGAAGGAGGTGGGGCTGCCGCTGCTGATCGGCGCGGAGTTCGGGCTGCACGGGCTCTTCGGGCATCCGGATGCGCCGGTCGCGCCGCCCCAGCGCCCCAGCGGCGGCCCGAAGGATCCGAAGGACGGGCGCACGCTCAGCACGCGCGCCTCGGCCCGCGATGCGCGCGCCCCGCCCGCGCGTCTGGTGCTGCTGGCGCAGGACCGGGAGGGCTACGGCAACCTGTCGGCGCTCATCACGCGCGCCCGCATGCGCGCGGCCAAGGGGCACTACCGGCTGCTGGCGGAAGATCTGGCTGCGGGCGTGCCGGGCTGCGTGGCGCTGCTGGTGCCCTGCCCCGCGGTGGCCACGCACGCGGCCGGTGACGACGCCTCGCCGGGCAGCCCGCTCGACCGTCTGCGGCAGCAGGCGCGCTTCGTGCACGACGGCTTCGGCAAGCGCGCCTGGCTGGCGGCGGAACTGCTGGCGCGCGGTCACGACGTGCCGCTGCTCGCGCGGCTGCGGGAGGTCTCGCGCGACGCGGGCCTGCCGCTGGTGGCCGCGGGCGACGTGCACTACCACCTGCGCTCGCGGCGCAGCCTGCACGACGTGCTCGCGGCAACGCGCCTGGGCCGCCCGGTCCGGGAGCTGGGCTTCGCGCTCGCGCCCAACGCGGAGCAGCACCTGCGGGCGCGGCTGCGCCTGGCGCAGCTCTATCCGCCGGAGCTGATGGAGGAGACGCTGGAGGTCGCGGCGCACTGCGGCTTCTCGCTCGACTCGCTGCGCTACGAGTACCCGCAGGAGATCGTCCCCGAGGGCCACACGCCGGCGAGCTGGCTGCGGCACCTGGCCTACGAGGGCGCGGCGGTGCGCTATCCGTCGGGGCTGCCGGATGCGGTGCGCGCGCAGATCGAGCACGAGCTCGCCCTCATCACGGACCTCGCCTACGAGCCCTACTTCCTCACGGTGGCCGACATCGTGCGCTTCGCGCGCGGCCGCGGGATCCTCTGCCAGGGGCGGGGCTCGGCGGCCAACTCGGCGGTCTGCTACTGCATCGGCATCACGGAGGTGGACCCCTCGCGCATGAGCGTGCTCTTCGAGCGCTTCATCAGCCGCGAGCGCAACGAGCCGCCGGACATCGACGTGGACTTCGAGCACCAGCGCCGCGAGGAAGTCATCCAGTACCTCTACGGCAAGTACGGGCGCGAGCGCACGGCGCTCACCGGGGCGCTCGCCACCTACCGGCCGCGTTCGGCGCTGCGCGACGTGGGCCGCGCGCTCGGCATCGAGCCGCAGCGCATCGACCTGCTCACGCGCAACCAGCAGTGGTGGGACGGCCGCTCGATCCGCCCCGAGCGCTTCGTGGAGGCGGGCTTCGATCCGGCCTCGCGCGTGGTGCTCGCCTGGATGAAGCTCACGACGCAGCTGATGGGCTTTCCGCGCCATCTGTCGCAGCACAGCGGCGGCTTCGTGATCGCGCGCGACTCGCTCGCGCGGCTGGTGCCGATCGAGAACGCGGCGATGCCCGAGCGCAGCGTCATCCAGTGGGACAAGGACGACCTCGATGCGCTCGGGCTGCTCAAGGTCGACGTGCTGGCGCTCGGCATGCTGAGCGCGATCCGCCGCGCGCTGGACTTCGTCACGCGCCGGCGCGGCGTGACGCCCGGCGACGCGGGCGCGTTCCGGCTGCAGGACATCCCGGCCGAGGACCCGGACACCTACGAGATGATCTCGAACGCGGACACGGTGGGCGTCTTCCAGATCGAGTCGCGCGCGCAGATGAGCATGCTGCCGCGGCTGCGGCCGCGCTGCTTCTACGACCTGGTGATCGAGGTCGCGATCGTGCGGCCGGGGCCGATCCAGGGCGGCATGGTCCACCCCTACCTGCGCCGCCGCCAGGGCCTGGAGGCGGTGGAGTACCCGCGCGAGGAGATCCGCCCGGCGCTCGAGCGCACGCTGGGCGTGCCGATCTTCCAGGAGCAGGTGATGCAGATCGCGATCCTCGCGGCCGGCTTCACGCCGGGCGAGGCCGACCAGCTGCGCCGCGCGATGGCCGCCTGGCGGCGCAAGGGCGGGCTGGAGTCGTTCCAGCAGAAGGTGATCGAGGGCATGCTCGCGCGCGGCTACCCGCTCGAGTTCGCCG
Organism: Burkholderiales bacterium; assembly: GCA_003818495.1. Classification (GTDB taxonomy): domain Bacteria; phylum Pseudomonadota; class Gammaproteobacteria; order Burkholderiales; family Burkholderiaceae_E; genus UBA4615. The sequence continues at coordinate 4,587 of RPRK01000272.1, forward strand.
AACGCATCTTCAAGCAGATCGAGGGCTTCGGCGAATACGGCTTTCCGGAGAGCCACGCGGCGAGCTTCGCGCTTCTGGTCTACGTGAGCTGCTGGATCAAGCGGCACGAGCCGGCGGCCTTCCTCGCGGCGCTGCTCGACTCGCAGCCGATGGGCTTCTACGCGCCCGCCCAGCTGGTGCGCGATGCGCGCGAGCACGGCGTGGAGGTGCGCGGACCGTGCCTGCTGGCGAGCGACTGGGCCTCGCGCCTGGAGGAGATCACCGACGCGCCGCCCGAGGTCCGCGACGGCGTGGACTGGCGGCCGCAGCCGGCGGTGCGGATGGGCTTCAACCGCATCTCGGGGCTGTCGGAGGACGCGGCGCTGCGGCTGGTGACGGCGCGCGAGGCCCGGCGCGCGGCGGGCACCTGGCCGCCGTTCCGAGATGTGGAAGATCTCGCGCGCGAGGCACGGCTGGAGCGGCGCGATCTGCAGGCGCTCGCACGGGCGGACGCGCTCGCCTCGCTCGCCGGCCATCGCATCGAGGCCGCCTGGGAGGCGGTGGCCATCACCTCGATGCCGGCGCTGCTCGCCGAGGCCCGCTTCGACGAGGACCCGGTGGCGCTGCCCGCGATGAGCGAGGGCGAGGCGACGGTGGCCGACTACGCCTCGCTCGGCGTGCCGATGGGCCGGCACCCGGTGGCGCTGCTGCGCGACGAGCTCGACCGCTTCCGGGTGCAGCCGGCGGCGGTGCTGCGCGGCTTTCCGGACGGGCGGCTCGCGCGGGCGAGCGGGCTGGTCACGCACCGCCAGCGTCCCGAGACCGCACGCGGCGTGGTCTTCGTGACGCTGGAGGACGACACCGGCACGGTCAACGTGATCATCTGGCCGGACGTGCTCGAGCGCTGGCGCCGCGAGATCCTCGGGGCGCGGCTGATGACCGTCTTCGGCACCTGGCAGGCGGACACCGCCACCGGCGGACAGGTGATGCACCTGATCGCGCAGCGGGTGGTGGACCACAGCGAACTGCTGGGGGGTTTGACCTCGCGCAGTCGCGACTTCCGCTGACCTGTCACCCTGGACGGACCGCGTACCCTGCCCCGGCGGACCGCGCCGTGCCGCGGCGCCGTGCCCCCCTGCCGCTTCCTGCCTTCCCTGCGCCTGCCCCCTTGCCTCTCGGAGCCCCCATGCCC
>RPRK01000273.1 GCA_003818495.1 Burkholderiales bacterium
GACCAGCGCCGTGGCCGCCACCAGAGCCGAGCTCCATCGCCGACGTTCGAATGACACCGGTAGTCTCATGTCAAAGAACTTCAGGTCTGTTTCCCAACTGTTTGAAACAACGATAGAAATTGTCCGTCGTCAGTCCGGCGAACTCGGCGGGTTCCAGACCGCGCAGGCCGGCCAGGAACTCGCCGACATGGCGTACCCAGCCGGGCTCGTTCATCTTGCCCCGGTGCGGTACCGGCGCCAGGTACGGGGAGTCCGTCTCGATCAGCAGCCGGTCGAGCGGCACCCGGCGGGCGACCTCTCGGAGGGCTTCGGCGTTGCGGAAGGTGACGATGCCGGACAGCGAGATGTAGAAGCCGAGGTCGAGCGCGGCCCGGGCCACCTCCCAGGTCTCGGTGAAGCAGTGCATCACCCCGCCCACGGTGTCAGCGCCCTCCTCTCGCAGGATCGCGACGGTGTCGTCCGAGGCGCTGCGGGTGTGCACGATCAGCGGCTTGCCGGTGGCCCGCGCGGCGCGGATGTGCACGCGGAAGCGGTCGCGCTGCCAGCCGCAGGCCTCGGCGGGATCGCCCTGGGTCCGGAAGTAGTCGAGGCCGGTCTCGCCGATGGCGATGACCTTCGGATGTGCGGCCAGCCGGATCAGGAGGTCGACGTCCGGCTCCCGACTGTCGGCATAGTCCGGATGCACGCCGACCGACGCATACAGCTCCGGATGCGCCTCGGCCAGCGCGAGCACCCGGGGGAAGTCCTCGAGGGTGACCGCGACGCAGAGCGCACGCTCGACGCGGTTCTCCCGCATCCGGGCCAGGATCTCGTCCAGCCGGACCGAGAGCTCGGGGAAGTCGAGGTGACAGTGGGAGTCGACGTACATCGGGACGCGGCGGAGCCGTCCTGTCGCGGTGGGATGGGGCAGCGGTCCGCCCGCATTCTACCGGCGTACGACGGCGCGGCGCCTCGGCCCCGATCCTGCCCTGCGCGTCCGCCCTGTCCCTCGTGCGCGTCTCAGAGGGTATGCGTCGGCCGGGACGAGCGCAGCGCGCCGCCGATCAGTTCCTCGATCTTCGCTCGGACCTGCTCGCCGGCGTCGTTCTTCGCGAACTGGATGCCGAGACCCTGCTGGCGGCCGGTGCTGCCCGGCGGCGTGATCCAGACGACCTTGCCCGGCACGGCGAACTTGGTCGAGTCCTCCAGCAGCGTCAGGATCAGGTAGAGGTCGTCGCCGAGGCTCGCGATCCGGTTGGTCGGCACGAAGATGCCGCCGCTCTGGAGGAAGGGCATGTAGGCCGCATACAGGGCCGCTTTCTCACGGATCGCGAGCGAGATGACGCTCGGCCGCGCGCCCGGCGCCGCCTGTCCCTTCGCCTCGCCCATCACTGCACTCATCGTCGCCCTCTCCGCAAGGTTCCGGGCGTCGTCGGACCGCCCGGTCAGCGCCCCGTCGCCGGGGCGGGCGCGCCGAACGCGCCCAGGTAACACTCGATCGACGCCTCGCAGAACAGCCGCGGGTTCAGCGGATGCTCGACGTGACGGTACTGCGCCGCCAGCCCCCTGCCCGCTTCGGCCAGCGCCGCGGAATCGGTCCGCGTCGCGAGCTCGGCGAGCCGCTTGGCCAGCGCCGGGAAGTAGCGCGGCTCGGCACCGGCTCGGCAGCGACCGATGTCCATCAGCCAGCGCTGCATCACCGGCAGCCACTGCCGCGGATCGACGCGCTGCAGCGCATCGGCCGCCACCTCCGACGCAGTCTCGGGCAGCGCGGCGATCGCTTCCAGCATCGCCCGATGGGCGGCCGCCCGCCCGGGCTCTGCGAACTGGGTCGCATGCAACGGTGCACCGCCGGCCATCGCCAGCCAGCTCCCTGCATCCTGAGGCGTGCAGCCGGTCTCGCCCTGCACCCAGGCGCTCGCGACCTCCATCACCGGCCCCTCGAGGACCCTGACCTGGCACCGCGAGCGGATGGTGGCCGGGATCGCATCGGGGCGCGAACTGGCCATCACGAACACCAGGCCGTCGCCCGGTTCCTCGAGCGTCTTGAGCAAGGTGTTCGCGGTGACCGTGTTCATCGCATCGGCCGGATCGATCAGCACGACCCGGCGCCCTCCCCGGTGCCCGGAGACGACCAGGAAGTCGGACAAGGCCCGCACCTGGTCGACCTTGATCTCCTTGCCGACCTTGCCGTCGTCGTCGACCGGATAGGTCAGGACACGCAGGTCGGGATGCGTGCCGGCACCGACCCATCCGCAGGCGTCACAGCGGCCGCAGGCACGGCCGTCGGCGGCAGGCGACTCGCACAGGAGCGCCGCGGCGAGGGCATGCAGGTAGCGGGTCTTGCCGATGCCCGGGGTGCCGAGCAGCAGCAGGGCGTGAGGCATGCGCGCGACGTCCGCCAACTCGCGTCGGAGCGGTTCGGTATGCCAGGGAAGCTCTTGCTCGATCATTGAGTTGACGGTATTCGTTGAAGTGAACTATCAAGTTGAAGCACGCGCCCGAGAGCGCGCCTATCGGGAAAGATCTCCAATCGGATCAGAGACCTGAAAGGCTTTCTTCGAGTCGTTTCCGAATGAACTCGATCGGCTGGGCGCCGTCGAGACGGACGAACCGGTCCGGGGCGGCTTCGGCGCGCTCGAGGTAGGCCTGGCGCACTCGGGTGAAGAAGGCGCTCTGCTCGGACTCGAAGCGGTCCGCATCCCGGACCGCCTGCCGTCGCCGGGCGGCGGTGTCCGGGTCGAGGTCGAAGAGATAGGTCCGGTCGGGCTGGAGGTCGGGATGGACCCAGCGTTCGAGGAGCGCGATGTCCTCGAGCGGCATGCCGCGACCACCGCCCTGGTAGGCGACGGTCGAATCGGTGAACCGGTCGCAGACGACCCAGGTCCCGTCGGCCAGCGAGGGGCGGATCAGGCGATCGAGGTGGTCCTGGCGTGCCGCGAACACGAGCAGCGCCTCGACCCGCATCGACATCGGGCGGTTCAGGACCCAGTCCCGGACGGCCTCGGCGAGTTCGGTGCCGCCGGGCTCGCGCGTGACCACGACCCGGTGACCGCGCCCGCGCACCTGCTCCGCGAACCAGTCGACATGGCTGCTCTTGCCGGCGCCGTCGATGCCTTCGAAGGTGACGAAGCGTGCGTCGCGGGTCACGGTGTGCCTCGCTTCTGGAACCGGGCGACCGCTCGATTGTGCGCAGCGAGGTCGTTGGAGAATTCGCTGGTGCCGTCGCCCCGCGCCACGAAGTAGAGCGCCGGGATGTCGGCGGGGTCGAGCGCGGCGGCGATGGACGCGCGGCCGGGCATCGCGATCGGGGTGGGTGTCAGACCGGTCCGGGTGTAGGTGTTGTAGGGGGTGTCGGCGACGAGGTCGCGTCGGCGCAGATTCCCGTCGAAGGCGTCGCCGAGGCCGTAGATCGTGGTCGGGTCGCTCTGCAGCATCATCCCGCGCCGCAGGCGATTGACGAAGACCGCGGCGACCTTCGGACGGTCCTGCTCCCGCCCGGTCTCCTTCTCGACGATCGACGCCATGATCAGGGCCTCGTAGGGCGACCGGTAGGGCGGCGGCGTCCCGGGGCGGGCCATCCGCGCGTCCCACGCGGCCTTCAGCCAGCGCTGCTGCAGCCGGTAGGCGCGCCGCAGCACTTCCGCCTCGCTCGAGCCGCGGGCGAAGGCATAGGTGTCCGGCGCGAACAGTCCCTCGGGATGAGATTCGGTCGCTCCGACCAGGGCGAGCACCTGGAGGTCGGTCAGGCCCTCGGTGTCGTGCTTGAGGTCCGGGTTCTTGGCGAGCGCGGCGCGGACCTGACGGAAGGTCCAGCCTTCGATGAGGGTGACGTCGCGCAGCGAGACGTCGCCGCGGGTGAGTCGGTCGAGCAGCTGGCGAAGGGTCAGCGGCGAGGCCAGTTCGTAGTTGCCGGCGCGGATCTTCGGGGCGTCGCCACGCAGGCGCAGCGCGATCGAGAACAGCCAGCCCGGCACCTCGACACCCTGCCGGCGCAGTGCCGCTCCGACGGCCTGGCCGGCGGTTCCCCGGTCGATCTCGACCGCCAGTTCCGGTGCGGAAAAGGCCAGCGGCGCGCGCTCGTACTGCCACCAGACCCACCCTGCCGCCGCGGCGAGCGCGGCGAGCGCGAACAGGGCCGTGGCGAGCAGTCGTTTCATCGTGAGTGGCGAAAGGGGGCTGCCTATAATAGCCCGCATGTCGACCCTTGCCTCGCCGCCCGCCTGGACCGCCGATGCGGTCGAACGCCTCGCCCTCGACGTCGGCGGTTCGCTGCACGTCGACGGATGGGGCCCCGCCATCTCGATCGGGACCGACCGCTTGCCCGACGGCGCCTTTGCCGCGCCCCTGTCCGACCTCGGGCTGCTGAGCGTCTCCGGCGAACAGGGCCGTGCCTTCCTGCATGCCCAGCTGACCAACGACGTCGAGCATCTCGCGCCGGGCACCGCCCGCTGGGCGGGGTACTGCACGGCCAAGGGCAGACTGCTGTCGACGTTCCGCTACTGGTGCGATCCGACGGCGGTCCTGCTGACGGTCTCCCGCCCGCTCGCCCAGCCCATCGCCAGGCGGCTGTCGATGTTCGTGCTGCGCGCGAAGGCGAAAGTCGCCGACGCGAGCGATGCGCACGCCCTCTTCGGGTTGTGCGGCGATCCGGCGGCCGCCGCGGCCGCTGCGGCGTTCGGTCTGTCGGTGCCGACGGCCGACGGCGCCGTCTCGGCCGAAGGCGTGCACCTGGTGGGTCTCCCGCCGCTGCCCGCGGGCGAAGGGTCGGCCGAACGGGGGCGGTGGCTGCTGGTCGTGCCCGCCGCACAGGCCGCGCAGGCCTGGCAGGCGCTGGATGCGGCGGTCACGGCGGTGTCGGGTGCCGCGTGGCGACGCTCGGAGGTGATGGCCGGCATCCCGAGGATCGTGCCCGGCACCTCGGAGCTGTTCGTGCCGCAGATGCTCAACTTCGAATCCGTCGACGGCGTGAACTTCCGCAAGGGCTGCTACCCAGGCCAGGAGATCGTCGCCCGCAGCCAGTACCTCGGCAAGCTCAAGCGCCGGATGTTCGCCGCGCACGGGGACGGCGCACCGCCCGAGCCGGGCAGCGACGTGGTGCCGGGCGGGGGCGGCGAGCCGTGCGGGCAGGTCGTCCTGGCCGCGCCCGACGGCGCCGGCGGGTTCGACCTGCTGTTCGAGTCGCAGGTCGCCGCGGCCGAGGCCGGTCCCGTGCTCGCCGACGGCCGGGCGCTCGCGCCGCGCGCCCTCCCCTACGTGCTGAAGGCGATCGATTGAGCCTGCCGGACGACGACGGGTCCGCCCCGGTCGAGGTCTACGTCTGGTACGAGTCCGATCCCGCCGAATCGGATCGGGTGCGTGCGGCCTTCGTTCGACTCGCGGAAGACATGGTCCGTGGCGGTTCCGATCCGGCGTCCGAGCGGCCGCGGCTGCTGCGTCGGCCCGAGGCCGTGCAGCGCGACGGGCAGCCGCGCGCCACCTGGATGGAGGTCTGGCCGGCCGTGCCGTCGCGCATGCTCGGCGGCTGGCTCGATCGCCTGGAGGCGGCGGCCGTCTCGAGCGGCGCGGCGCCGCTGGCCAGGGGTGGGCGCCATGTCGAGGTCTTCGTGCCGCAGGCCGTCCCGCTGCCGCCCTGAGGGGCGAGCCCAATCGGCTCAACCCTGTCGGCTCAACCCTGTCGGCTCA
>RPRK01000274.1 GCA_003818495.1 Burkholderiales bacterium
CAGCCACGAGCAGCGCCTCCTGGCGCCCCGCCGCAGGCCTCGGCCGCCATCGGCTCCGGAGGCCCACCCGCTGCCTCGAGCGTTCCGGCTGCCTCCGCAGGGCCCTCCGGCCCGCGCGCCGCCCAGGCCACGTCCGCCGCCGTGGCCGAGGCACCCTTCGAGCCGTATACCGTCGATCGATGGATCGCGAAGGCGCGCCGGTTCGCCGGTGCCAGGACGACCGGCCGTGCCGCGCTGAGCGAGCCGGTCACGGAGTCCCCGCTGCCGCCGCCCCCGGTGGTCGAGACGTTCCGGGGTGCGGCCGGCGGGAGGCGCCCATGAGGCCGCGTCTGCGCTGTCGTGGCGTCTCGGCGATCGAGACGATGCTCGCGCTGCCGATGCTGATGATGGTCGGCGGTGGGGCGCTTCAGTTCGGCCTCGTCCTCCACGCAAAGCACGCACTGAACCACGCACTCGTCGAGGCGGCACGCGCGGGCAGCGTCGCGCATGCGGATCCCGTCGCCACGCGGGAAGGGCTCGCGCTCGGACTGATGCCCTGGCTCTTCGGCGCGGCCGACCTCCGCGAATCCGCCGTCAACCGGGTGCGAGCCATTTCACACGTGGCGCAGGCCGAGGCACGCGGTGAACTCCGTCTCGAACAGCTGTCACCGACCGACGCTTCGTTCGCGGACTGGGCCGAGCCCGCCCGCGACGTGACGGGTGAACGGATACCGGGGGTCCGGGAGATCCCCAACGACGATCTCGTCCATCGCCTCCGCAGACCACCGCCGGGCGGCGCTTCAACCGCCGATCGGCGCGGCGAGCCGATCGGTGCCGCCTCCGGTCAGACGCTGGCGGATGCGAACCTGCTTCGGCTGCGGCTCGATTACGGGGTCCCGCTGTCGGTGCCGGTGATCGGCCGTGTCGTCGCCTGGTCGATGCGGGCCTGGCACGGGTGCACGCCTGTCGTGGCGCTCAGGTTCGGCCCGCTCGATCTCGGAACGCCTCGGGGACCGGGTGGTCCGCCCTGGGCCTGCGCGATGCTCGGTAGCGGTACTGGGAGCACGGGCGGACCCGCCCGGCTGCCGGTCACGCTGTCGGCGACCGTCCGCATGCAATCGCCGGCACGTCGCTCGGGCGGTGCGGGGGCGCGGGCACCCGACGTCGACGAGCGACCCCTCGCCGGGACGCGTCACCCGGCCCGCGGCGCTCAGTCGGCATCGGGACCCGTGCCGACTTCGGAGCGTCCCGCCTGAAGCCAGCGTCGCCGAACCGCATCGTACCGTCGGGCAACGTCATCGATCGGCCGCCGCCGCGGCCGGATCCGGTATGGGCGGGCCCGGGCAGGTCCGGCGCCGCTCCGCGTGGCGTGGCCGAAGCCCCTTCTCCAAACGCTAGAATATCGGCCGCGTTCCCACTCCCTGCGGTCCCACCATGTCCGACGCCTCCGTCCCCGACTCCGGCTCCCTCGACCTGTGGCGCAAGGCCGCGGCCAAGTCCGCACCGGGGGGCGACGTCGATGCGCTGAACTGGAAGACGCCCGAGGGCATCGACGTCAAGCCGCTCTACACGAAGGCCGACCTCGAGGGCGTGCAGTACACCGACACGCTGCCGGGCTTCGCGCCCTACATCCGCGGCCCGCAGGCGACGATGTACGCGGTGCGCCCCTGGACGATCCGCCAGTACGCGGGCTTCTCCACCGCCGAGGCGTCCAACGCCTTCTACCGCAAGGCGCTCGCCGCCGGCGGCCAGGGCGTGAGCGTGGCCTTCGACCTGGCCACGCACCGCGGCTACGACAGCGACCATCCGCGCGTGACCGGGGACGTCGGCAAGGCGGGCGTGGCGATCGACTCGGTCGAGGACATGAAGATCCTGTTCGACGGGATCCCGCTCGACACCGTCTCGGTGTCGATGACGATGAATGGCGCAGTGCTGCCGGTGCTCGCGGGCTACATCGTCGCGGCCGAGGAGCAGGGCGTCTCGCAGGACAAGCTCTCGGGGACCATCCAGAACGACATCCTCAAGGAGTTCATGGTCCGCAACACCTACATCTATCCGCCGGAGCCGAGCATGCGGGCGGTGGGTGACATCATCGAGTACACCGCCAAGCACATGCCGCGGTTCAACTCGATCTCGATCTCCGGCTATCACATGCAGGAGGCGGGGGCGAACCAGGCGCTGGAGCTCGCCTTCACGCTGGCCGACGGCAAGGAGTACGTGAAGACGGCGATGGCCAAGGGCCTGGACGTCGACGACTTCGCCGGGCGCCTGAGCTTCTTCTGGGCGATCGGGATGAACTTCTATCTCGAGATCGCGAAGATGCGCGCGGCCCGCCTGCTGTGGTGGCGGATCATGACGGGCGTGGGCGCGAAGAACCCGAAGAGCCTGATGCTGCGCACGCACTGCCAGACCTCGGGCTGGAGCCTGACCGAGCAGGATCCGTACAACAACGTGGTGCGCACGACCGTCGAGGCGATGGCGGCGGTGTTCGGCGGCACGCAGAGCCTGCACACCAACGCGCTCGACGAGGCCATCGCGCTGCCCACCGAGTTCAGCGCGCGCATCGCCCGCAACACGCAGCTCATCATCCAGGAAGAGACGCACATCACGAACGTGGTGGACCCCTGGGCGGGCAGCTACATGATGGAGCGGCTCACCCAGGAGATGGCCGACACCGCCTGGGCGATCATCGAGGAGGTCGACGCGATGGGCGGCATGACCCACGCGGTCCAGAGCGGCTGGGCGAAGCTCAAGATCGAGGCGAGCGCCGCCGAGAAGCAGGCACGCATCGACTCGGGCAAGGAGGTCATCGTCGGGGTCAACAAGTACCGCTCGGGCGCCGACGACGCGATGGACATCCTCGACATCGACAACGTGGCGGTGCGTGCCTCGCAGATCGAGCGGCTGAAGGCGGTCCGCGCGAAGCGCGATACGGCGACGGTCGAGCGCACGCTGGCCGCGCTCACCGCGGCGGCCGAATCGGGCACCGGCAACCTGCTGGCCCTGGCCATCGACGCGGTGCGCGCGCGCGCCACGGTCGGCGAGGTCAGCGACGCGCTGGAGAAGGTCTGGGGCCGCTACCGCGCCGACACGCAGAAGGTGACCGGCGTCTATGCCGCGGCCTACGACAGCGCCGAGGGCTGGGACAAGCTGCGCGAGGAGATCACGCAGTTCGCCGAGGAGCAGGGGCGCCGGCCGCGGGTGATGATCGCCAAGCTCGGCCAGGACGGTCACGACCGTGGCGCCAAGGTGGTGGCCACGGCCTTCGCCGACCTGGGCTACGACGTGGACATGGGGCCGCTCTTCCAGACCGCCGAGGAGTGCGCCCGGCAGGCGATCGAGAACGACGTGCACGCGGTGGGGGTCTCGACGCTCGCCGCGGGCCACAAGACGCTGGTGCCGGCGATCATCGAGGCGCTCAAGGCGCAGGGCGGCGACGACATCATCGTCTTCGTGGGCGGGGTGATCCCGAAACAGGACTACGCCTTCCTCTACGACGCGGGCGTCAAGGGCATCTACGGCCCGGGCACGCCGATCCCGGCAAGCGCCAAGGACGTCCTCGAGCGCATCCGCGAGACCGCCCGGGCACGGTGAGCGCGGTGGCCCCCCCGGTCGCGCCGCCCCCGCCCGATCCGCTCGACGCGGAGCTCGCCCGCGGCATCCTGGCCGGCGAGCGCCGCTGGCTGGCCCGCGGCATCACGCTGACCGAATCCACCCGCGCGGACCACCGCGCCCGCGCCGACGCGCTGCTCAACCACCTGCTGCCGCGCACCGGCGGGGCGGTGCGCGTCGGCGTCTCGGGCACGCCGGGCGTGGGCAAGTCGACCTTCGTCGAGGCGCTGGGCATGAAGCTGATCGGGCGCGGCCTGAAGGTCGCGGTGCTCGCGGTGGACCCGTCCTCGGTGGTCTCCGGCGGCTCGATCCTCGGCGACAAGACCCGGATGGAGCACCTGTCGGTGGCCGACGGCGCGTTCATCCGACCGAGCCCGGCCTCGGGCACGCTGGGCGGGGTCGCGGCCAAGACGCGCGAGGCGATGCTGCTGTGCGAGGCGGCGGGCTACGACGTGGTGATCGTCGAGACGGTCGGCGTCGGGCAGTCGGAGACGGCGGTCGCGGACATGACCGACGTGGTGGTGCTGATGCAGCTGCCCAACGCCGGCGACGAACTGCAGGCGATCAAGAAGGGGGTGATGGAGATCGCCTCGCTGGTCGTCATCAACAAGGCCGACACCGATCCGGATGCGGCCAGCCGCGCGCAGGCGCAGATCGTCAGCGCCTTCCGCACGCTCGGGCTCGGCATCGGGCGCGAGCGCGCCGACGCGCGCGTGCTGAAGACGAGCGCGCTGTCGGGCGAGGGCGTCGACGCGCTGTGGGCGGAGGTCGAGCGCTGGGTCGCCGACCGGCGCGTCAGCGGCGAGTTCGACGCCCGCCGCACGCGCCAGTCGGTCGCCTGGATGTGGGACCTCGTGCAGACGCGGCTGATGGCGGGCTTCCGGGGCGATGCCGCGGTGCGTGCCGCGCTGCCCGCCATGCTCGCCGAAGTCACCGGCTCGCGCATCGCGGCCACCGCGGCCGCGCGCCGGCTGCTGGAGCTCTACGGCCACTCCTGAACCGGTGCGCGGGCGATGCCGCGGACCCGTCCGACACCTCACCGATCCCATCCCACCGTTCCCACCTCGAACCCACCACCATGCACGACATCCAGCAGCAACTCGAGCTCAAGCGCGCGCAGGCGCGCCTCGGCGGCGGCCAGAAGCGCATCGACGCGCAGCACGCCAAGGGCAAGCTGACGGCGCGCGAGCGCATCGAGCTGCTGCTCGACGAGGGCTCGTTCGAGGAATGGGACATGTTCGTCGAGCACCGCTGCGCGGACTTCGGCATGCAGGACCAGAAGATCCCGGGCGACGGCGTGGTGACGGGCTACGGCGTCATCAACGGTCGGCTGGTGTTCGTCTTCAGCCAGGACTTCACGGTCTTCGGCGGGGCGCTGTCGGAGGCGCACGCCGAGAAGATCTGCAAGGTGATGGACCAGGCGATGAAGGTCGGCGCGCCGGTGATCGGCCTGAACGATTCGGGCGGCGCCCGCATCCAGGAGGGGGTGGCCTCGCTCGGCGGCTACGCCGAGGTGTTCCAGCGCAACGTGCTGGCCTCGGGGGTGATCCCGCAGATCAGCCTGATCATGGGGCCGTGCGCGGGCGGCGCGGTGTACAGCCCGTCGATGACCGACTTCACCTTCATGGTGAAGGACAGCTCGTACATGTTCGTGACCGGCCCCGAGGTGGTGAAGACGGTCACGCACGAGGAGGTCACGGCGGAGGACCTGGGCGGCGCCTCGGCGCACACGACCAAGAGCGGCGTGGCGGACCTGGCCTTCGAGGACGACGTCGAGGCGCTGCTGATGCTGCGCCGCTTCTTCAACTACCTGCCGCTGAACAACCGCGAGAAGCCGCCGGTGCGGCGCTCCACGGACCCGGCGCACCGGCTCGACCATTCGCTCGACACGCTGGTGCCGGACAACCCGAACAAGCCCTACGACATCAAGGAGCTCATCGGGAAGGTGGTCGACGACGGCGACTTCTTCGAGCTGCAGCCCGACTTCGCCAAGAACATCGTGATCGGCTTCGCGCGCATGGACGGCCAGTCGGTGGGCATCGTCGCCAACCAGCCGCTGGTGCTGGC
>RPRK01000275.1 GCA_003818495.1 Burkholderiales bacterium
CGACCGGCGCGGGCCGGCCGAGGCGGCGCTCGACGTCGCGTCGAGCCGCGGTTCGGACGGTGGCGCCGACGGTGGCGCGGGCGGGTGGATCGTCATCGGGATCGGGTGCTCGGATTCTGCGAAGGCCGCACGCGGGGCCGTGCGGACGGGGTGCCCGGCATGGCGCACGCGCGCCCCGTCAGCTTCGAGGCCCGTCCCGGCCACGGTCCGGGCCGGACGCCCGACGGGACGCTTCGGCGGACCGGCGGCGCGCAGGCGTGGCGCCCGGCTGGACAGCGATGCGGCCCCTCAGACTCCGCCCGCCGCTCCCGCTCCGGACCGATCCCTACAGCAGCCTGAACGCCATCGAACTGGCCGACTGATCGGCGGCGGCGGTGCGCCCGCTGCCGGCCTCGGCGAAATCCAGGATCTCCAGGCGTCCGTCCGCCAGTTCGACGAGCGCCGTCAGGCTCTCCACCCAGTCGCCGTCGTTGCAGTACAGCACGCCGTCGATGGTCCGGATCTCGGCGTGGTGGATGTGGCCGCAGACCACGCCGTGCGCGCCGCGCCGGCGGGCCTCGCGCGCGACCGCCGCCTCGAAGTCGCCGACGTAGCTGACCGCACGCTTGACCTTGAGCTTGAGGTAGCGCGACAGGCTCCAGTACGGCAGTCCCATCCGGGCGCGCGCCACGTTGAACCAGCGGTTGGCGCGCAGCGTGAACTCGTAGGCCGCGTCGCCCAGGTGCGCGAGCCAGCGGGCGCACTGCACGACGCCGTCGAACAGGTCGCCGTGGGTCACCCACAGGCGGCGGCCATCGGCGGTCACGTGGACGCAGTCCTCGACCACCTCCACGCCGCCGAAGCTGTGCCCGACGTAGCGTCGCGCGAACTCGTCGTGGTTGCCGGGCACGAACACCACCCGCGTGCCCTTGCGGGCCTTGCGCAGGATCTTCTGCACCACGTCGTTGTGCGACTGCGGCCAGTACCACGAGCGCCTGAGCTGCCAGCCGTCGATGATGTCGCCGACCAGGTAGAGGGTGTCGCAGTCGACGCGCCGCAGGAACTCGAGCAGCGCCCCGGCCTGGCAGCCCGGGGTGCCCAGGTGGAGATCGGAGATCCAGACGGTCCGGACCCGGTGGGTGGCCTCGAGGTCGAGCGGTTCCGTGAAGGCGTTCATGCGGCGAGCGCCCGCAGCCTGCGTCCGGGCGCCGCGGCCTGCGGCACCTCCTGCAGCAGGCCCGCGAGCAGGTCGACCACCTCGAACACCGCCCGGTTCTCGATCCGGGCCACCCGTGCGCGCACGGCGTCGAGCTCGCCGAGCAGCGACCGCACCGCAGGCCCGAGCGCTCGCGTGGAGGCGACGACGCGTCCGAGGTCGTGTTCCTGAATCCAGCGGGCGTTGTAGCGCTCCTGCGGCATGGTCCAGGTGTTGCGGAAGGTCACCACCGGCAGGCCGCAGTGCAATGCCTCGCTCAGGCTGCCGGGTCCGGGCTTGCCGATGAAGAAGTCGGCCGAGCGCAGCAGCCTCGGCACCTCGGTGGTGAATCCGACCGCCGCCAGCGGCGCGGCGCGGCGCATCGTGCGCAGTGCATCGACCAGGGTGTCGTTGTGGCCGCACAGGCACAGCAGCTGCACGTCGGTCAGCGCTTCGGCGACGCGGATCATCTGTGTCGAGCCGTGCCCGCCGAACATCACGACACCGGTCGGGCGCGTCGGATCGAGCCCGAGGCTGCGCTGGGCGGTCGCGCGGTCCACGGGTTCGCCCTGGTAGAACTCGCGCCGCAGGATCATCCCGCTGGTGGGGTGCACGCGATCCGCGTCGTACCCGGCCTCGAGGGCCTGCGTCACCGCCCGGGCGGTGCCGCAGACGAGGTGCTGGTCCTGGCCGGGTTCGATCCAGAAGTGCGGCGGCACGTCGGCGAAGTCCGTCATCACCGTCACGAACGGCACGCCCGGGCGCGCGGCGCGCAGCGCCTCGTGCATCGCCCGGTTGAAGTTCGGCACCAGCGACACCACCAGATCCGGCTGGCTGGCCGACCAGTGCGCCCGCAGGCTGCGCACCAGCGCCGGATGCCCGATCCGGATCATCGCCTGCAGCACCCGCAGCTCGGAGCCGACGCCGAAGGTCCAGCCACGGGCGAGCTGGCGGTTGTAGACGTCCTCGGGCGCCATGCCCGAGACGCGACGGAAGGCGTCGGTCGGATCGAGCACGTGCATCAGCTGCACGAGGCGCACGTTCCAGGGGCGGCGCTGGGCGGCGATCACGCCCCGCAGGGCCTGCGCCGCGGCGCGGTGCCCGCCGCCGGCATCGAAGTAGACGAGGTCGATGGTCTGCATGCTGCAGTGCATCGTGGCCCCGCCGCATGACAGCCTCTTGACCGGGAGGCTTCAGCCCGATGACAGGCGGCGTCATCGCGCCGTCACGCCGCGGTCACGGCGGCGCAATGCACGACGCTCAGGCTGCGCGCCATCGACACCCGATGGAGCACCCGATGGCCGCGGTCCTCGAAGCACCGATCCGATCCGCCGAACTCGCCCGCGCGGGTCGGCTGGTCGCCCGCATCGCGACCCGCCCCGAAGAGATCGAGGCGGCGCAGCGGCTGCGCTGGCGCGTCTTCACCGACGAGTTCGGGGCCCGGATGGCGGGTGCGACGCCCGGCGTCGACCGTGACCTCTTCGACCGGTTCTGCCGGCACCTGATCGTCGAGGACAGCGCGAGCGGCGAGGTGGTCGGCACGTATCGCGTGCTGCTGCCCGAGCAGGCCCGTGCCGCCGGCGGCCTGTACACCGAGAGCGAGTTCTTCACCGACCGGCTCCGGCCGATCCGTCACGAACTGGTCGAGCTCGGACGCTCCTGCGTCCACCCCGACTACCGGACCGGTGCGACGATCATGCTGCTCTGGGCCGGCCTGGGCGAGATGCTGTCGGGGCTGCCCTACCGGTACCTGATCGGCTGCGCGAGCGTGCCGACCGCCGACGGCGGCCGCTATGCGGCGAGCCTCTGGCACACGCTCTGGCCCGACCATGCGGCGCCCGAGGAACTGCGGGTGTTCCCCAAGCGGCGCCTGCCGCTCGAGGCGCTGGCGCACGGCTGCGACGTGGTCGTGCCGCCGCTGATCAAGGGCTACCTGCGCGCCGGCGGGCGGCTGATCGGCGAGCCGCACCACGACGTCGAGTTCGGCTGCGCCGACCTGCCGATGCTGCTCGCCCTGGACCGGATCGAGGCGCGGTACTCGCGCCGCTTCCTGAAGACCGCCTGATCCGCGTCAGGCCGGCCAGGGCAGCGAGTAGGTCTTGACGTTCGTGAAGCTCTTCATCGCCTCCTGGACGCCTTCCTTGTAGCCCAGGCCGGAGTCCTTGATGCCGCCGAACGGCGTCAGCTCGAGCCGGTAGCCGGGCACCTCGCGCACGTTCACCGTGCCCACCTGGAGTTCGGCCACCAGCCGCGTGATCACGTCGAGCCGGTTGGTGCAGACGCCCGACGACAGCCCGAAGCGCGAGCCGTTGACGATCGCGATCGCCTCGTCGAGCGTGTCGAAGCGGATCACCGGCGAGACCGGCCCGAAGGTCTCCTCGACCACCACGGTCATGTCCGGGCGCACGTGGTCGATCACCGTCGGAGAATAGGACGCCCCCCGACGCTGGTTCCCCACGCACAGGACCGCGCCTGCCGCCACCGCCTCGTCGACGCGACGCTCGAAGGTCCGCGCCGCGGCCTCGTCGATGACCGTGCCCATCCCGATCCGCTCGTCGCCGGGCGCGCCCCAGGTCCAGGCCCGCGTGCGCGCCACCAGCCGTTCGACGAAGGCATCGGCCACGCCGTGCTGCACCAGGATCCGCTTGACCGCGGTGCAGCGCTGCCCGCTGTTGCGGTACGACCCCGAGGCGGCGAGCGACGCGGCCTCGTCGAGGTCGGCGTCGTCCATCACGATCAGCGGATCGTTGCCGCCGAGCTCGAGCACCAGGCGGCGATAGCCGGCCCGCTCGGCGATCGCCCGACCGATCGCCGCGCCGCCGGTGAAGGTGATCAGGTCGACCGCCGGATGGGTGAGCAGCTCGCCGGCGATCTCGTCCGGATCGCCGGTCACGACCTGGAACATCGGCGGCGGCAGGCCCGCCTCGTAGAGGATGTCGGCCAGTCGGAGCGCCGACAGCGGCACCTTCTCCGAGGGCTTGAGCAGCATCCGGTTGTTGGTCGCGATCGACGGCGCGACCTTGTGCGCGACCTGGTTCATCGGATGGTTGAACGGGGTGATCGCGACGATCACGCCCAGCAGCGGGTCGCGCTGGGTGTAGACGCGACGCTGGCGGCCATGGGGCGTGATGTCGCACGAGAAGACCTCGCCGTCGTCGCGCAGCGCGGCCTGCGCGGCGAACCGGAAGACGTCGCGGACGCGGCCGATCTCGTAGCGCGAGTCGGTCATGCACAGGCCCGACTCCAGCGTGATCAGCGCGGCCAGCTCGTCCTCGCGCGCCACCACCAGCGCGCCGGCCCGCTCCAGGATTCCCGCGCGGTCGGCCCGCGACAGGGTCGGACGATACCGGCGCGCCACCTCGAGCGCATGGCGCACGTCGTCGACCCGCGCCTTGGGCACCGTGCCCACGACCTCGTCCGACCACGGGTCGCGGACCTCGATGGTCCGGCCGTCGCCGGCGACGCGCTCGCCGGCGATGCGCAGGGTTTCCTTCTGGAACGGGAGGCGGTGCATGGACGGAATCCTTCGTGGAGTCGGACGAGGCCGTCATCGGCCTGTCATCGCGCGGTCATGGAGCTGTCATCGGGGGCGTGAATCATCCGGCCCATGCAGCGACGGTCCGCGGACGGCTGCATGCCGCGGCGCACAGACCGTAGCCGCCGGCCATTTCAATCCGATGACACCGAGCGTCCAGCCATGCCCAACGCGGTCGAGATCCGCCAGCTCAGCAAGACGTTCGGCACGCGCAAGGCGCTCGACCAGGTGTCGCTGACGGTCGCCGAGGGCGAGATGGTCGCGCTGATCGGCGCCTCGGGGTCCGGCAAGTCCACGCTGCTGCGCCACATCCCGGGCTTCGTCGCCGCCGACGACGGCGACGTGGTGGTCTGCGGGCGCGCGATGCAGTCGGGCGGGCGGGTGTCGCGCCGCATCCGGCTCGAGCGCAGCCGCGTCGGCTTCGTGTTCCAGCAGTTCAACCTGGTGGGCAGGCTGCCGGTCGCCACGAACGTGCTGATCGGCCTGCTTCACCGCACCTCGTGGTGGCGCCGGCTGTTCATGCGCTTCTCGCTCGACGAGCGGATGCAGGCGCTGCGGGCGCTGCGCGCCGTCGGCATCGAGGAGACCGCGTGGCAGCGCGCCTCGACCCTGTCGGGCGGGCAGCAGCAGCGGGCGGCGCTCGCGCGCTGCCTCGTGCAGAACGCCGAACTGGTGCTCGCCGACGAGCCGATCGCCTCGCTGGATCCCGAGTCCTCGCGAAAGGTGATGGAGCTGCTCGCGAAGATGAACCGCGAGCACGCGTGCACCGTCCTGGTCTCGCTGCACCAGGTCGAGTTCGCGATCCGCTACTGCCCGCGCACGATCGCCCTGAACGCCGGTCGGGTCGTCTTCGACGGCCCGTCCTCGGCACTGACGCCGGCGCTGCTCGGCGAGCTCTACGGCACCGAGGCGCGCGA
>RPRK01000276.1 GCA_003818495.1 Burkholderiales bacterium
ACCATCGCGGCCAGTTCGGCGATACAGGAACTCGCGTCGCGGCGTGCCAGTGCCCCAGACGGTCACCCTGCCCGTGCCCGAGGCCTTCGCCTCGTGGAATTGCGCAGCAGACCCGAGCGGACAGCCGGCTCCGTCGCGTGGCGCCGGAGCGTCGCCGCGGCCCGCGTGAACACCGTCACGGAGCGGGCGATCTTCCCCGCCCCGCCGGCAATGGGGAGATGGGCGCGGCGGTAGAATCGGGTCGCCCGTCGCGATTCCGCGGCGCCACGACGCAGCACCCGTGAACACCGCCCCTCCCGATTCCCAGGCCCGCCCGCCGGCCGGCCCGCAGGCCCACCCCCCGGCCGCCCCCGGTTCCGCGCCGCAGGCCGATGCCGCGCGCTTCCGCCACCAGCGGCTCAAGCTGCTGGCGGTGCTGCTGGTGTGCGCCTCGCCGGTCATCCTGTCCTACCTGTTCTACTACGTGCTGCCGCCCAGCGGCCGCACCAACTTCGGCACGCTGATCCTCCCGCAGCGGCCGGTGCCCGAGCTGCGGCTCGCCGACACCACCGGCAAGCCCTACCGGTTCGCCTCGCACCTCGGCCAGTGGGTGGTGCTGCAGGTCGACGCCGGGGCCTGCGAGAAGGCCTGCGCCGACAAGCTCTACGCGCTGCGCCAGCAGCGCACCATGACCGGCAAGGAGCGCGAGCGCATCGACCGCGTCTGGCTGGTCACCGATGCCGCCACCCCGTCGGCCGAGCTGATGCGCGACTACGAAGGCACCTTCGTGATGCGCGCCGATCCGGCCGAGCTGGCCGCCCTGATGCCCGTCGAGCCGGGCCGTCGCCTCGAGGACTACCTCTGGGTCGTCGATCCGCTGGGCAACCTGATGATGCGCTTCCCGGCCGACGGCGAGCCCGCGAAGATCCGCAAGGACCTCTCGCGGCTGCTCAAGGCCTCGCGCGTCGGCTGACGGAGCCGCTGCCGTGTCGTCCGCCGCCTCGTCCCCTGCGTCCTCCGCCGCGTCATCGGCATCCGCCTTCCGCAAGCTGCTGTTCTTCGCGCTCTTCCTCACCTTCGACCTGATCATGTTCGGCGCCTTCGTGCGCGTGACCGACGCCGGCCTGGGCTGCCCCGACTGGCCCGGCTGCTACGGCAAGATCACGCCGCTGGGCGCGCTCGACACCATCCGCGCCGAGGCCGCCGAACGGCCGCAGGGGCCGGTCACCGAGTTCAAGGCCTGGGTCGAGATGCTCCACCGCTACGTCGCGGCCGGGCTCGGGCTGATCATCATCGCGCTGGCCGTGATGGCCACGCGGCTGCGGCGCGCCCGCCTCGCCGAGGCGCGCGTCGACGCCTCGCACGGTCGTCGTCCGCCGCCCGGCGGAACCGCGGGCCGCGCGGCGCCCGGCGTGGCCGGCTCCCGGATCACGCCGGGCGCCGGCGCCCGCATGGCACCCGAGGATCCGCCCGCCGGCGGCCTCCCGCCGTCGTCCCCCGGCCCGGCGGCCCGCCCGCTCCCCGCCGAGGCCGCCACCCCGGCCGCGCCCCCCGGCGTCGCGCTCGCCTGGTTCACGCTGGTCTGGATCATCCTGCAGGGCATCTTCGGGGCGTGGACGGTCACGCTCAAGCTCAAGCCGCTGGTGGTCACCGGCCACCTCCTCGGCGGGATGATCCTGTTCGGGCTGCTGCTCGCGCAGGCCGTGCGCGTCGCGGGCCATCCGCCCGTCGCCCGCGAGGCCGGCCGCTACCTGCGGTGGGGGGCGCTCGCGCTCGCCATGCTGTTCGTGCAGATCACCCTCGGCGGCTGGGTCAGCACCAACTACGCCACGCTCGCCTGCCGCGACTTCCCCGCCTGCCAGGGCGAGTTCTGGCCGCCGATGGACTTCGCGGCCGGCTTCGAGCTCTGGCGCCGCCTGGGCGTGACCGGCGAGGGCGCGGCGCTGCCCTTCCAGGCACTCACCGCGATCCACTACACCCATCGGCTGTTCGCCTACGCGGTGTTCGCCGTGGTCGGGCTGCTGGCCTGGCGCATCCGGCGCGTCGGCGGCCTGGAGCGTGTCGGCGACACGCTCGTCGCGGTGCTGGTGCTGCAGCTGGTCACCGGCCTCACGAACATCTTCCTCGACTGGCCGCTGGTGGCCGCCGTGCTCCATACCGGCGGAGCGGCCGCCCTGCTGGGTCTGCTGCTCGTGGTACTCTTCCGCGCTCGCGCGGCGGCCGCCCTGCCGCCCGTGGCGGTCGACTCGACACGTGCCTCGCCGCTGTCCGGACCGCCCGCCCGAGCCGGCGCCTGACCCCCCTGCGATGGACCTCATCGAACACACCCAGCCGCCCCCCTTCGCCCATACGCTGCGTCAGTACTACGAGCTGACCAAGCCGCGCATCGTGATGCTGGCGGCGTTCTGCGCGGTCATCGGGATGTTCCTCGCCGCCGACGGCATGGTGGCGTGGCCGGTGCTGGTGTTCGGCACGCTCGGCATCTCGCTGCTGGCCGGCGCGGGCTTCACCTTCAACTGCATGGTCGAGCGCGGCATCGATGCCCGCATGGCGCGCACCCGCGCCCGGCCGGCCGCGCGCGGCGAGGTCTCGGCCCCCGCGGCGCTCGCCTTCGCGGGCGTGCTCGGCGGCCTCGGCGCGTGGCTGCTGCTCGAGTTCGTGAATCCGCTCACCATGTGGCTCACGCTCGGCACCTTCGTCGGCTACGCGGTCGTCTACACCGTGGTGCTCAAGCCGGCCACGCCGCAGAACATCGTGATCGGCGGCGCCTCGGGCGCGATGCCGCCGCTGCTCGGCTGGGCCGCGGTCTCCAACGACGTGACGCCGCAGGCCCTGGTGCTGGTGCTGATCGTCTTCGTCTGGACGCCGCCGCACTTCTGGGCGCTCGCCCTCTACCGCATCGAGGACTACAAGCGCGCCGGCCTGCCGATGCTCCCGGTCACCCACGGCCCCGACATCACCCGGCTGCACATCCTGCTGTACACCGTGCTGCTGCTGGCCACCTCCCTGCTGCCGTTCATGATCCGCATGAGCGGCTGGCTGTACCTGGTGTCGGCGCTGGTGCTGGGCGGCATCTTCCTCGGCTACGCGTGGCAGCTCTGGCGCCGCTATTCCGATGCGCTCGCGCGGCGCACCTTCCGGTACTCCATCGTGTACCTCGGCGCGCTCTTCGCCGCGCTCCTCCTGGACCACTGGCTGTGAAGCGCCGCTCGATGCTCCGCGTCGCGGCCGTCACGGCCGCCCTGGGCGGTGCCGCGGTGCTCGCCGCCTGCGACCGCCCGGGCGGCCCGCCGAAGCCCAGCTTCAAGGCCACCGACGTCACCGGTGCCGACTACGGCAAGACCCTCGCGCTGACCGACCACACCGGCGCGCCGCGCAGCCTGGCCGACTTCGCAGGCAAGGTCGTCGTGCTGTTCTTCGGCTTCACGCAGTGCCCCGACGTCTGCCCGACCACGCTCGCCACGATGTCCGACGTCATGAAGCGGCTCGGCCCGGACTCCGACCGCGTGCAGGTGATCTTCGTCACCGTCGACCCGGACCGCGACACGCCCGCCGTGCTCGGCCCCTACGTGACGGCCTTCGATCCGCGCTTCCTCGCCCTGTACGGCGACAAGGACGCCATCGCCAAGGCCGCGCGCGAGTTCAAGGTCTTCTACCAGAAGGTCCCGGGCAAGACCGAGGGCACCTACAGCATCGACCACACCGCCGCGTCGTACGTGCTCGACGGCAAGAGTCGGCTGCGGCTGTACGTGCGCCACCAGCAGACCGGCGAAGAGATCGCCGCGGACCTGAAGGTGCTGCTGGCGGGCGGCTGAGGGCAGGGCAGGAGACGCTCCGCTTCGGCGCCCCGACGGGTGCGCCTCGCGGCTGCCGACACGTCGCTCAATACGCGTTCTTGTCGCCCCGCACCGCCTGCACGACCGTGCGCCAGACGATGTAGAGATCGAGCTGCAGCGACCAGTGGCGCAGGTACTCGAGGTCGTACTCGATGCGCCGCTTCATCTTGTCCACCGTCTCCGTCTCGCCGCGGGCGCCATTGACCTGCGCCCAGCCGGTGATGCCCGGCTTGACCTTGTGGCGGATCATGTAGCCCTTGATGAGCTTGCGGTAGGTCTCGTTGTGCGCCACCGCGTGCGGCCGCGGACCGACCACGCTCATGCGCCCCTGCAGCACGTTGAAGAACTGCGGCAGCTCGTCGAGCGAGCTGCGGCGCAGGAAGCGGCCGAGCGGCGTGATCCGGTCGTCGTCCTTGGTCGCCTGGCGCACCACCGCGCCGTCCTCCTGGACCTTCATCGAGCGGAACTTCCAGACGGTGATCTGCTCGCCGTCCAGCCCGTAGCGCCGCTGCTTGAACATCACCGGACCCGGCATCGTCATCTTGATGGCGATGGCGATGGCGATCATCACCGGCGCCGTCACCACGATCGCCGCGAGCGAGATGCACACGTCCGACAGCCGCTTGATCACGCCCGTGGTGCCGTGGAACGGCGTCTCGCAGACCGCCACCACCGGCAGCCCGCCCATCGTGTCCACCCGCGCCTGGATCAGGTCGTAGAGGAAGATGTCCGGCAGGAAGAAGATCGAGGCGGTCGTGTCGCGAAGCTGGTCGAGCAGCCGCAGGATCCGCGGCTGCGAGGCCATCGGCAGCGCGATGTAGATCTGGTCCACCCGGTTGGCCCGGACGAAGTCGGCCACGGCGTCGATCCGCCCGGTCAGCGGCAGCTCCAGTTCGTCACCCAGGCGCGCTGGCGCCCGGTCGTCGAAGAAGGCGGTGACCCGCACCGGCTGCAGCGCCTGGTCGCTGATCAGCGAGCGCGCCAGCGTGCGACCCAGCTCGTTGGCGCCGATGATCACCGCCGTGTGCTGGTGCCGCATCGACAGCACCCGCGGCAGCAGCCAGGGCGCGATCACGTGGGCGGCCGCCTGCATCACCGGCGTCGCCACCACCCACCAGGCCAGCAGGTTCGGCGGGAACGCCTTGAGCATGTCCGTGGCCAGGCCGAACACCACCATCAGCCCGCAGAGCACCGCCCAGTTGCCGAAGATCTGCCGCAGCAGCTTGGCCGGCCGGTACGAGTAGGACAGGGAGCCCGGATAGCCGAGCGAGAAGGCCACCAGGCCGAGGACGAGGTCCTTGTTCTCGATGTGCCCGCGGGTGAGCCACGCCGCGCCCAGCAGCGCGATGACCGTGAGCATCGGGTCGCAGATCGTCCGGGCGAGCGCAACCAGGCTTCGGCTGCCGCTTCGGACGACGGACCGCGATGCGGCAATGCCGCCGGGTGGGGGGATTCCCAAGGTATTCCTGCCAGGTAGGTCCAAGGATGATAACCGGGCCCCTTCGTGGGCCACTCACCCATTCGAACGATTGCGACAGGTAAGAGGCACGATTGCGACGGTCGGGTCATCAATCTTGCCGATTGACGTGCCGCAAGGGCAGGGTGTCGCCGTCAAGGAGTGTGTCGGATGACACCTCGCGCGATCGCAGACGTGCCCATCGTGCCGCGTTGGCTATGATGCCGCCCGACCGCGCCGCCGCTCGCGTCGACACCGAGGCTGCAATGAACGCTTTTTCCCGTGAGTTCCGCCGTGTTCCCGACCCATTTGCGAGCCGTCGTGCGCTCGGCGCGCGCGTCGTTCCCATGC
>RPRK01000277.1 GCA_003818495.1 Burkholderiales bacterium
CCGAACGCGGTCGCGCTGCACTCGAGCGCGCTCAACACCGCACGGTTCATCGGACCGGCCATCGGCGGACTGCTGATCGCCGCGGTCGGCGAGGCCGCCTGCTTCCTGCTCCACCCGCTGACGCTGACCGCGACGCTGGTGCAGCTGCTGCGCATCCGCACCAACGAGTCGGCCGTGCGCCGCGCGGCACCGGGCTCGTTCCTGAAGCAGTACGTCGAGGGCTGGCGCCAGGCGTTCTCGGACCCGACGATCGCGCGGCTGATGGCGGGGGTGTTCCTGCTCGGCTTCGGCGTCGGCCCCTACTCGCACCTGATGCCGGCCGCCGTCGCGGAACTGCACGGCGCGCATCCCGAATACGTCGGCCTCTTCCTGTCGAGCGCCGGGCTCGGCGCGATGGTGGCCGCGATGTCGCTGGCCGCCCGACGCTCGCGGGACGGTCTGCCGGCCATCGCCCTCGCAGGCAACGCGACCGCGGCCGCCGGGCTCGCGGTGTTCGCGCTGTCGGGCTGGATGCCCCTGGCGATCGCAGGCATGGTCGCGGTCGGCCTGGGCACGATCGCGCAGGCCGTCACCACCAACATGTCGATCCAGCTCCGCGCCTCCGAGGAGACGCGCGGCCGCGTGCTGGCGATCTACACCGCGATGTTCATCGGCTCGACGCCGATCGGCAGCCTCTTCTTCGGCTGGGTCGGGCAGGCGATCGGCGCGGCCAACGCGCTGCTCGCGGGTGCGGCGCTCGCGGGCGCGGGCGCGGCGCTGACCGCGGTTCGGGCGCGGCGCTGACGGTGACGGTGACGGTGACGGTGACGGTGACGGTGACGGTGACGGTGACGCTGACGCTGACGCTGACGGTGGCGGTGACGGTGACGCCGATTGCGGCGCGGGCGGCGACTCAGGCGGACGCCGCCGCCCGCAGCGAGCGCCACTGCATCCACGCCACGCCTGCCAGCACCACCGCACCGCCCAGTACCTGCGAGAGGGTGGGCACCACGCCGTAGCCCACCAGCGAGATCAGCACCGCGAACACCGGGACGGTGTTCTGCCACATCCCGCCGACCGCGATGCCCAGCCGCGCCACGCCGACGTTCCATGCGACCGTCGCGAGCGAGGTGCAGACGACCGCCGACACCACGAGGTTCGCGAACATGCCGGCGTCGGGCGACAGGTTCGGCGCGGGTGCCAGGCCCGTCGCGCGCGCGGCGCCCCAGGCCGCGAACAGCCACGGGATCGCGCCCAGCGAGGTCAGCCACGTGCGGCGCAGCTGCGGCACCTCGGGACGGAACCAGCGCTGGGCGAGGATCGAGTAGACGGTCCAGCAGACGATCGATCCGACCAGGAACGCCTCGCCGCCCTGCAGGCTCGGCCCCGAGCCGCCTCCGCCCGCCTCGGCACGCCCGTACACGGCGATGCCGGCGCCCACCAGGGTCATGGCGGTCGCCGTCCAGAACCCCGGGGCGAGCCGCGCGCCCGTCATCGTCCGCATCACCACCGCCACGTAGACCGGTGACCCCGCGATCACCGCGGCGGCGGTCAACGGATGCGAGTGCAGCAGACCGAGGTTGAAGAGCAGCAGGAAGCCGCTGACCAGCAGGCTCAGGCCAGCGACGCGCACGAGCGGGATCGGCGACAGGAGCTGGTGCGGCCCGAGCGTCGCCGCGACCCACGCCCCGAGCGCCGCCGAGGCGATGACGTAGCGGCAGGTCGGCAGCCAGAACGGATCGAACGCGGTCAGCAGCGTCGACGACAGCGGGATGTTCAGCCCCCAGAAGACGCTGCACACCAGGTAGCACAGCGAGCCGACGAGGGCCGAGGACGGCGGGCGGGTCATCGACCCGCCAGCAGGTCGTCGAGCACGCCGGGCGCGAAGGCCGACTCGACACAGTCGGCCAGTCGCTCGAAGCTCGTCTCGAGCGTGGGCGACTGCGCGCCGAACAGCGCGCGCACCACGTCGGGCGACTCGAACAGGCCGTGCGCATAGACGCCGAGCACCGACCCCGCCTGCCAGCCGATCGGCTCGCCCGCGGCGTCGCGCAGCGCGACCGCGCACCGTGTGCCCGGCAGCGGCGCGGTCCGGCCATGACGGATCTCGTAGCCGTCGGCGGCGATGCCGGCCAGGGGCCGCCAGGCCCCGTCCGCGTCGCCGAAGGTCACCCGTCCGGGCCGCACGCGCTTGTCCGGCCCGTACGCGGTCCCGAGCGGCAGCAGGCCCAGCCCCTCGACCGAACCGGGGATGCCGTCCGCCCCCTGCGGGTCGTCCAGCCGCACACCGAGCATCTGCAGACCGCCGCACACGCCGAGCACCGCGCGCCCGGCCGCCGCATGCGCCACGATCGCCGCCGCCAGCCCCTGCTCGCGCAGCCACGCGAGGTCGCCGCTGACCTGCTTGGAGCCGGGCAGCACGACGATCTCGGCCCCCGCGAGCGCGGCCGGCGTGCGCGCCCACACCAAGCGCAGGCCCGGCACCGCCGCCAGCGGCGCGAACTCGTCGAGGTTGCTGATCCGGGGCGGCGCGACGATCGCGACGGTGCGCAGCCCCGGCGCGTCCGCCGGCACGGCGGGCCCGTACCAGCCGTCCTCCTCGGGCAGCCCGTGGTCGCGCAGCATCGGGACGACCGCGACCAGGGGCACGCCGGTCAGCTCGCGCAGCTGGCGCGGACCGGGCTCGAGCAGCGCGGGGTCGCCCCGGAAGCGGTTGAGCACGTGTCCGGCGAGCAGCGGGCGCAAGTCGTCGGGCAGCAGCAGCGTGGTCCCGTGCAGATGCGCGAAGGCGCCGCCGCGGTCGATGTCGGCCACCAGCAGCGCCCGGGCCGGCCCGTGCTGGCGAGCCCAGCGGGCGGTGCCGAGGTTCACGTAGTCGTGCGGCGCGAGGTTGATCTCGGCGGGGGAGCCCGCGCCCTCCACCACCACCAGCTCGTGCGCCGCGGCCAGCCGCTCGAAGCCTTCGCGTGCCGCCACCGCGAGGCGCGGGCTGCGCTCGATCCAGCCCATCCGCGACAGGGCGGCATCCGGCCGGCCGTGCACGACCACCTGGCTCGCGGTGTCGTGCTCGGGCTTGAGCAGCACCGGGTTCATGTCGGTGGTGGGCCGGGCGCGTGCCGCGAGCGCCTGCAGGTACTGCGCCGTGCCGATCTCGCCATGGCCGCCGTCGGGCGTCGGCACCACGCGCGCGTTGTTGCTCATGTTCTGCGCCTTGAACGGCGCGACGTCCACGCCGCGGCGCGCCGCCGCCCGGCACAGCGCGGTCGCGAGCCAGCTCTTGCCGGCGCCGCTGCCGCATCCCCAGACGATCAGGGTCCGTGCCATGGCGGGCGGGCCGCGGCCCTACACCTGCGCCCGATGCCGCCGCAGGTGGTCCTCGATGAACGTGGACACGAAGAAGTAGCCGTGGTCGTAGCCGGCCTGGCGGCGCAGCTCGAGCGGCACCCGAGCATCGGCGCAGGCCTGCTCCAGCAGCTCGGGCTTGAGCTGGTTCGCGAGGAAGGGATCGGCCCCGCCCTGGTCCACCAGGATCGGCGGGCCCGCCCAGCCGCGCGTGCGCAGCAGCTCGGTCGCGTCGTAGGCGGCCCAGGCCGCGCGGTCATCGCCGAGATAGCCCGTCAGCGCCTTCTCGCCCCACGGACAGCGCAAGGGCGATGCGATGGGGGCGAACGCCGACACCGAGCGGATCCAGCCCGGGTTCGACAGCGCGATCGTGAGCGCACCGTGCCCGCCCATCGAGTGCCCGGACATCGCGGTGCGCGCGTCGTCGACCGGGAACTCGCCGGCGACCAGCGCACGCAGCTCGTCGACGACATAGCTGCGCATCCGGTAGTGCCGCGACCACGGCTCGCGCGTCGCGTCGACATAGAAGCCCGCGCCCAGCCCGAAGTCCCAGCTGTCGCGATCGCCCGGCAGCTCCACGCCGCGCGGGCTGGTGTCGGGCGCGACGAGCGCGATGCCGAGCTCGGCCGCCACGCGCTGCGCGCCGGCCTTCACGACGAAGTTCTCCTCGGTGCAGGTGAGCCCCGACAGCCACCACATCACCGGCACCCGCCCGGCCGCGGCCTGCGGCGGCAGGAACAGGCCGAAGCGCATCGTGCAGCCGGTGGCCGCCGACTCGTGCGACCAGACCTGCTGCGCGCCGCCGAAGCAGCGCGCCTCCGAGACCTTCTTCAGCGTCATCAGAAGGTCACGACCGAGCGGATCGACTCGCCCGAGTGCATCAGGTCGAAGGCGTCGTTGATCTTCTCGACCGGCATCACGTGGGTGATCAGGCTGTCGATGTCGATCTTGCCGTCCATGTACCAGTCGACGATCTTCGGTACGTCGGTGCGTCCGCGCGCGCCGCCGAACGCCGTGCCGCGCCAGTTGCGGCCGGTGACGAGCTGGAACGGCCGGGTCTTGATCTCCTGGCCCGCGCCGGCGACGCCGATGATGATGCTGGTGCCCCAGCCGCGGTGCGTGCACTCGAGCGCCTGGCGCATCACGTCGACATTGCCGATGCACTCGAACGAGTAGTCCGCGCCGCCGCCGGTGAGCTCGACCAGGTGCGCGACCAGATCGCCGCCGACTTCCTTCGGATTGACGAAGTGCGTCATGCCGAACTTCTCGGCGATCGCCTTGCGGTCGTTGTTGAGGTCCACGCCGATGATCATGTTGGCGCCGACCATGCGCGCGCCCTGCAGCACGTTCAGCCCGATGCCGCCCAGGCCGAACACCACCACGTTGGCACCCGGCTCGACCTGGGCGGTGTTGATCACCGCGCCGATGCCGGTGGTCACGCCACAGCCGATGTAGCAGACCTTCTCGAAGGGCGCGTCCTCGCGGATCTTCGCGAGCGCGATCTCCGGCAGCACCGTGTAGTTCGAGAACGTCGAGCAGCCCATGTAGTGGTGGATCTTCTTGCCGCCGATCGAGAAGCGGCTGCTGCCGTCGGGCATCACGCCCTTGCCCTGGGTGGCGCGGATGGCGGTGCACAGGTTCGTCTTGCGCGACAGGCACGACTTGCACTGGCGGCACTCGGGCGTATAGAGCGGAATCACGTGATCGCCCTTCTTCAGCGACGTGACGCCCGGGCCCACGTCGACGACGACGCCCGCCCCCTCGTGACCGAAGATCGCCGGGAACAGGCCTTCCGGGTCGGCTCCGCTGCGGGTGAACTCGTCGGTGTGGCAGACCCCGCTCGCCCTGATCTCGACCAGCACCTCGAAGGCGCGCGGGCCCTCGAGCTGCACGGTCTCGACGACCAGGGGCTTGCCCGCCTCGTACGCCACCGCCGCCTTCACATCCATGTCGTCGCTCTCCGTTGTCGCTCGCGGTCGTGTCGACCGAAACCGCGATGGTGGTCGACGGAGCGCCGGGCGGTCAACCGGAGCGCTCGGGATCGCGGTCGGCGGTCGGCAGTCGGCGTTCTGTGGTCTGTGGTCGCTCGGTCGACGGGTGGCGCGCGGCGTCGCTGCCCTTCAGGCCGTTGCTTCCTCCGAGGCCCGCACCCCGGGCTTCGCCCGGGGTCCCCGTCTCGCGCAGGCGCCCGACGGGCCGGGCCAAGAACTCACCCGCTTCGCGGGTTCAAACAGCTTGGCCCTGAAGTCCGGCCTGCGGCCGGACTTCACCCGTCGAGCACC
>RPRK01000278.1 GCA_003818495.1 Burkholderiales bacterium
CCATCCGGACGCAATCGGCTGGCGCGCCGGATGCCTAGAATGGTCCGATCCGCCGAGGCGGCGCACCCGCGCGCCGACGGGCATCGAGGAGACCGCACCATGAACGCCACGACGACCTCCGCCTGGGCCAACCCGATGGGCACAGACGGCTTCGAGTTCATCGAGTACGCCGCGCCCGACCCCGCCGCGATGGGCGCGGTGTTCGAGCAGATGGGCTTCAAGGCCGTCGCCCGCCACCGCACCAAGCGCGTGACGCTGTACCGGCAGGGGCAGGTCAACTTCATCGTGAACGCCGAGCCGGATTCGTTCGCCCAGCGCTTCGCGCGGATCCACGGCCCGTCGATCTGCGCGATCGCCTTCCGGGTGCAGGACGCCGGGGCCGCGTACAAGCGGGCGCTGGATCTCGGCGCCTGGGGCTTCGACTCGCGCTCGGGCCCGATGGAGCTGAACATCCCCGCGATCAAGGGCATCGGCGACTCGCTGATCTACCTGGTGGACCGGTGGCGCGGCAAGAACGGCCGCAGCGGCGGCGTGGGCGACATCTCGATCTACGACGTCGACTTCGAGCCGATCGGCGATGCCGACATCGAGCACCCGGGCGCGGGCCTCACCTACGTCGACCACCTCACGCACAACGTTCACCGAGGGCGGATGGCCGAGTGGTCGGCGTTCTACGAGCGTCTGTTCGAGTTCCGGGAGGTGCGCTACTTCGACATCGAGGGCAAGGTCACTGGCGTGAAGTCGAAGGCGATGACCTCGCCCTGCGGGAAGATCCGCATCCCGATCAACGAGGAAGGGACCGGCACCGGCGGCGGACAGATCCAGGAGTACCTCGACCAGTACCACGGCGAGGGCATCCAGCACATCGCGCTCGGCACCGACGACATCTTCGCGACCGTGGAGCGCCTGCGGGTCGAGGGCGTGAGCTTCCTCGACACCCCGGACACCTACTACGAGCTGATCGACACGCGACTGCCCGGCCACGGACAGGACGTCGCGCGGATGGCGAAGAACCGGGTGCTGCTCGACGGCGGCCCGACCGGCGGGCTGCTGCTGCAGATCTTCACGAAGACGGTGATCGGGCCGATCTTCTTCGAGATCATCCAGAGGAAGGGCGACGAAGGCTTCGGCGAGGGCAACTTCAAGGCCCTGTTCGAATCGATCGAGCTCGACCAGATCCGGCGGGGGGTCGTGCAGGCGGGAACCTGAGGCGGCAAGGCGTCCGCCTTCCTAAACAAGGATCCGAGCGAGAGCGGTCGCTTACTCCGCCTTGACGTTCGCCACCCGGACGACCTCCGCCCAGCGCGCCACGTCCTCCCGCACGAACCCCGCGAAGGCCGCGCCGTCGCGGGCGTTCGGGGTCATGCCGCTCTTGGTCAGCGTCTCGCGGACCGCCGGCTGCTTCATCGCCTCGAGGGTCGCCTCGCGAAGCCGGGCGAGCGCAGGCGCCGGCACCCCCGCCGGCGCGAACATCGCGAGCCAGGCGTCGGCCTCGACGCCGCGCACGCCGGCCTCGGCCAGCGTCGGCACGTCGGGGAGGTAGGGGGAGCGGTTCGGCGAGGCCACCGCGATCGCGCGCAGCTTGCCCGACTGGATCTGCGCGAGCACCGTCGGCGTCGTCGCGAAGCTCAGGTTCACGTGGCCGCCCAGCAGGTCGGTCAGGAGCGGCGCGGACCCCTTGTACGGCACGTGCGCGATGTCGGTGCCGGTGCGGACCTTGAAGAGTTCGAGCGCGAGATGGGAGGCCGAGCCGGGGCCGGTCGACCCGGCGGTCAGCTTGCCCGGGTCCCGCTTCGCGAGGGCCACCAGGTCGGCTGCGGTCTTCGCCGCGACGTCCGGTCCGACGACGACCAGATGCTGCAGGTCGGCCAGGCCGGCCACCGGCGCGAAGTCCTTCACCGGGTCGTAGCCGCCCCCCTGGGGGAGCAGCGAGATGTTGGTCGCATGGGTCTGGTTGGTGCCGAAGACCAGCGTGTGGCCGTCGGCCGCCGCCTGGGCGACGCGTCGCGTTCCGATGGAACCGGCTCCGCCCGGCACGTTCTCGACGACCACCGGCTGGCCGAGCGACTTCGCGAGCTCGGCGCCGATCGTGCGGGCGAGGATGTCCGTGGGTCCTCCCGCGGGATAAGGCACGACGACCGTCACCGCGCGAGTGGGCGCCCACTGCGCCCAGGACGCTCTCGGCAGTGCGAGGACGGCAGGGGTGCCGGCGGCGATCGACAGGAAGCGGCGGCGGGCGGTCATGGTGCAGGTCCTCGGTCCGGGTCCGCCAGCGTACCGAACCGGACGACGGCTGTCGAAGGGCGGCTCAGCACCCGTGCAGGGGGCGCCAGAGATCGGCGAGCGCGGGGTCCTGCACCAGGTCGCCGAGGCGGGGGTCGGCCCGCAGCAGGCCGACGTGCAGGCCGCGCCGGCCGGCGCCGTCGCACAGTGCGCGCACGGCGGCGGGCCGGTCCCCCAGCGCGAGATGGACTGGTGCCCGCAGTTCGGCCGCGGCAGCCGGCCAGCTCGAGTCGAGGTCGTCGAGGACCGCGCGCGCCTCGCCGCCGCGTCCGGCACGTGCGAGCACGTCGGCGCGTGTGGCCAGGATCGGCGCACTGAGGGGCTCCGTCTCGAGCGCCCGCAGCGAGGCCTCGAGGGCCTCGTCGTGCTCGGCCGAGAGCGACGCCGTGACCGCCGCGATCGACCAGGTGGTGGCGTTCGCGCCGGGACGGGCCGCCAGGTCGCGGACGGCGCGCCGCGTCTCGCCGGGAGATCCGCCGCCGAAGTACAGGCAGGTGGCGACCATGGCCGCCGCCTGCGGGGCGAGCGGGTTCAGGCCGTGTGCCTCGCGGGCCGCCTCGAGCGCCGCCCGGGGCCGCCCGGCGATCGCCAGCGCCCACGCCCGCATGTGATGGACGAGCCAGTGGCCCGGATCGAGCGCGACCGCATGCTCCAGGTCGGCGAACCCCTCGGCCACGGACCAGTCGAGCGCGACGCGGACGAACCCGCGCACCGCGAGCGCGTCGATGTCGTCGGCGTCGAGGGCGAGCGCCCGCGCCGCCGCCTCGTGCGCCCGGCGGGCGCCGTCGAGGGGAGGGATCCAGCCGACGTTGGTCTGCAGGAGCCGCAGGAACCCGAGCAGCGTCCAGGCGGGCCCGTAGGCCGGGTGGACGGCGAGCCCCTGCTCGAGGATGTCCAGCGCCGCCGTCAGGTCGCGGGGCGTACCCCGTGCACCGAGTTCGCGCGCGACCGTCCAGGTCTCGAAGGCGGACGCATGGCCTGCCTGGGCGAGCCTGTCGAACGCCGAGCGCGCACGGTCGCCGTCGATCCGACGGACCGGGACCGCCAGCCGGAATCCGCGTCCGTACGCCGTCTCGACGATCTCGAGTCCGTCGGGATGGGTCAACGCCCGGCGCATCAGGTAGACGGACCGGGAGATGCTGTCGTCGGACGCCGCACGGCCGGGCCATCCGGCCCGCACCACCGCCTCGCGCGGCACGAACCGTCCCTCCGCCTCGAGCAGTGCCGCGAGCACGCGCATCGGTGTCGGCGCGAGCGGGATCTCCCGACCGGAGCGCGACAGGCCGACGGATGCGTCGAAGCGAAAGCCGGCGAAGTCGTACGCGCGGTGGGGCGGAGCCGAAGGCAAGCGGTGTGGGGACGGCTGAAGACGCGGTGCCACCATTGTGCGGCGCGCGGCTGCGCCCGACCTGACCCGCACGGGCGTGCGCGGACCCGCAACCGCCTCGCACTCGCATTTCGGTCGCTCGATCGGACCGTCGTAGGACGATGCCCATCGTCCGTTGGAGCTTGCGGATTCCCCCACTGCCGACAACCCGGCACGGCGCCCATCATCGGTCGCCTCCCAGCGCATCCGGAGCCCGTCGTGCACGACACCGTCCGCAGCCCCGACACCGCGACGCCCGCCGAAGCGCGCAGCGTGCTGCTGGTCGAGGACAACGACGAGGTCGCGGCGGCCACCGGGGCGCTGCTGCGCAGTTTCGGGTGGTCGGTCGAGCACGCCGGCGATGCCGAGACCGCGCTCGAGATGATCGATGCCGGCGTGGTGCCGGACGTGGTGCTCGCCGACATCGCGATGCCCGGGGCATTCGACGGCGCGCAGCTCGCCGTCCACCTGCGGCGCACCCATCCGATGCTGCGCGTGGTGCTGATGACCGGCTACATCACCGAGGTGCACCGGGCTTCGGACGAGGGCGGCTTCCTGCTGCTGCCGAAGCCCTGCTCCACGACGGAGCTGGTGGCCGCGCTGGTCGGCGCCCGCGGCTGAGCGGTCCCGCGGTCAGCGGCGCGCGAACTCGAACTGGGAGACCGCGGCCGCGAGCCGCTCGGCCTGGTCCTTCAGGCTCAGCGCCGCGGCGGCGCTCTCCTCGACCAGCGCGGCGTTCTGCTGCGTCATGCCGTCGAGCTCGCCGACGGACTCGTTGACCAGGCCGACCCCGGCGCTCTGCTCGTTCGCGGCACGGGTGATCTCGCCGATCAGCACGCCGGTCTCGCGCACCGAGTCGACGATGCGGCCCATCGTCGAGCCGGCCTCGCCGACCAGCCGCGAGCCCTGCTCGACCCGGCTGACCGAGTCCTCGATCAGCGACTTGATCTCGCGGGCGGCATCGGCGCTGCGCTGGGCGAGCGTGCGCACCTCGCTCGCCACCACCGCGAAGCCGCGGCCCTGCTCGCCGGCACGCGCGGCCTCGACCGCCGCGTTCAGCGCCAGGATGTTGGTCTGGAAGGCGATGCCGTCGATCACTCCGATGATGTCCGCGATCTTGCGGCTGCTCTCGGTGATGCCGGCCATCGTGGCCACCACCTGCTCGACGGCCTGACCGCCGCGGACGGCGACCTCGGAGGCGACCGACGACAGCCGGTCCGCCTGCTCGGAGTGATCGGCGGTCTGGCGGATCGTCGCCGACAGCTCCTCCATCGACGAGGCGGCGCGCTGCAGGTTCGCCGAGGTCTGCTCGGTGCGCACCGACAGGTCGCTGTTGCCCTGCGCGATCTCGACCGACGCGGTCCGCACGGACTCGGCCGAGACCGCGACCTCGCGCAGCGTCGCGCCGATCCGCGTCAGCGCACCGTGCAGGTCGCGTCCGAGCGGGGTGTCGACCTGCACGTCCGAGAGATCGAGCCGCAGCGTTCCGCCGGCGCCCTGCATCGACTCGGTGACGCGGGCGAGTTCGGCGCCGAGACGCGCGTCGTGCTCCAGGCGTCGCGCCATGACGACCTGCAGCGCGCTCTGCACGACCACATAGGACGCGTGCATCGCCACCATCGCCCAGCTCGGCTCGGTGAAGCAGATCGTGCCCCACCCCATCGACTGGAGCTGGTTGAAGCCCGCGTGGTGCAGCGCGATCGTGACGGCCGCCGCGACGATCGGCTTCCAGTCGCGGTAGGCGAGCAGGAAGGCGAGGCTGACGAAGACGCCGAAGTGCAGGTCGGTCAGGCCGCGCGCGACCTGGATCTGCAGCGCGGTGACCGCCATGAAGGCGACGGCCATGTAGAGCCGCGTGAGCAGCGAGCCCGGACTGAGCCAGACCAGGGCCGCAGCGACCGCGAGGATCGGCAAGCCGA
>RPRK01000279.1 GCA_003818495.1 Burkholderiales bacterium
CGGCCGCCCGCGCGGCCGACGCGCTCGATGCGCAGGCGCGCTCCGGCGCACCGCTCGGGCCGCTGCACGGCGTGCCGCTGACGATCAAGGACCTCTACGAGGTGGCGGGGATGCCCACCGCCGGCGGCACGCGGGCGACGCTGCCCGCCCTCGGCGGCGAATCGGTCGCCGTCGCGCGGATGCGCGCCGCGGGCGCGCTGCCGTTCGCGAAGACGAACATGCACGAGATCGCGCTCGGCGCGACCGGCGAGAACGCCTGGACCGGCGACGTGAAGAACCCGGTCGATCCGTCGCGCCAGGCGGGGGGGTCCTCGAGCGGCGCGGGCGTGGCCACCGCCGTCGGCATCGGCTTCGCGGGGCTGGGCAGCGACACCGGCGGTTCGGTGCGGATTCCGGCCGCGTTCTGCGGGGTGGTCGGCTTCAAGCCGAGCTTCGGCGCCATTCCGCTGGCCGGTGCGCTGCACCTGTCCTGGACCTGCGATCACGCCGGCCCGCTGACGCGCTCGGTCGACGACGCGGCAGTGCTGTACGAAGTGATGGCCGGCCGTCGCACCGACCACGGCGCCGTGGCGCGGCGCCCGCGTCTCGCGGTGCCGGCCGCGTGGCTCAAGGGGCGGCTGCATCCGGCCACCCGCGCCTGGTTCGACGCACGGATCGCCGGTCTGCGCGCGCATGCGGACGTGGTCGAGGTCGACGTGCCCGCGCTGTCGCGCGCGCTCGCGCCCTACACCGCGATCGTCCGTGCCGAGGCGGCGTTCGTGCACCGGGCGGTGCTCGCGGCCGGCGGCGAAGGCTTCTCCGAGGCGGTGCTCGCGCCGATGCGCGACGGCGCGAAGCAGCTCACCCAGGTCTATCTCGATGCGATGCGCGAGCGCGAGCTGCTGCGCGGCGAGCTCGACGCGGTCCTGCGCGATCACGATGCGATGGTGCTCCCCACCAGCGCGGTGCCGCCGCCCGCGCGCGGGCAGCTCGAGGTGCAGGTCGAGGGCGGAACGCTGAGCACCCGCGAAGCGGTGCTCGGCCAGACGCTCGCGTTCAGCTTCGTCGGCCTGCCGACGCTCTCGCTGCCGATGGGCACGGCGGACGGGCTGCCGGCGTCGATGCAGGTGGTCGGCGCTCGCGATGCCGATGCCTCGGTGCTCGCGCTCGGACGCTGGCTGGAGGCCGGCGCGACGGTCTGACGCGGCAACTGCCGGGGCCGTCCGAGCGGCGTGGCCGCGAGCGACGAGCCTAGGCGGCCGGTCGCCGGGCGAACAGCAGGCCGACGCCGAGCGCCAGCATCGCGCCTCCGGAGGCCTGCTGCAGTCGCCGGACCCGGTCGGGATGGTCGACCGCCTTCTTGCGGACCCGGTCCGCGCCGAACGCCACCACCACGTCGACACCGGTGTTGAGGGCGACGGAGACCAGGCCGAGCGCGATGAACTGCAGCGGGACGCTGCCGGCCGCCGGATCGACGAACTGCGGGATGAAGGCCAGGAAGAACGCGGCGGTCTTCGGATTGAGCGCCTCGACCCACATGCCCTCGCGGAACGCGCGCCGCGTCCCGACCGCGGGCGACGCGTCGGCGCCGAGCGCGGCCAGGGCGCCGATCCCGCGCGCGCCGAGGATCGTCCGGACACCGAGCCACGCGAGGTAGAGGGCACCGAGCACCTTCAGCACGGTGAACAGCTCCGCGCTCGCCATCACCAGGGCGGAGACGCCGAGGGCGCCCGCCAGGACATGGAACAGTCCGCCCAGCCCCGTGCCGAAACTCGAGGCGACGCCTTCGGCCCGCCCGCCTGCCAGCGTTCTGGCCGCGACGTAGAAGATGCCGGGCCCGGGCGTGATGGCGAGCACGCCCGCGGCCGCGACGAAGAAGGCGATCTGCGAGACCTCGGGCATGGCCCGTTCCGGCTCAGCGCGGCGCCATCCGGATCGCGCCGTCGAGGCGGATCACTTCGCCGTTGAGCATCGTGTTCTCGAAGATCTGCTGCACGAGCTGCGCGTACTCGGGCGGACGGCCCAGCCGCGAGGGGAAGGGCACCTGCCTGCCCAGCGAGTCCTGCGCCTCCTGGGGCAGCCCCAGCAGCAGCGGCGTGAGGAACAGGCCCGGCGCGATCGTGACGACGCGCACGCCGTCGCGGGCCAGGTCGCGGGCGATCGGCAGCGTCATGCCGACGATGCCGCCCTTGGACGCCGAGTAGGCGGCCTGGCCGATCTGGCCGTCGTAGGCCGCGACCGACGCGGTGCTGACGATGACGCCCCGCTCGCCCTCGGCCGACGGCTCGTTCTTCACCATCGCGCCCGCTGCCAGCCGGATCATGTTGAACGTGCCGATCAGGTTGACGGTGACGACGCGCGTGAAGTCGCCCAGCTTCATCGGACCGTCCTTGCCGACGGTCTTGCCGGGCGTGCCGATGCCCGCGCAGTTCACCAGCCCGCGCAGGTTGCCGAACGCGAGCGCCGCGTCCACCACCGCCTGGCCGTCGGTCTCGGAGGTCACGTCGCACTTGACGAACTTCGCCGCCGCGCCGAGCGCACGGACCTTCTCGTCGCCGAGCGCTGCGTTGACGTCGGCGATCACGACCTTGCCGCCGCCGGCGACGATCGCGTCGGCAGTCGCGCCGCCCAGGCCCGACGCGCCGCCGGTGACGATGACTACGGTGTCCTTGAATTGCATCGAAACGTCCTCTGTAGGGTCAGGGTGTCGCGGACACCTCGACGCGGCGCGCTTCGCGCCCGTCGCCGGCGTCCATCTGGACGGGCTTCTGCATCACCAGCCGGTCCGCGGCGATGCCGTTCGACGTCAGCAGGTCGACGACCATCTTCGCGCGGCCCTTGGCCAGCTCCGCGTTCTGCTCGGCGTTGCCGGTGCTGTCGTGGAAGCCCGAGACCGCGATCTTCGCATCCGGCGAGGCCTTCGCCCATTCCACGATCTTCGCGACAGCCGCCGCGGCCTCGGCGGGCGCGGCGGTGGCACCGCTCTCGAAGTAGATCTTCGCGGTGTCGGGACGCGGCGCGGCCGCCGGCGTCGCGGCCGGTGCCGGGGCTGCGGCCGGTGCCGGGGCGACCACCGCGGCCGGCGCCGCCGAGTGCGCCTTGACCGGCGGCGTGCCCGGGCCGCCGATCACCGGCACCAGCAGCAGCGCGACGATGTTGATGATCTTGATCAGCGGGTTCACCGCCGGGCCGGCCGTGTCCTTGTACGGGTCGCCGACGGTGTCGCCGGTCACCGCGGCCTTGTGCGCGTCGCTGCCCTTGCCGCCGTGGTGGCCTTCCTCGATGTACTTCTTCGCGTTGTCCCACGCGCCGCCGCCGGTGCACATCGAGATCGCCACGAACAGGCCGGTGACGATCGTGCCCATCAGCAGGCCGCCGAGCGCCTCCGGTCCCAGGAATACGCCCACCAGGATCGGCACGACCACGGGAAGCAGCGACGGGACGATCATCTCCTTGATCGCGGAGGTGGTCAGCATGTCGACCGCGCGGCTGTAGTCCGGCTTCGCCGTGCCTTCCATGATCCCCTTGATCTCGCGGAACTGGCGGCGCACCTCGACCACCACCGAGCCCGCGGCCCGGCCCACGGCCTCCATCGCCATGGCGCCGAACAGGTAGGGCACCAGGCCGCCGATGAACAGGCCGACGATCACCATGTGGTTCGACAGGTCGAAGTTCACCGCCTTGCCGGCCGACTCGAGCGCGTGCGTGTAGTCGGCGAACAGGACCAGCGCGGCGAGCGCCGCCGAGCCGATCGCATAGCCCTTGGTCACCGCCTTCGTGGTGTTGCCCACCGCGTCGAGCGGGTCGGTGATGTCGCGCACCGACTCGGGCATGCCCGCCATCTCGGCGATGCCGCCGGCGTTGTCGGTGATCGGGCCGTAGGCGTCGAGCGCGACGATGATGCCGGCCATCGACAGCATCGAGGTCGCCGCGATCGCGATGCCGTAGAGGCCCGCGAGGTTGAAGGACACCATGATCGCCGCACAGACCATCAGCACCGGCCAGGCGGTCGACTTCATCGAGACCGCGAGGCCCGCGATGATGTTCGTGCCGTGCCCCGTCTCGGACGCGGCCGCGACGTAGCGCACCGGCTTGTACTCCGTGCCGGTGTAGTACTCGGTGACCCAGACCAGCAGCCCCGTGAGCGCGAGGCCCACCACCGCCGCCAGGTAGATCTTCATCACCGCGCCCGTGCCGCCGAGCGCGTTGTCCGGGATCAGCCACGCCGTGATCGGGTAGAAGGCGACGAGCCCCATCACGCCCGCGACGATCAGGCCGCGGTACAGGGCGCTCATGATCTTCTTGCCGGGCGTCGCCTTGACGAACGCGCAGCCGACGATCGACGCGATGATCGCGAAGCCGCCGAGCGCGAGCGGGTAGGTGGCCGCGGCCAGCGGCGCGTTGGTCAGCATCAGCGCGCCGAGCAGCATCGTCGCGATCAGCGTCACCGCGTAGGTCTCGAACAGGTCGGCCGCCATGCCGGCGCAGTCGCCGACGTTGTCGCCGACGTTGTCGGCGATCACGGCGGGGTTGCGCGGATCGTCCTCGGGGATGCCCGCCTCGACCTTGCCCACCAGGTCGGCGCCGACGTCGGCCCCCTTGGTGAAGATGCCGCCGCCCAGCCGCGCGAAGATCGAGATCAGCGACGAGCCGAAGGCCAGGCCGATCAGCGGCTTGATGACGTCGTGCAGGCCTTCGGGCGTGGCGTTCAGGCCGCCGAGCCACACGAAGAATCCGGCGACGCCCAGCAGTCCCAGGCCCACCACCAGCATGCCGGTGATCGCGCCGCCGCGGAACGCGACGGTGAGCGCCTCGTTCAGGCCGCGCGTGGCGGCCTGCGCGGTGCGCACGTTCGCCTTCACCGAGACGTTCATGCCGATGTAGCCCGCGGCGCCCGACAGGATCGCGCCGATCGCGAAGCCGAGGGCGGTGGTCGCGCCGAGGCCCGGCACGAAGAAGATCAGCACGAACAGGACGACACCGACGATGCCGATCGTGCGGTACTGACGGTTCAGGTAGGCCTTCGCACCCTGCTGGATCGCCGCGGCGATCTCCTGCATCTTCGCGTTGCCGGCGTCGAGCCCCAGGATCCAGCGACTCGACACGATGCCGTACAGCACCGCCAGTGCGCCGCAAGCGAGCGCGAACCAGACGGCGGTGGAAGTGGCTCCACTCATGGGTGCGTCTCCTGTGTGTAGTAGTCGTCGTTGACCCGGAGGGCACGACTCGCTCCCGCCCACCCGAGTCCGATCGATCTTCACCGAATACCCATTCCGAAAGCAAGGAGTTCGCGGAAAGGGGGCGCACCGACGCGCGCGCTCGCCGCCGATGTCGCCGCAGCGGCGGGCGACTCAGGGCGGGGAGGCGGGTGGGGGATGAGGCGGAGGGCGGCGAACGGCCGCCCGCGAGCGGCCCGGGCCGGAGCGGCGGGCGCCGTCGGCGCCCGCCCGATCAGACCAGTGCGGCGAAGGCCCGGTCGCGGATCGTCTCGACCGCGCCGATGCCGGCGATCTTGCGGTACCGGGGCGCGCGGGCATCCCCGGTCGCGGCCCATTGCGAGTAGTAGTCGACCAGCGGCCGCGTCTGC
>RPRK01000280.1 GCA_003818495.1 Burkholderiales bacterium
CCCGCGCCGGTCCAGAACGCGCCGCCGTGCAGGAAGACCATCACCGGCCGCCTGGCGCCGTCGGCCGCGGGCGTGGTGATCGTCAGCGTCAGGCAGTCCTCGGACTGCGGCAGGTCGAAGTCGCCCATCGCGGCGCGCAGCCGCGACGGCGGCTGCGGCGGGATCGGGCCGTCGCGGGTGGCGTCGCGCTCGCCGGTCCAGGGCGCGGCGGGACGCGGCGGCTGGAACCGCAGCGGCCCGACCGGCGGCGCGGCATAGGGCACGCCGCGAAAGACCTGGACCTCGCCCTCGGCGGCGCCGCGCAGCGTGCCCAGGGAGGTGCGTGCGATCGGTGAAGCGTTCACGGCGGGCTCGTCGGTCGGATCGGAATCGATCCACTGTAGCCGGAGGGCCCGCACGATGCCAATTCCGCACGCCCGGAACGACGCGGCCCGGCGCCGCCCCTCGGGCGGACGCCGGGCCGGTGCCCGGTGCGGACGCGGCGGGCCGAGCCCGCCGCCGCGAATCGACGAGGCCGCGCCGGACGCGGCCGGGAACGGGCCGCGCCGGGTGCGGCCGGGATCAGGCCGCGTCCAGCGCCGCGAACCGATCGAGGTGGTGGTCCGCGTCGCCGAACTGCTGCGCGATCATGGTGAGGCGGCGGAAGGTGTGCGACACCTTCATCTCCTCGGTCATGCCCATGCCGCCGTGCAGCTGGATCGATTCCTGCGAGACCTGCCGGCAGGCATCGGCGATCTTGATCTTCGCCGCCGACACGATGCGCGCCCGCTCGGTGGCATCGGTGGCGCTGTCCACGCGCGAGCACACCAGGTAGCTCATCGACCGGGCCTGCTCGACCGAGACGAACATCTCGACCATCCGGTGCTGCAGGGCCTGGAAGGTACCGATCGGCGCACCGAACTGCTTGCGCGTCTTCAGGTACTCGAGCGTCGTGTCGTTGGCGAACTGCATCGCACCGACCGCCTCGGCACACTGCAGCGCGGTGGCGAAGTCCACCGCCTCCTCGATCGTCGCCAGCGCCCCGCCCTCGGCACCGACGAGGGCGTCGGCCCGCACCTGCACGCCGTCGAGCTTCACGTCGGCCGCGCGCTGGTTGTCGATGTTGCGGTAGGGCGTGGTGGTCACGCCTTTCGCGTTCGCCGCGACGATGAACAGCGAGATGCCGTGCGCGTCGTCGGGCGAGCCCGAGGTGCGGGCCGAGACCACCATCAGGTCCGCCTGCGGCGCGCCGAGCACGACCCGCTTCAGGCCGTTCAGCACCCAGCCGTCGCCGGCCTTGGCGGCCGTGGCCGACACGTGGTCGAGCCGGTAGCGTCCGCCGTCCTCGGTGTGCGCGAAGGCGAGCCGGCGCGTGCCGTCGACTACCTGCGGCAGGATCTCCTCGCGCTGCGAGGCGCTGCCCGCGCGGTCGATCAGGCGGCCGGCGAGCACGGTGGCGAGCACCGGCTCGACGACCAGTGCCTGACCGATCGACTGCATCGCGCTCATCATGTCGACGGCGCCGCCGCCGAAGCCGCCGGCGGCCTCGGAGAACGGGATCGACAGCACGCCGAGCTCGGCGAGCTGTTTCCACACCGCGTCGCTCGCGCCGCTGTCGGAGTGGACGATCTTCTTGCGGCTCTCGAAGTCGTAGTGGTCGGCGAGGT
Organism: Burkholderiales bacterium; assembly: GCA_003818495.1. Lineage (GTDB taxonomy): Bacteria > Pseudomonadota > Gammaproteobacteria > Burkholderiales > Burkholderiaceae_E > UBA4615. The sequence goes on from RPRK01000280.1 coordinate 1,647, forward strand.
ATCGCCCGACCGAGTCGGCCAGTTGCCGCTGCTCTTCGCTGAGTTCGAAATCCATGGTCAGAGCCCCAGGGTCGCCTTGGCGATGATGTTGCGCTGGATCTCGTTGGATCCGGCGTAGATGCTGGTCTTGCGGTAGTTGGCGTAGCGCGGCGCGAGGTGCGCGAGCACGTCGTCGAAGTCGCCGGCGTCCTGCGGGCCGGTCGGCTTGAACGGCGCGGCCATCGGTCCCGCCGCCTGCATCATCAGCTCGGTCAGCGCCTGCTGGATCTCGGTGCCGCGGATCTTGAGCATCGACACGTCGGCGCCCGGCGGCTTGCCGCCGCGCATCGCGTCGAGGAAGCGCAGGTTGGTGATCTCGAGCGCCATCAGCTCGACCTCGACGCGGGTGAGCTTGTCGCGAAAGCGCGGGTCGTCGATCAGGCGGCGGCCGTGGCCGTCGGTCTGCTCGGCGGCGAAGGCCTTGAGACGCACCAGTTCGCGCTTGGAGCCGCCGATGCGGCCGGTGTTCAGGCGCTCGTGGCCGAGCAGGTACTTGGCCACCGTCCAGCCCTTGCCCTCCTCGTGCACGAGGTTCTCGACCGGTACCTCGACGTTGTCGAAGAACACCTCGTTCACCTCGTGGCCGCCGTCCATCAGGATCAGCGGGCGCACGGTGATGCCGGGGGTCTTCATGTCGATCAGCAGGAAGCTGATGCCCTCCTGGCGGATCTTCGACTCGAAGTCGGTCCGCACCAGGCAGAAGATCCAGTCGCCGTACTGGCCGAGCGTGGTCCAGATCTTCTGGCCGTTGACGACGTACTTGTCGCCGCGGCGGTCGGCGCGGGTCTTGAGCGACGCGAGGTCGGAGCCCGAGCCCGGCTCGGAGTAGCCCTGGACCCAGAACACGTCGCCGTTGTAGATCGCCGGCAGGTGGCGCTTCTTCTGCTCGGGCGAGCCGAACTTCAGCAGCACCTGCGCGCACATCGTGACGCCGAAGGCGACGATCGGCGGCGTGCCGGCCAGGCCGCACTCCTCCTCGAAGATGTAGCGCTGGGTGACGTTCCAGCCCGGGCCGCCCCACTCCTCGGGCCAGGCCGGCGCGACCCAGCCCTTCTTCGCCAGGATCCTGTGCCAGCGCAGCAGGTCGTCCTTGTCGAGGTGGTCGCCGGCGGCCGTCTTGCGGCGCAGGTCCTCGGGCAGGTTGTCCTTGAGCCAGCCGCGCACTTCGTCGCGGAAGGCCGCTTCCTCGGGTGAATAGTTCAGGTCCATTTCTTGTCCTCTGCCTCCTGCAGCGTTCTCCAGAATACCTTGCCGGTGCCGGTCTTCGGCAGCGACTCCACGAACTCGACGCGCCGCGGCACCTTGTAGGCCGCCATCTTCTGCCGCGACCACTCGATGATCTCGTCGGCGAAGGCGGCGGCGCCAGCCTCGGTCGCCACGCGGTCGCGGGCGTGCGGGCGCGGCACGATCACCGCCTTCACCGTCTCGCCGCGCTTGTCGTCCCGGCTCGCGATCACGCAGGCCTCCGACACGTCGGGATGGGCGAACAGCATCGCCTCGACCTCGGCCGGCCAGACCTTGAAGCCGGACGCGTTGATCATCCGCTTGAGGCGATCGGTGATGAAGAAGTAGCCGTCCTCGTCGTAGTGCCCGAGGTCGCCGGTGCGGAAGAAGCGCTTGCCGTCGAGCTCGAGGAACACGGACGCGTCGGCGTCAGGATTGTTCCAGTAGCCCTTGAAGACCTGCGGCCCGCTGACCACGATCTCGCCGGTCTCGCCCGGACCGCGCTCGGCGCCGGTCTCGACGTCGAGCACGCGCGCGTCGGTGTTGAAGATCGGGATGCCCGCGCACTGGCGCTTCGGCCGGTGCATCGGGTTGGTGTGCGTCGGGGCGATCGTCTCGGTCAGGCCGTAGCCTTCGATGAACGGCAGTCCGATCAGCCGCTCGAGGCGCTGCGCCACCGCGTCGGGCATCGCGGCGCCGCCGCCTCCGATCCGCAGCAGCGACGTCAGGTCGCGCGACTCCAGGCCGGGCGTGTTGAGCAGGTCGACGATCATCGCGGTGATGCCGGTGATGTTCGTGATCCGGCACCGCTCGATCAGCCGCACGCAGGCCTCGCGGTCCCAGCGCGACATCAGCACGATCGTCACGCCCTGGAAGATCGGCGCGTTCATGCCGCCCTGCATGCCGGTCACGTGGAACATCGGCAGGACCGCCAGCTGCACCAGGTCGGGCGACGCGCCCGACCACGCGCTCGCGACCACGGTGGTGCTCATCACCGTGCGATGGGTGTGGATGCAGCCCTTCGGGTGGCCGGTGGTGCCGGAGGTGTAGGGCAGCACGGCGAGGTCGTCGGGCCCGGCCTGCTGCGGCGCGGGCGCGTGGCCGGCGGCGAGCGCGGCCGACCAGGCCTCGACGCCGGCGGCGACGTCGGCCGGACCGATCGGGGCCCGCGGGGCGCGGACCGCGTCGGGCAGCACGATGTCGGCGAGTGCGGGGTCGGGCGACTCGGGCAGGTAGTCGGAGTAGGCGGCGACCACCGCGTGGGTGACCGTGGCTCCGAGCAAGGGCCGCCACGCCTCGAGCAGCTCCTGGCCGAAGATCGCGACCCGCGCGCCGCTGTCCTCGCACAGGTAGCGCAGCTCGTCGGTGCGCAGCATCGGGTTGACCGGCACGACCGCCGCGTCGGCGCGCAGGATCGCGTAGTAGCCGATCACGAACTGCGGACTGTTCTGCACGTCGAGCACGACGCGGTCGCCGCGTCCGACGCCCGCGACGCGCTGCAGCCAGCCGGCCAGCGCCTCGACCTCGCGCTCGAGCTCGGCGTAGGGGATCGACCGGCCGTAGTAGAAGAGCGCGGCCTTTCCGGGGTGGCGCGCGGCGCTGACCTGGAGGTTGAAGCCGAGCGTGGTGGCCGGTATCGAGAGGGTCCTGGGCGTGCCTGGCGGCCAGTGTCGGAAATGTCGGTCGAACATGTCTCCATCCGGACCCGTCGGGGCGGGTCTGCGGCAAGGGTACCGCAATCGGCGCTCCGCCCGGCTTCGCCGCGCCGGCTTCGGAAAGCTCCGGCTAGAATGCCGGATCGCGGCCGGAAGGTCAGATGAGCCGCGTCCCGAGCGCGCGCCGGACACGCCGACCCCACGGGTCGGCGCGGGCCGAGCGATGTGCCGCGTGCCTTGCTCCGTCTCCTTTCCAGGTCAGCCCCATGCACCAGTCCGAACCGGGTCGGCCGACCCGATGCGTCGCGGCCCACGCCGCGGCGGCCGCCGTGCCGTGCTCCGTGCCGGCGTCCGTGCCCCCTGTCCGGCCGGGCGGCGAGCCCGCCGCGTCCCGACGTCGTGGCGAGCCAGTCCGCCGGCTCGCGGCCGCGGCGCTCACCGCCTTCGCCGTGCTCGCCGTCGGCTGCGGTGACCGGGGCGCGAGCGCGCAGGGCGGTGCGCCCGCCGCCGGAACCAAGGGCCCGGGCGGGGCACCGGGTGCGGGCGGTCCGCCGCCCGCGATGCCGGTGACGGTCGTGGAGGCGGTGCCGCGCAAGGTGCCGATCACCATCGAAGCGGTCGGCCAGACCGAGGGCTCGCGCGAAGTCGAGGTCCGGGCCCGCGTGACCGGCGTGCTGCAGCAGCAGCTGTTCCGCGAGGGCGAGGTGGTCAAGGCGGGGGCGCCGCTGTACCGGATCGATCCGGCACCATTCCAGATCGCGCTCGAGCAGGCCCGCGCCGCCCTCGCGCAGGAGACCGCCATCCTCGAGCAGGCCCGCCGCGAGGCGGCCCGCACCGGGCCGCTCGCCGAGCAGCGCGCGATCAGCCAGAAGGAGGCGGACGACGCCCGCTCGGCGGTCGCCCGCATCGAGGCGTCGC
>RPRK01000281.1 GCA_003818495.1 Burkholderiales bacterium
GAGCACGCGGGCGTCGCCGGTCTCGAGCAGCTGGTGGACGGCGTCGGCGGCGTAGGTGCCGCAGACCATCGCGTAGTAGATGCCCTCGCCGGAGGCGGGCGCGACCACACCCGCGGCGTCGCCGGCGAGCACGACATCGCGGCCGTTGTCCCAGCGCGGCAGGGGCTTCATCGGCAGCGGCGCGCCCTCGCGGCGCAGCGTGCGCGCAGTGTGCAGGCCGACCTTCTCGCGAAGTTCGCCGGTGGCGGCGCGCAGCGAGAAGCCCTTGTCGGCGCTGCCGGTGCCGATGCTGAGCGTCTCGCCGTGCGGGAACACCCAGCCGTAGAAGTCGGGCGAGAGCTTGCCCTGGTACCAGACGTCGCAGCGCCCGGCGTCGTAGTCCGCGGGCAGCGTCTCGGGCACCGCGACGATCTCGTGGTACGCGAAGACGAACTTGCCGCGGTCCGCGCCGGGCACGGCCTGCCGCGCGACGCCCGAGTTCGCGCCGTCCGCGCCGATGACCGTGCGGGCGCGCACGCGGGCGGGCGTGCCCTCGCCCAGGCGCGGCGTCTCGCGCAGCCGGTAGTGGATGACGGCGACGCCGTCCGGGTCGCGCTCGAGCCGCTCGAACACGCCGGTGCGGCGCACCGCGCCCGCCTGGGCGGCCCGCACGCGCAGGAACTCGTCGAAGCGATCGCGGTCGACCATGCCGACGAAGCCGCCCTCGATGGGGATGTCCACGTTCTTGCCGGCCGGCGACACCATCCGCGCGCTGGTGGCGCGCGCCACGAGCTGCTCGTCGGGGATGGCGTAGTCCTTGATCAGCCGGGGGGGCACCGCGCCGCCGCAGGGCTTGACCCGACCCGCGCGGTCGAGCAGCAGCACGCTGCGGCCCTTGGCCGCGAGCTCCTGCGCGGCGGTCGCGCCCGAGGGCCCGCCGCCGACCACCACCACGTCGAAGGTCTCGATCTGATCCATCTGAGTCATCCTCTCTCCGCGCTCGCGACGCGGTAGTCGCCGAGCGGCGCGGGGGCTCCGCGCACGGACTCGGTGGGGTCGATCCGGAACTCGCCGGCGCCGGAGCGCCCGATGCGTGCGGCCATGAAGGCCGACACGACGAAGAGGGCGGCCTCGAGCGCGAACACCGACGCGTACGCCGGGCCGGGCGAGCCGATGAGCCAGCGCGCGACGTCGCTGGCGGCGGCGCCGGCGAGTCCGCCGATGCCGAACGCGATGGCCTGCGCGGCGCCCCACAGGCCCATGCGCACGCCCTCGCGCGACTCGCGGCCTTCGCCGGCCAGCCGCATCATCGAGGCGATCGCGGCGATCGCGAAGGCGCCGTTCGAGACACCGAGCGCGAACACCATCGGGCGCAGCGGCCAGCCTCCGCCGCCTTCGCCCGCGGCACCGGCGAGCGCGAGTCCGACCAGCACGAGGGCCGACGCGATGCAGCCGCCGATCGTCCAGCCGCGCAGCGTGCCGAGCTGGCGCCCCGCGAATCGGCTGCCCGCGAACGCGGCGATCAGCATGCCCACGAAGGCGCCGCCGTGCTGCACGCCCGACAGCGCGGTCGACTCGCCCGGCGTGTAGCCGAACACCGCGCCCGAGAAGGGCTCGAGGATCAGGTCCTGCGCGCTGTAGGCGAGCATCGACACGAAGACGAACAAGGTGAAGCGGCGGGCGGCGGGCTCGGCCCAGACCTGCGCCAGCGCCTCGGTGAATCGGGGCTTGGCCTGCGCGTCGTCGGCGCTCGCCGCGACCTGTCGGGCGCGTCCCTCGAGGCCCCAGAGCGCCAGCAGCGTGACGGTCATCGCGATGGCCGACACCGTGGCGGTCACCGCGATCAGCCGCGCGGGCGTGTACGGGTCGAGCATCTTGCCGGCGATGCCCGCGGTGATCGCGAAGCCCATGATCATCATCAGCCACACGGTGGTGGCCGCCGCGGCGCGCCGCTCGGGCATCACGCGCTTGGCGAGCAGCACCAGCAGCGAGGTGCCGCAGGCCGACACGCCCAGGCCGATCACCATGAAGGCGAGCACCGCGCACACGATGCCGAGCACGGCGTGCGTGGCCATCAGTGCCGTCGCCGCGGCCGCCGCGACCCCGCCCGCGGCCAGCGTGGCCATGCCGCCGACGATCCACGGCGTGCGCCGGCCGCCGACGTCCGAGCCGAAGCCCATCCGCGGGCGCAGGCCCTGCATCGCGTAGTGCACGCCGACCAGCAGCCCGGGCAGCAGCGCGGGCAGCGCCAGCTCGACGACCATCACGCGGTTCAGCGTCGAGGTGGTGAGCACGACGATCGCGCCGAGCGACATCTGCACCAGCCCCAGGCGCGCGATGCCGCCCCATCCGAAGCGGTCCGCGTCCATCACGCCCCTCCGATCGAGCGCAGCGCGAAGGCCGCGACCATCATGCCGGCCACGTAGAGCGGCACGCCGAAGCCGCTGTACGGCAGGGCCCGCTTGATCGGCCTTGCGACGAACCAGCGCATCAGCACGAACTGTCCGACCAGCAGCCCGGCCACGCCCGCCGCGTGCAGCGGGCGGTCCCAGGCGAGCAGCAGGCCGATCACCACGACCTGGGGCACCGCCATCGCCCAGCAGGCGAAGCGCGCCGCGCCGTCGGCGCCGAGCTGCACCGGCAGCGAGCGGATGCCCATCCGCCGGTCGCCCTGGATGGCCTTGAAGTCGTTCAGCGTCATGATCCCGTGTGCACCCAGTCCGTACAGCAGGGCCAGGCCGAGCGAGCGCGGATCGGGCATCGCGCCGCCCGCCATCACGGCCGCGCCGGTGGCCCAGGCCAGCGATTCGTAGCTCAGCCCGCAGGCGAGGTTGCCCCACCAGCCGTTGGCCTTGAGCCGGAAGGGCGGTGCGCTGTACATCCAGGCGAGCACGAGGCCGAGCACCGCGGCGCCGAAGCCCCAGGGCCCGAGCAGCGTGGCCACGGCGAGCGAGAGCGCGGTCCAGCCGACGGCGATGCCGAGCCCCCAGCGTCCGGGCATGCGGCCCGACGGGATCGGGCGCTGCGGCTCGTTGATGGCGTCGACATGGCGGTCGAACCAGTCGTTGACGGCCTGGCTGGTGGCGCAGACCAGCGGCCCGGCCAGCAGCACGCCGATGACGACGACAGGCCAGGCCTCGAGCGGCGACACACCCGAGGCGACGACCCCGCAGGCGAAGGCCCACATCGGCGGAAACCAGGTGATCGGCTTGAGCAGCTCGGCGACCGTCGACAGCGCCGGGCGGGACAGCGGCTGCGACAGCGGTCGGGACATCGGGCGCGACATGCAGGCAGTCTGCGCCTGACACCACAAAGCGTCAACCTTGCCTTACACTTGCCTCAGAATCATTGTCCCTGGCGTATTCCCGCCGCGGACGTCTGAACGGTCGTCCGGATGCGTCCGGTGCGACCCGCGGAGCCTCGCATGAAGCCGGTCAAGCCGTACCTCTCCTTCGACCCCTCGACCGTCGGCGCCGCCGGCCCCGCACGCACCGGCGGCAAGCCGCATGCGATCGTCATCGGCAGCGGCTTTGGCGGGCTGGCCGCCGCGGTCCGGCTGGGCGCCCGCGGCTGGCGGGTCACCGTGCTCGAGCGGCTCGACGGGCCGGGCGGACGCGGCTACACCCACTTCCGCGACGGCTTCACCTTCGACGCGGGCCCGACGATCGTCACCGCGCCCTTCCTCTTCGACGAGCTGTGGGCGCTGTGCGGCAAGCGCCGCGAGGACGACGTCGAGCTGCGCGCGCTCGATCCCTACTACCGGATCCGCTTCGCCGACGGCAGCTGGTTCGACTACTGCGGCGACCCGGCGCGCATGCGCGCCGAGGTGGCGCGGCTCTCGCCCGGCGACGTCGACGGCTACGAGCGCTTCATGGAGGTCGCCGAGCGCTGCTACGAGCTCGGCTTCGAGAACATGGCCACGATGCCGTTCGAGACCTTCGGCGACCTGCTGCGCGCGGTCCCGGCGATGGTGAAGATGCGCGCCTGGCGCTCGATCCACGCGGTGACCTCGAAGTACCTGCGCGATCCGCGGCTGCGCATCGTCTTCAGCTTCCATCCGCTGCTGATCGGCGGCAATCCGTTCTCGGTCACCTGCGCGTACAGCCTGATCCAGCCGCTCGAGCGCCGCCACGGCGTGCACTGGGCGATGGGCGGCACCGGCGCGCTCGCGCGCGGGCTGGTGAAGCTGATCGAAGGGCAGGGCTCGACGATCCGATACGGCGCGACGGTCGAGCGCATCGTCGTCGAAGCCGGCCGCGCGCGGGGCGTGACGCTCGAGGGCGGGGAACGCATCGATGCCGACATCGTGGTCTCGAACGCGGACGCCGCGTGGACCTACCGGAACCTGGTGGCGCCCGAGCACCGTCGCACCTGGACGAACGCGAAGATCGAGCGCAGCCACTACTCGATGAGCCTGTTCGTCTGGTACTTCGGCACCAAGCGCCGCTACGAGGACGTGCCGCACCACATGATGGTGCTCGGGCCGCGCTACAAGGCGCTGCTCAACGACATCTTCAAGCGCAAGAAGCTCGCCAGCGACTTCAGCCTCTACCTGCACCGGCCCTCGGCCACCGACCCGTCGGTGGCGCCCGCCGGCCACGACGCCTTCTACGTGCTGTCGCCGGTGCCGCACCTGGACGCGGGCGTGGACTGGGCCGCCCGCGGCGACGCCTACCGCGACAGCATCGCCGAGGCGCTCGAGGCGACCGTGCTGCCCGGGCTGCGCGACGAGATCGTCACCTCGTTCTACACGACGCCGCAGGACTTCCACGACCGGCTGCTGTCGTTCAAGGGCGCGGCCTTCGGCTTCGAGCCGCGCCTCACGCAGAGCGCGTGGTTCCGTCCGCACAACCGCAGCGAGGACGTCGAGGGGCTCTTCATGGTCGGCGCGGGCAACCACCCGGGCGCGGGCATCCCGGGCGTGCTGTCGTCGGCGAAGGCGCTCGAGAAGGTGCTGCCGGACGTGGCCGCCTTCGCGCGCTGAGCGGCGGGCGCGGCGCCGTGTCGCCGATCGTCTGGGAGCTCGGGCTGGTGGTGGGCGCGCTGGTGGTGTTCGTGGTCTGGCAGAAGGTCACGCTGGAACGCGACATGCGGATCACGCGGGAGGCGCGTCTGAAGCGGGAGGCCGAGGAGGCGCAGGCTGCACGCGAGGACGGCGATCCGGGGCGTGGCTGAGTTCGGCTTCGCTTCTGTTGCGATGTCGGGTCGGCTGTGTTCAGGGCGGGATGCTTAGGCCTGGCCTCGTCCCTGTCCCTGTCCTGTCATTCGACGGTTGGAGCGGCCCGTCGTCGCCCGGGGGCGGGCATCGCTTCGCTGACCCCGCGCCCTCGGGCCTGCGGCCCGAGGGTCCCCGCGAGGCGGGGAGCCGCGACGGGCCGGCAAAAAAACTCGCCCGCTCCGCGTGCTCAAACAGTTTTTGCCTGCCGGTCGGCTGC
>RPRK01000282.1 GCA_003818495.1 Burkholderiales bacterium
AGGTCCTTGATCGTCAGCGGCACGCCGTGCAGCGGCCCGAGCGGTGCGCCGGAGCGCGCCTGCGCATCGAGCGCGTCGGCCGCGCGGGCGGCCGCGTCCCAGTCGACCCAGGCGATGGCGTTCAGGTCGCGGTGCCGCTCGGCCGCCGCGCGCGCGTCGTCGAGCAGCGCACGACTGGTCGTCGAGCCGGCGGCGATCGCGGCGACGGTCGCGCGGATGCCGGGACGGGAGGAGGCGCTGGAGGTGTCGGTCATGGCGGCGCCCGCGGGTGCGGAACGGTCGGTGGAGGGCATCTGCGTATAGTAGCGGCTGCCCCGACCCCGCCGCGACGACGATGATCCCGACACCGTTCCGCTCGATCGCACGCGCGGTGCGCGCCTCGCTTCCCGTGCTGCTCGTCGCGCTCGCGCTGCCCGTCGGGACGCGCGCGCAGGCGCCCTCGCAGCCCGAGGCGGCCAGCGGCTACGCGGCGCGATCCCAGGTGTCAGCGGCCCGGGAGATGGTGGCGACAGCCAATCCGCACGCCACCCGGGCCGGGCTCGAGATGCTCGCCCGCGGCGGGAACGCGCTCGATGCGGCCGTGGCCGCCCAGATGGTGCTGACGCTGGTCGAGCCGCAGTCCTCGGGCATCGGCGGCGGCGCGTTCCTGCTGCACCGCGACGGCCGCAGCAACGCGATCGTCGCGTGGGACGGACGGGAGACCGCTCCGGCCGCCGCCGACGAACGCCTGTTCCTCGGCGCGGACGGCAAGCCGGTGCAGTTCTTCGACGCGGTCGTCGGCGGCCGCTCGGTCGGCACGCCGGGCGCGGTGCGCATGCTCGAGGCCGCGCATGCGCGGCACGGACGCCTGCCTTGGCCGACGCTCTTCGAGCCGGCGATCCGCCTGGCCGCGGAGGGGTTCGAGGTGAGCCCGCGCCTGAACACGCTGCTGGCCTCGGAGCGGCACCTCAGGCGCGATCCGACCGCCGCGCGCTACTTCTACGGCCCGGACGGCGCGCCCTGGCCGGTCGGCCACCGGCTGCGCAACCCCGAGCTGGCCGACACGCTCGCGCGGATCGCCGCGCGCGGCAGCCTGGCGCTGCACACCGGTCCGATCGCGCGCGACATCGTCGACGCGGTCCAGCGGCATCCGACCAATCCGGGGCGGCTGGGCGAGCGCGATCTCGCGTTCTATGCGCCCGTCGCGCGCGAAGCGCTGTGCACGCCGTTCCGGCGCTGGGTCGTCTGCGGCATGCCGCCGCCCTCGTCGGGCGGCATCGCGGTCGCGCAGATCCTGGGCATCGTCGATGCCGCGAACGCGCCGGCACTCGCGGGGCCGGACGGTGCGCCGCGCGCCGACGGTGTCCACGCGTTCGCCGAGGCCGGCGCCCTCGCCTTCGCCGACCGCAACCGCTACGTCGCCGATCCGGCGTTCGTGGCGCCGCCCGCGGGTCTGCTCGATGCGCGCTACCTGGCGCGCCGTGCCTCGCTCATCGGCGAGCGCGCGATGGGCCGCGCCACGGCCGGCGACCCCGACGGTCGGCCGCGCGCGGGCATCGAGGAGGCGACGCTGGAGCAGCCCGCGACCTCGCACCTGTCGATCGTCGATGCCGCCGGGAATGCGGTCTCGATGACCACCACCATCGAGGACCAGTTCGGTTCGCGCACGATGGTCCGCGGATTCCTGCTGAACAACCAGCTGACCGACTTCTCGTTCTCGGCGACGGAGAACGGCGCGCCGGTGGCCAACCGCGTCGAACCCGGCAAGCGACCCCGCAGTTCGATGGCGCCCACGCTGGTGTTCGAGCGGGCCGGCGGGACCGACGCCGCACCCGGTCGCGGGCCGCTGGTGATGGCGGTCGGCTCGCCCGGCGGCTCGCAGATCATCGGCTACGTGGCGCGCACGCTGCTGCTCACGCTGCGCGACGGCCACGACGTGCAGGCCGCGATCGCGATGCCCAACCTCGGCAGCCGCAACGGACCGGTCGAGCTCGAGGCCGGACGGGCGCCTGCCGGTCTCGCCGAGGCGCTGCGCGCCCGCGGCCACGAGGTCCGCGAGATCGCGATGACCAGCGGGCTCCAGGGCATCGTCCGCCGCTGCGCGCCGACCGGCCGGTGTACGCTCGCCGGCGGCGCCGATCCGCGCCGCGAGGGCCTGGTGCTCGGCCGCTGACCGGCTCCGCGCCGACCGCGCCCGAGCCACTGCACCGCACCGCATCTCACCGCTCTACCGCACCGGAGACCTCGCATGCAACGCAGGCCGCTGCACACCGACCGACTGAAATCCGCCGGCTACGATCCCCGTGCGCAGCGCCTGGAGATCGAGTTCACCTCGGGCGAGGTCCGCGCCTACAAGGGCGTGCCCGACGAGGTGGCGCGCCGCTTCTTCTCGGCCCCGAATCCGTCTGCGTTCTGGGAAGACCGGATCGCCGAGGAATACCCGGCCGAGCGGGCCGCGGGCGGGCCCGACGCCGAGGCGCGCGCGAAGCTCGACGCGCTGTTCGGCCGCAAGGACTGAGCTTTCAGAACCCCACAGAGGAGACATCCCAGATGAGCCTGTTCGACCTGACCGGAAAGGTCTGCATCGTCACCGGATCGAGCCGAGGCATCGGCCGCTCCATCGCCGAGAACATGGCCGCCCACGGCGCGAAGGTCGTGGTGTCGAGCCGCAAGCTCGACGCCTGCCAGGTGGTGGTCGACGCGATCACGAAGGCCGGCGGCACCGCGGTCGCGATCCCCGCGAACATCTCCGACAAGGCCGGCCTGCAGCGGCTCGTCGACGAGTCGCGCAAGGCCTTCGGCCCGATCGACGTGCTGGTCTGCAACGCCGCGTCGAACCCCTACTTCGGCCCGAGCAGCGGCATGGGCGACGAGGTGTTCGAGAAGATCATGCGCAACAACGTGCTGTCGAACCACTGGCTCTGTCAGATGGTGCAGCCCGACATGGCGGCCAAGAAGGACGGCGCGATCATCATCGTGTCGTCGATCGGCGGCCTGAAGGGCTCGACCGAGATCGGCGCCTACTGCATCTCGAAGGCCGCCGACATGCAGCTCGCCCGCAACCTCGCCTGCGAATGGGGGCCGCTGAACATCCGGGTGAACTGCATCGCCCCGGGGCTGATCAAGACCGACTTCGCGCGGGCGCTCTACGAGGATCCGGCGCGCAAGGCCGCAGCCGAGGCACGCTTCCCGCTGCGCCGGCTCGGCGAGCCGGACGACATCGGCGGCATCGCCGTGATGCTGGCCGGCCGCGCGGGGGCGTTCATCACCGGGCAGTCGATCGTCGCGGACGGCGGCGCGACGATCACCGGCTGACGAGGCGGCAGCGGCGGGGCGGCCTGCGTCGCCGCCCCGTGCCCCCGGGCCACGGCACCGGGGCGCCGGGGCACGGCGGCACAGCAGGGCCGCAGCCCCCTCGTCCGCCGGCCCGGGGTCCGCAGCGGCTCAGGCCGCCTTCTTGAGGCCGCCGTCGCGCAGCTCGCGCCGCAGGATCTTGCCGACGTTGCTCTTCGGCAGCTCGCCGCGGAACTCGATGTGCTTCGGCTTCTTGTAGCCGGTCAGGTGCTTCGCGCACCACTCCTGCACGTCGCGCTCGGTGAGACCGGGGTCCTTCCTCACGACGAAGACCTTGATCGCCTCGCCGGAGTGACCGTCCGGCACGCCGATCGCCGCGCATTCCAGCACGCCCGGATGCGTCGCCACGACCTCCTCGATCTCGTTCGGGAACACGTTGAAGCCCGAGACCAGGATCATGTCCTTCTTGCGGTCGACGATCTTCACGTAGCCGCGCTCGTCGAACAGGCCGATGTCTCCGGTCTTGAAGAAGCCGTCGGGGGTGAAGGCCTTCGCGGTCTCGTCGGCGCGATGCCAGTAGCCGACCATCACCTGCGGGCCGCGCAGGCAGAGCTCGCCGCGCTGGCCGATCGGCAGCTCGTTGCCGTCGTCGTCGCGGACCGACACCTCGCACGACGGGACCGGCAGGCCGACGGTGCCGCTGAACTCGGTCAGCGTGACCGGATTGATCGTTCCGACCGCACAGGTCTCGGACAGTCCGAACCCTTCGCCGAGCGGCACGCCCGTCACCTCGAACCACTTGTCGGCGACGGCCTGCTGCGTGGCCATGCCGCCCCCGCCCGCGAACAGCAGGCGCGAGAAGTCGAGCTTCGCGAAGTCCGGGTGGTTGGCGAGGGCGTTGAACAGCGTGTTCAGCGCCGGAAAGGTGTTGACCGGGTGCTTGGCCAGTTCGGCGATCAGCCCGGGGATGTCGCGCGGATTGGGGACCAGGAGCTGACAGGTGCCGCTCTTCATGCCCAGCCCGAACGCCACCGCGAGCATGTAGATGTGATACAGCGGCAACGCGCACAGCGCCGTGCCGCCTTCCTCGCCGAACCGCTCGCGCAGGCGGTCCTGGACGGGCTGGAACCAGGCCTCCCCCTGCAGGATCGCCGCGACGACGTTGCGGTGCGAGAGCATGGCGCCCTTCGACAGGCCGGTGGTGCCGCCCGTGTACTGCAGGAACGCCAGGTCGTCGTGCGCCATCTGCACCGCGCGGTACGGCAGTCGCGTGCCGGCGTCGAGCGCCTCGGCGAAGCGCGTCGCCCCGGCCAGCTCGTAGGCGGGCACCAGCTTCTTGACGTGCCGCACGGCGAAGTCGACGACGCGGCCCTTGACCGGCCCGAGCATCTCGCCGACCGATGCGAGCACGACCTGGCGCACGGCGGTGCGCGCGATCACCTGCTGCAGCGTGGCGGCGAAGTTCTCGAGGATCACGATCGCCTCGGCACCCGAGTCCTTGAGCTGATGCTCGAGCTCGCGCGGCGTGTAGAGCGGATTCACGCAGACCGCGGTGCAGCCCGCACGCAGCACGCCCGCGATGGCCACCGGGAACTGGAGCAGGTTCGGCAGCATCACGGCGATGCGCTGCCCGCGGCCGTATCCCTGCGACTGCAGCCAGGCCGCGAAGGCGCGCGAGCGCTCGTCGAGCTCGCCGAAGCGCATGGTGCGATCCATGCAGATGTAGGCCGGCCTGGAGCGGTGGCGCGAGAGGCTCTCGTCGATCAGCGCGTTGAGCGACGGATAGGCGCCCGGGTCGATGTCGGACGGCACCCCTTCGGGGTAGGACTTGAGCCAGAAGCGATCCATGTGTCTTCCTCCAGGAGCGCGCGATCTGGGCCGCGCGGGGGCGATCATAGCCCGGCCCGGCCTCTGCGCGCGCTGGGCGAGCGGCCCGGGCGCGGGGCGCCCGCCCGGCGCGGTCCCGCTTCAGGCCACGGTCGCGGCGTCGACCCCGTCTCGGCCGGATCCACCGGCGGCGTCATCCCCGTCGCGGCCGGACTCGCCGGCGGCAGGAACTGCGGCGGCCGCGGCGCACAGCCCCGCG
>RPRK01000283.1 GCA_003818495.1 Burkholderiales bacterium
GCGAGCGCGCTGCGGGTGCAGTACTGGCGGCGCTACGGCGCCACCCTGCTCGGCATGGTCCGCCATCACGGCGTCGATCCGCACGACTTCCTGCGTGACACGCACCCGTTCCCCGACCTGCACCGGCTGGTGCGCCGCGACGTCCGGCTCGCCCACCTGCTGCGGCGGCTGCCCGGCCGCAAGGTGGTGGTCACCAACGCTCCCGCCGCCTACGCCGGCGGCGTGATCGCGGCGCTCGGCATCGGCCCGCTGCTCGACGGCATGATCGCGATCGAGCAGATGCACTGCGCGGGCGTGCTGCACCCGAAGCCCTCCCGGCCGATGCTGCGCAAGCTCCTCGCCCGCCTGCGCCTGCCCGCCGCGCGCTGCGTGCTGGTCGAGGACACCGTCGAGAACCTGCGCGCCGCCCGCCGCTGCGGCGTGCGGACCGTCTTCGTCAGCGGCATCGCGTGGGGCGATCGTCCCGCCTGGCAACGTCCGCGTCGCGGCCAGCGTGGCATAGACGTTCAGGTGAGATCGGTTGTACAGTTAGCGCGTACTCCGCTCGCAGGCCGCACCCATGCATCGTGACGCTGATACGCCCGAGCCCCAGGACGCTTCCGACCCCTCTTCTGCCGAGCCGACCCCCCGGGGCCGGGTCAGGCCGAAGCCGGGCGAGCGCCGGCTGCAGATCCTCCAGACCCTGGCCACGATGCTCCAGGAGCCCGGCGGCGACCGGGTGACCACCGCGGCGCTGGCCGGGCGGCTGGAGGTGTCCGAGGCGGCGCTCTACCGCCACTTCGCGAGCAAGGCCCAGATGTTCGAGGGCCTGATCGGCTTCATCGAGCAGAGCGTCTTCGGGCTGATCAACCAGATCGTCGGCCAGGAGCCGGACCCCCTCAAGCAGCTGCGCTCCATCGTGCTGATGCTGCTGGGGTTCGCCGAACGCAACCCGGGCATGACGCGGGTGCTGATCGGCGACGCGCTGGTCACCGAGGACGCGCGGCTGCAGAGCCGCATCAACCAGCTCCACGACCGCATCGAGGCGTCGATCAAGCAGTGCTTCCGCAACGCGATCGAGCAGGGGCGCCTGCCGCCCGAGAACGATCCGGGCGCACGCGCGAACCTGCTGCTGTCCTTCGTGCTGGGGCGCTGGCTGCGCTTCGCCAAGACCGGCTTCAAGCGGCCACCGGCCGAGGGGCTCGACAAGCAGGTGATGCTGCTCATCACCTGAGCGCGGTGCATCGGATCCACTGATTCGTGCACCGCGGACGGGCTCGCGCGCCGCGCCCGTATCGTCCACTGCAACCGCGCGTTCTCCTGCCGCGGTTTCCGGCATGAGCCCCGCATCGCGGCCGATCGTCCGCTTGCGGGCTCGCCCATTCGGGTGTCATTCTCGTCCGACATGACCGGCGCAGATCCGGTCGCAGGAGGAGACACGGACCGGCCCCGCGCGCTCGCGGGACCGCGTCGAGTCGTCCTTCCCGCGCACATCGGGAGACGAGACACGTGGACGTGCCGCAGTACGACTGGATCGCCCATCACGCGATGGTGACGCCGGGGGCGCCCGCGCAGGAGGACCTGCACTCCGGGCGCCGCTTCACGTACCTGGAGATGCACCGGCGCGTCGACGCCTGGGCGGCCTGGCTCCAGCAGGACGCCGGCGTGCGACCCGGCGATCGGGTCGCGACGCTGTGCCACAACTCCACCGACGCGAACGAGATGATGTTCGCGGCGCAGCGGATCGGCGCCATCCACCTGCCGCTCAACTGGCGCCTCGCCGTCCCCGAGCTCGAGTTCATCCTGAACGACGCGACCCCGACGGTGCTCGTCTACAGCGAGGCGTTCGCGCCGCAGGTCGCCGAGCTGCGCGGGCGCTGCGCGCTGCCGCACGTCGTCTCCAAGCGCGACGGCGAGGACAGCGACTACGAGCGCGCGATCGCCGCCGGCCGCACGCTGGCCGCGCCGTCGCGGCCCCGGCTCGACGACGTCTGGGTCCTGATGTACACCTCGGGCACGACCGGCCGGCCCAAGGGCGCGCAGATCACCTACCGCGCGCAGCTCTTCAACGCGATCCACGCGACGATGACGACCGAGCTCACGCGCCGGTCGCGCGGCCTGACCTACCTGCCGCAGTTCCACGTCGGCGGCATCTGTCTCTACGCGATGCCGTGCTTCCACATCGGCGCGAGCCTCGCCGTGATGCGCCAGTTCGATCCGCAGTGGTGCCTCGACCTGCTCGGCACGCCGGCCAGCGGCATCACGCACGTCTTCGGCGTGCCGACCAACTTCCTCTTCATGAGCCAGCTGCCGGGGTTCGCCGCGGCGCGCTTCGAGCACCTGGTGAGCGTGGGCATCGGCGGCGCGGCATCCGCGATGTCGCTGCTCAAGCTGTACGCCGACAAGGGCGTGCTGTTCCAGCAGGGCTGGGGCATGACCGAGACCTGCACGATCGGCACGCTGCTGAGCAAGGAGCGCGCGCTCGACAAGATCGGCTCGTCCGGCCAGCAGGTGCTGCACGCCGACCTGAAGATCGTCGACCCGACGGGCGCCGAGGTGCCGACCGGGCAGGTGGGCGAGCTGCTGATCAAGGGTCCGACGGTGACCCCGGGCTACTGGAACCGTCCCGAGGCCAACGCCACCTCGCTCGTCGACGGCTGGCTGCGCACCGGCGACGCCGCGTACGTCGACGACGAGGGCTTCTACTACATCGTCGACCGCTGGAAGGACATGTTCATCTCCGGCGGCGAGAACGTCTATCCGGCCGAGGTCGAGGACGCGATCTTCCGCATGCCCGGCATCGCCGAGGTGGCGGTCATCGGCGTGGCCGACGAGAAGTGGGGCGAGGTCGGCCGTGCCTTCGTCGTGCTCAAGGAGGGCTCGGGCATCGATGCCGACGACATCCTCGAGCACTGCGCGCGCCATCTCGCGCGCTTCAAGATCCCGAAGTCCATCCGCTTCCTCCCCGAGCTGCCGCACAACGCGACCGGCAAGGTGACCAAGCACGCGCTGCCGCGCGAGTGAGCGGCGCGCCCGCCCGAAGCTCGCGCCCGCGCGGCGCATCAACCGAAGGAGCAGGCAGCATGAAGCCAGGCAAGTATTCCTTCATCCAGCAGGAGCAGGTGATCTGGGGCCGCCCGGCAGCGGACGCGATCTCCGACGTCGCCGACGAGCTCGGCGCGCAGCGCCTGTTCATCGTCGCCAGCAAGACCCTGAACCGCAGCACCGACGTGGTCGCCGGCATCCGCAAGCGCCTCGGCGCTCGCGCGGTGGGCCTGTTCGACGAGACCGAGGAGCATTCCCCGCAGGGCTCCGTGCTGCGCACCGCCGCCGCGATCGCCGCCGCCTCGCCGGACCTGATCGTCACCATCGGCGGCGGCTCGCCGATCGACACCGTCAAGGTCGCGCAGATCGTGCTGGCCGAGGGCATCGAGACCGAGGAGCAGCTGTCGGCCTACCGCGTGACGACCAATGCCGACGGCAGCTGGAACATCCCGAAGTCCAAGCCCTCGCCGGTGCGCCAGATCGTCGTGCCGACCACGCTGTCGGCGGCGGAGTTCAGCAACATCGGCGGGTCCACCGACCGCAAGCGCCAGGTCAAGGACCTGTACGTCGGCAAGACGATCTGCGCGCAGGCCGTGATCCTCGATGCGGCGGTGACGGTGCACACGCCCGAGTGGCTGTGGCTGTCGACCGGCATCCGCGCGGTCGACCATGCGGTCGAGTCGATCTGCTCGCGCACGCCGAATCCGTTCGTCGACGCTGGCAGCCTCGAGGGGCTGAAGATGCTGTCGGCCTCGCTGCGTGCGAACCGGCAGTCGCCCGGCGACCTCGACATGCGGCTGCAGAGCCAGCTCGGCGTGTGGCTCGCCTCGATCGGCATCGGGCGCGTGGAGTGGGGCGCGAGTCACGGCATCGGCCACCAGCTCGGCGGCGTGGCCGGCGTCGCGCACGGCCACACCTCGTGCGTGATGCTGCCCAACGTGATGCGCTGGAACCGAGAGCACGTCGCCGAGCCGCTGTCGCGGATCGCGCTCGCCTTCGGCCAGCCGGGCGGCGACGCGGCCGACCTGGTGCAGGCGCTGATCCGCGACCTCGGCATGCCCACCACGCTCGGCGAGGTGAAGGTCGGCCGCGAGCACTTCGATCGGATCGCGTCCGCCGCGATGCAGAGCCCGATGGTCAAGGCGAACCCGCGGCCGATCACCGATCCGGCGCAGGTCCGCGAGATTCTCGAGATGGCCTTGTAAGACCCCGGCACGCCCGGACCGATTCCAACGACAGCAAGGAGGAGACACGATGAAACACGGCAAGCTTTCCCTGGTGGCGGCGTCGATCGCCCTGGCCCTGGCCGCGGCGGCGCCCACGGCCGACGCGCAGGGCACCGGCACGATCAAGATCGGCAACACCGGCGCCCTGACCGGCCCGTACAACGAGTTCGGCGAGGGCGTGCGGCGCGGCATCCTGATCGCGCTCGATCGCGTCAACGCCAAGGGCGGCATCCTCGGCCGGCAGGCCGAGCTGGCGATCTCGCTCGACGACCAGCTCGTGCCCGACCGGGCCGTGCAGAACATGCGCCGCATCCTCGATTCGCCCGAGATCGACGTGGTCATCGGGCCGGGCGGCAGCGGCCCGACGCTCGCCGTGATCGACATGGCCACCGTCGACGGTCGCGCCTACTGCAACCCGCAGGGCCAGACCCCGTCCATCGTCTATCCGGACGGCACCGACAAGCCCGCGCGCAAGAACGTCATCTCCACCGCGATCCAGAACGACGTCGAGGCCAAGGCGCTGGGCACCTACGTGGCCTCGCGCTTCAAGAAGATCGGCGTGATGCACGAGAGCACCGGCTACGGCGTGTCGGGCTCGCAGCTGCTCGGCGTCGAGATCGAGCGGCTGAGCAAGACCAAGCCGGTCGCGGTCGAGTCGTACAACCAGCGCTCGCAGGACATGACCGCGCAGATCAGCCGCGTGCAGCGCGCCGGGGCCGACGTGCTGGTCGTGGTCGGGCTCGGCGCCGACATGGCGGTGATCCGTCGGAACATGCTGCGCGCCGGCTTCGACGTGCCGCTGATCACCAGCGGCGGCGGCATCTCGCTGCCGTACAAGGAAGGCGCGGGCGAGCTGGCGGTGGGCACGCGGGCCACGATGATCTCGACCTACCAGCCCGGCAAGCAGCCGACCGGTGTCGCCAAGGAACTGGCCGACGCCTACCAGGCGAAGTTCGGCAAGGACCGCTGGTGGGGCGACGATCCGGCCACGCCGCAGGTCTTCTTCTCGCTGACCGTGGGCGCGGGCTTCGACTGCGCGACGATGCTGCTCGAGGCGGTTCGTCTGGCCGGTGGCACCGACCGGGCCAAGGTCACCGAGGCGCTGAACA
>RPRK01000284.1 GCA_003818495.1 Burkholderiales bacterium
CGTCGCCGATCAGGCGGGCCACTTCGCCTCGGATGGCGTTGGCCGCGTCGGCGCTGCCGCGCGCGCGCTCCTCGATCACGCGCTCGAGCATCGACACCGCGAAGGTCACGCCGGCGGCCTTGATCGCGTGCAGGTCGCAGGGCGCGAGCAGCCAGGGGCGCGTGACGTCGCGGACGTCGGGCGGGGTGTTGTCGAGCAGCGCCTGCAGCGCACCGAGCCGCACGCCGCCGGCGGCGCGCAGCGCGACGGCCGGATCGGGCGTCTCGCACAGGTCGCGCATCGTCGGGAAGGCGATCGAGACGTCGAAGGCCTCGCCGTCGCGGATCGCGATCGTCGCGGGACCGCCCGCGGCGGGCAGCCAGGCCCGCCCGGCGAGCGCCGCACGGCTCGCGTCGGTCGGCAGCGTGGCGGCGGCATCGAGTCGGATCGGGGGCATCGCGGGCATGGCGGTTCCTGGATGTGGGAAGGGCCCGAGGCGCGGCCCCGGGGGCGTCGATTCTAGCGCCGCCCACCCGCCGGGGCCGGTCCACAAACCGGCCCCCCGACGGCGCCCCGGGCCGGCCCGCGTCGGCCCGCGTCGGCGCACGCACTACAATCCGGACATGGCCGACACACCTCCACCGGGCGCGGCGCCGTTGCGCATCCGGATCCGGCGCGGCCTGCGCGGCCTGAGGGTGCAGGGCCGGGTCTGGCGCATGCAGCTGTCGGCGCTGACGCCGACCACCCGAGGCATCCTCTGGGCACTCTGTGCGGGCCTGTCGTTCCAGGCCGCCAACGCGTCGATGCGCGCGCTGTCGCTCGCGATCGATCCGATGCAGGCGCAGTTCCTGCGCTACTTCGTCGGCATCCTGCCGCTCGTCCCGATGGTCGTGATCGCCGGCGGCCTGCACCGGCTGTGGCCCGAATCGATCAAGGGCCAGGTGTGGCGCAGCGGCCTGCACACGCTGGGCCTCATCCTCTGGTTCACCGCGCTGCCGCACATGCCGCTCGCCGACATGACCGCGATCAGCTTCACCAACCCGCTGTTCGTGCTGATCGGGGCGGCCTGGCTGCTCAAGGAGCCGATGAATCCGGCCCGCTGGGTGGCGGTGGCGGTCGGCTTCGGGGGCGTGCTGGTGATCGTCGGACCGGGCCTGGCCGGCACCGGCGGCTGGTACAACCTGCTGATGCTCGCCTCCGCGCCGGTCTTCGCCGCCTCCTTCCTGGTGACCAAGGTGCTGACGCGGCGCGACTCGGCCGCGGTCATCGTGCTGTGGCAGACGCTGCTGATCACGCTGATGTCGGTGCCGCTCGCGATCCCGGTCTGGGTCAGCCCGACGCCGGCCCAGTGGGGCCTGTCGCTGATCGGCGGCGTCGCCGGCACCGCCGGGCACTACTTCCTGACGCGCTCGTTCGCGTCGGCCGACATCTCCGCGACGCAGTCGGTCAAGTTCGTGGACCTGCTGTGGGCGGCGCTGCTCGGCTGGCTGGCCTTCAACGACACGCTGCGGCCCACCACGCTGCTGGGCGGCGCGGTGATCGTCGCGTCCATCGTCGGCCTCGAGCGCTACGAACGGCGCGCGGCCGCCGCGCGCACGACGGCCTGACCGCCTGCGTTCTCGCCCCGCGTCCTCGCCCGTCCGCCCTCCCCCTTCCTTTTTCCCTCCACATCGCCCCCTCTCCCACGCCTCGACACCCATGACGACAGACGCCTCCGCCGGCGCCCGCTCCCCGGCGCGCCCGATCCGACGCCTGCTGATCGCCAACCGCGGCGAGATCGCGATCCGAATCGCCCGCACCGCGGCCGAGCTCGGCATCGAGACCGTCGCGGTGTTCTCGCGCGACGACGCGGCCGCGCTCCATCCACGCAAGGCCGACGCCGCGCACGCGCTCGGGGCCGACGGCCCCGCCGCCTACCTCGACGCGGCCGCGCTGATCATGGCCGCGCGCGAGCACGACTGCGACGCGATCCACCCCGGCTACGGCTTCCTGTCGGAACGCGCGGACTTCGCGCGCGCCTGCGTCGAGGCGGGCGTGACCTTCGTCGGCCCGGCCCCGCGCACGCTCGACCTGTTCGGCGACAAGGCCGCCGCACGCGCCCACGCGATCCGCTGCGGCGTGCCGGTGCTGTCGGGCACCGACCGCGCCACCACGCTCGAGGAGGCGCGGGCGTTCCTCGCGCGGCTGGGCGAGGGCGGCGCGATGATGCTCAAGGCGCTGGCCGGCGGCGGCGGTCGCGGCATGCGGCCGGTGACCCACGCCTCGCAGCTCGACGAGGCCTGGGCGCGCTGCGCCTCCGAGGCGCAGGCCGCGTTCGGCAGCGACGCGCTGTACGTCGAGCGCCTGCTGCCGCGCGCCCGCCACGTCGAGGTGCAGGTCGCCGGCGACGGCACGAGCGCGGTCCACCTGTGGGAGCGCGAGTGCAGCCTGCAGCGCCAGCGCCAGAAGCTGATCGAGATCGCACCCGCACCGGGGCTGGCCCCCAACCTGCGCGACCGGCTGCTCGCCTCGGCGCTGCGGCTCTCGCGCGAGGCGGGGCTGTCCAACCTGGCGACGATCGAGTTCCTGGTCGACGCCGACGGCGCCGGCCGCAACGACGGCGAGTTCGCGTTCGTCGAGGCCAACGCGCGGCTGCAGGTCGAGCACACCGTCACCGAGGAGCTGCTGGGGCTGGACCTGGTGCGGCTGCAGCTTCAGATCGCCGCCGGCGCCTCGCTGGCGCAGCTCGGGCTGGCGCGCTCGCCGGCGCTGGTCTCGGGCTGCGCGCTGCAGGCCCGGATCAACCTCGAGACCATGGCCGAGGACGGTACGGCGCGGCCCTCGGCCGGCACGATCACCGCCTACGAGCTGCCGTCCGGACGCGGCATCCGCGTCGACGGCTGCGGCTATGCGGGCTGGCGCACCGGGCTGCGGTTCGACTCCCTGCTCGCCAAGCTGATCGTCCGCGTCGACGCGGGCGGGCTGCCGCAGGCCGCCGCCAAGGCGCAGCGCGCGCTCGCGGAGTGCCGCATCGAGGGCGTCGCCACCAACGTCCCCTTCCTCCAGGCGCTGCTCGCGCATCCGGACGTCCGCGCCGGGCGCATGTCCACGGTCTTCGTCGACGAGCGGGTGGGCGAGCTGCTGGCGCAGGTCGACGGGCTGGTTCGCCGCCGCTACGTGGAGCCGTCGGCACAGGCCGCGGCGGCCGACGGGGCGGACTCGGCGCGGCGCGCCGGTGCCCGCACGGCCGGCGACGATCCGCTGGGCGTGCTCGTGCTCGGACGCGAGGCCGCCACCGCCGGCGGCGCCGATGCGGCACGCGATGCCCGCGAGGCGCCGGCCGACGGCCTGCTGCCGACCCGCTCGCCGATGCAGGGCACGGTGCTCGCGGTCGCGGTCGCGCAGGGCGCCCGGGTGCGCCGCGGCGAGCCGCTGCTGGTGCTCGAGGCGATGAAGATGGAGCACGTCGTCGAGGCCGCGCAGTCGGGCATCGTGCGGCGGCTCGACGCGGCCACCGGCGACACGGTGTTCGAGGGCGACGGGCTCGCCTGGATCGAGCCCGACGGCGCCGCCGAGGACACCGCCGCCGAAGCCGTGGCCGAGGACGTCGACGCGATCCGCGCCGACCTCGCCGAGGTCCTCGAGCGCCAGCGCCTGGCGCGCGACGATGCGGCGCGGCCGGAGGCGATCGCCAAGCGCCACGCGCTGGGGCGGCGCTCCGCGCGCGAGAACGTCGCGGACCTCTGCGATCCGGACTCCTTCGTCGAGTACGGCTCGCTGGCGGTGGCGGCGCGCCGGCAGCGCAACACGCTCGAGGAGCTGATCGCGCGCACGCCGGCCGACGGCCTGGTGATGGGCATCGGCCGGGTCAACGGCGACCGGTTCGCCGACGACCGCGCCCGCGTGATCGCGATGTCGTACGACTACACGGTGCTCGCCGGCACGCAGGGCTACAAGAACCACGAGAAGAAGGACCGGATGTTCGAGCTGGCCGAGCGCTGGCGGCTGCCGCTGGTGCTGTTCGCCGAGGGCGGCGGCGGCCGTCCGGGCGACACCGACCGCGTCATCGCCGCGCAGCTCACCACCCGCGCCTTCGAGCTGTTCGGGCGGCTCTCGGGGCTGGTGCCGCTGGTGGGCATCGTCTCGGGCCGCTGCTTCGCCGGCAACGCGGTGCTCGCCGGCTGCTGCGACGTGATCATCGCCACGAAGGACGCCAACCTCGGCATGGGCGGCCCCGCGATGATCGAGGGCGGCGGCCTGGGCGTCTACCGCCCCGAGGAGGTCGGCCCGATGGACGTGCAGGACGCCAACGGCGTGGTCGACATCCTGGTCGAGGACGACGCGGCGGCGGTCGATGCGGCCAAGCGGTACCTGTCCTACTTCCAGGGTTCGCTCGACGACTGGTCGTGCGTCGACCAGCGGGTGCTGCGCCGGCTGGTGCCGGAGAATCGAGTGCGCGCCTACGACGTGCGCCGCGTGATCGAGGCGCTCGCCGACGAGGGCTCGGTGCTCGAGCTGCGGCCGCGCTTCGGCCCCGGCATGATCACCGCGCTGGTCCGCATCGAAGGCCGGCCCATCGCGCTGATCGCGAACAATCCGATGCACCTGGGCGGCGCGATCGACAGCGACGGTGCCGACAAGGCCGCCCGCTTCATGCAGCTGGCCGACGCCTTCGACCTGCCGATCCTCACGCTGTGCGACACCCCGGGCAACATGGTCGGCCCCGAGGCCGAACGGACCGCGCTGGTGCGTCACTGCTGCCGCCTCTACGTGACCGCCGGCAGCGTCGACGTGCCGATCCTCACCGTCGTGCTGAGGAAGGGCTACGGACTGGGCGCGCAGGGCATGGCGGGCGGCAGCTTCTGGGCGCCGGCGATGCTCGTCTCCTGGCCGACCGGCGAGTTCGGCGGCATGGGGCTGGAGGGCGCGGTCAAGCTCGCCTGGCGCAACGAGCTCGCCGCGATCGAGGACCCGGCCGAGCGGCGCGCCGAGTACGAGCGCCGCGTCGCGCAGATGTACGAGCAGGGCAAGG
Source organism: Burkholderiales bacterium (assembly GCA_003818495.1). Lineage (GTDB taxonomy): Bacteria > Pseudomonadota > Gammaproteobacteria > Burkholderiales > Burkholderiaceae_E > UBA4615. The sequence continues at coordinate 4,991 of RPRK01000284.1, forward strand.
CGCTGTCGACCGCGTCGCTGTTCGAGGTCGACGACGTGATCGACCCGGTCGACACCCGGCAGGTGCTGGTCGAGGCGCTGCGGGCGATGCCGCCGAAGCCGGCGCGCACCGGCAAGAAGCGGCCGTTCGTGGACACCTGGTGATCGGCATGGCGGGCGGACCGGGCGCAGGCGCATCGGCCGATCCGGCCGATCCGGCCGGCACGCCGCTCGCGGTCGCGCGCCCGACGACGGGTCGGCTCGTGCCGATCGCGTTGGCCGGCGACCCGGTGCCTCGCCGGCCGGTGCCGGCGCGCGCGTCGATCGCCGACCTGCGCGAGATGCTGCGCGCGGAGGGCGCGGCGCCGGTGCACGAGCGCCACCTGA
>RPRK01000285.1 GCA_003818495.1 Burkholderiales bacterium
GAAATATGACGCAAGGTTCGTGCTGTTCCCGCACGAGGGTGCCGCGCCTGTCATTGTCGACTTACAGTCAGGGTTGTCAAGTGTTCTAGACAGTTCTCGTGCGGATTGGGTCGGTGCCTGGACAGATCGGAACCGGCCGATGCACACGGAAACGACCCCGCGCTGGTGCCGTGCAGGCGGTCGCGGGTAAGGTGCGGACTGACCGCAGGAGGAACACGATGCCGACGCTGAACGTCAACGGGCGGGACCTGGAGGTCCAGGCCGACCCGGACACGCCGCTGCTCTGGGTGCTGCGCGAGCAGCTCGGACTGACGGGCACCAAGTACGGATGCGGCATCGCGCAATGCGGCGCGTGCACCGTGCACATCGACGGGGCAGCGGTCCGCAGCTGTGTGATGCCGCTGGCGGCGATGAAGCCCGCCCAGAAGATCACCACGATCGAGGGGCTGTCGAGCGGGGCCAGCCATCCGGTGCAGAAGGCGTGGCTCGCGCTGGACGTGCCGCAGTGCGGCTTCTGCCAGTCCGGAATGATCATGGCCGCCGCGGCGCTCCTGAAGGAGAAGCCCCGGCCCACCGACGCCGAGATCGACGACGCGATGACGAACATCTGTCGCTGCGGCACCTACAACCGCGTGCGTGCGGCGATCCATGTCGCCGCCGACGGCGGCACCCCGAAGGCCTGAGGCACACCCCATGGCAGCGAACCCGCTCATCCCCGAGGCGCCGGCACGGCGCCGATTCGTCGTCGGCTCGGCCGCCGCCTTCGGCGGCCTGTCGATCGGCCTGTCGCTGCCCTTCGGCGACGACGCGCAGGCGCAGCCGGCCGCGCCCGAGGTCAATGCCTGGGTCGTGGTCAGACCCGACGACACGGTGGTCGTGCGCATCGCGCGCTCCGAGATGGGGCAGGGCACGCTGACCGGCCTCGCGCAGCTGGTCGCCGAGGAACTGGACTGCGACTGGGCACGGGTCACGACCGAGTATCCGACCCCCGGCCAGAACCTCGCCCGCAACCGCGTCTGGCGCAACATGTCCACCGGCGGCAGCCGCGGGATCCGCGAGTCCCAGGAGTACGTCCGGCAGGGCGGGGCGGCCGCCCGGACGATGCTGGTCCAGGCCGCGGCCCGCGCCTGGAACGTCCCGGCGGCGGAGTGCCGGGTCGAGCGCGGCACGATCACCCACACGGCGAGCGGGCGCAGCGTCACCTACGGGCAGGTGGCGGCCGCCGCCGCGACGATGCCGGTGCCCGAGAACCCGCCGCTGCGCGACCCGAAGGACTGGAAGATCGCGGGCAAGCCCCTCAAGCGGCTGGACACCGCGCCCAAGCTCGACGGCAGCCAGATCTACGGCGCGGACCTGAAGCTGCCCGGCATGCTGAACGCCGCGATCCGCGCCTGCCCGGTGTTCGGCGGCAAGGTCGCGAAGTTCGATGCGGCGAAGGTCGATCGCATGCCCGGCGTGCGCCGCGTGCTGCAGGTCGGCGACGACGCGGTGGCAGTGGTCGCGGACACCTGGTGGCAGGCCAAGGTCGCCCTCGACGCGCTGCCGATCGACTGGGACGGCGGCGCGAACACCAAGGTCTCGAGCGAGACGATCGCCGCGACGCTCAAGGCCGGCCTCGATGCACCCGAGGCGTACGTCGGCAATCGGGCCGGCGACGTCCGCGCGGGTCTGGCGGGAGCCGCGAAGCGCCTCGAGGCGGTCTACGGCTACCCGTACCAGAACCACGCGACGATGGAGCCGATGAACGCGACCGTGCGCTGGACGCCGGAGCGCTGCGAGGTCTGGACGCCGACGCAGAACGGCGAGGCCACGCTCGCGGCCGCGGCCGCGGCGTCCGGATTGCCGATCGCGAAGTGCGAGGTCTACAAGCTGCACCTCGGCGGCGGCTTCGGCCGACGCGGCCACCAGGACTGGATTCCCCAGGCGGTGACCATCGCCCGGGCCCTGCCGGGCACGCCGGTCAAGCTCATGTGGTCGCGCGAGGAGGACATGACGCATGGCCGCTACCATCCGGTCACGCAGGCGAAGCTGGTCGGCGGACTCGACGCCTCGGGACGCCTGACCGCGCTCCATCTGCGCCTCTCCGGCCAGTCGATCCTGGCCGGCGTCGCGCCGCAGAACCTCCAGGACGGCCGGGACCCGGTCGTCTTCCAGGGTCTGTCGCCGAGCGGCGACGGCGCGTTCGGCTACGACGTGCCCAACCTGCTGGTCGACCACGCGATGCGCAACCCGCACGTGCCGCCGGGATTCTGGCGGGGCGTGAACCACAACCAGAACGCGATCTATCTCGAGTGCTTCATGGACGAACTCGCGCATGCCGCGGGCGTCGACCCGCTGGAGTTCCGCCGCCGGCACATGCAGAAGCACCCGAAGCACCTCGCGGTGCTGAATGCCGCCGCCGAGCGGGCGGGCTGGGGCAAGGCCGCAGCGCCGGGCGTCTTCCGGGGCCTGGCCCAGCACATGGGCTTCGGCAGCTACACGGCGGCGGTGGCCGAAGTGTCGGTCTCGAAGGAGGGCGCGCTGAAGATCCACCGGATCGTCGCCGCCACCGACAGCGGCCATGCGGTCAACCCGCAGCAGATCGCCGCGCAGGTCGAGGGCTCGTTCGCATACGGGCTGTCGGCCTGCCTGTACGGGGAATGCACGGTGAAGGACGGTCGGATCGAGCAGGAGAACTTCAACACCTACGAGGTGCTGCGGCTGGCGGACATGCCGAAGGTCGAGACCATCGTCATGCCGTCGGGCGGCTTCTGGGGCGGGGTCGGCGAGCCGACCATCGCCGTGGCGGCGCCGGCGGTGCTCAACGCGGTCTTCGCCGCGACCGGCCGGCGGGTGCGTCAGCTGCCGCTCCGGCACGCCGACCTCAAGCGCGCCTGAGGCGCCGCGGTACGTGCGCCGCTCGTTCGTTCGGGGGTTCGTCCCGGCGCTCGCCGTGCTCCTCGTGGCGGTACTCGGCACGGGCGGCGCGCGCGCGGCCGCCGATGCGATCGACGCACCGCTCGACGGACTGCGCGGCGATGCGGTCCGCGGTCGCGCCATCGTCGCCGACCGCAGCCTCGGGCTCTGCCTGCTCTGCCACACCGGCCCGTTCCCCGAGGTGCGCTTCCAGGGCGATCTCGCCCCGGACCTGGCCGGTGCGGGCAGCCGCTTGACCGAAGGCAGGCTCAGGCTGCGAATCGTCGACGGACGCAGGCTCGATCCCGGCTCGATCATGCCGGCCTACCACCGCACCGACGGACTCGAGCGGGTCGCCCCGTCGCTGCGGGGACGTCCGATCCTCGATGCGCAGCAGGTCGAGGACGTGGTCGCCTTCCTCGTGACGCTACGCGAGGACGCCCCTGCGCACGGGGCGGCCCGGGACGGCTCGCGGTGAGCATGACGCCTCCGCCCCCCGGGCCACGCCGCGGCGCGCTGCGCTCGATCGTCTCGATCGCCTCGCTCGCGCTGCTGCCGCCGGCGGGCGCGACGCCGGCGACCCTGAGCGCGGCGATCGCCGCCTTCACCGGCGGGGTCGCGCCGACCGAGGGCGGCATGCGTCTCGAGGTGCCGGAGCTGGTCGAGAACGGCAACTCGGTGCCGCTGAGGGTGAGCGTCGACAGCCCGATGACCGAGGCGGCGCACGTGCGGCGCATCGCGGTCTTCAACGAGAAGAATCCGCAGCCCCAGGTGGCCGTCTTCCGGCTCGGTCCGCGAAGCGGTGTCGCACGGGTCGGCACGCGCATGCGGATGGCGGACTCGCAGCGCATCGTCGCGGTGGCCGAGCTCTCGGACGGCAGCTTCCGGCAGCATGCGGTCGACGTGATCGTGACGCTGGCGGCCTGCATCGAGACCGAGGGCGGCGGATGACGACCGGCGCGCTCGTCAGGGTTCCGCCGCGGGCTCGCCGGGGCGAGGTCGTCGAGATCACCGCGATGGCGGCGCATCCGATGGAGACCGGCCTGCGACCCGGCGCGGACGGGCGCCTCGTGGCACGCAACATCGTCCACACCTTCACCTGCCGCTACGACGGTGCCGAGGTGTTCCGCGCCGAACTGCACCCGGCCGTCACCGCCAATCCCTACTTCGCGTTCACCACCGTCGCGACCCGGAGCGGCCCGCTCGAGTTCCGCTGGGAGGACGAGCGGGGCGAGGTGATCGTCGCGACCGCGACGATCGTGGTCGAGTGAGGCGGCGCGCTGCGGCGGCGCTGCTGCTGTGCGCCGGGCTCGCGGGTTCGGCCGCGGCGCAGGGCCTGCCCGCGGCGCAGCGGCAATCGGGCTTCGAATCCATGAGCCCCTCGACGCAGGCGATGCAGCGCGACGACGACGCCAACCCCGGGATGCTCTCGGTCCGCGACGGCGAGGCGAGGTGGGTGCGCCCGGACGGCGCGGCGGGGCGGGCCTGCGCCGACTGCCACGGCGACGCCCGCGTCTCGATGCGGGGTGTCGCGACGAGCCATCCGCGCTGGGATGCGACCCTCGGCGAGGCGGTCGGGCTGTCCCGGCGGATCGCACTGTGCAGGGAGCGCCATCAGCGCGCACCGCGAGGCGCGCCCGAAGGCGTCGAACGCCTGTCGCTGTCGGCCTTCGTCGCGCACGCCTCGCGCGGTCTGCCGGTGCGGCCCGATCCCGACGTCCGGCTTGACCCGGTGCGCGAGCGCGGGCGCCGCCTGTTCGAGCGGCGGATGGGCCAGCTGGACCTGTCCTGTGCCGACTGCCACGACGCCCGCTGGGGCCGGCGCCTGGGCGGCGCCACGATCCCGCAGGGGCACGCCAACGGCTACCCGCTCTATCGGCTCGAATGGCAGGCCCTGGGGTCGCTCCAGCGCAGGCTGCGCAACTGCATGGCCGGCGTGCGGGCCGAACCCTGGCCGGCCGACGCCCCCGAGTGGGTCGAGCTCGAGGCCTTCCTCCAGGTCCGGGGCGCCGGACTGCCGCTGGAGACGCCGGCCGTGCGGCCGTGACTCCGCGCAGCGGGCGATCGGAGGACCCGGGCCCGAGTGGTGCGACACTTCCACCCCCTATGGTTGCCGATTCCCGTTCCGTTCCCGTCACCGATCGCGCTTCGCTGATCGGCAGGCTCGCCGCCGGGCGGACCGCGGACCTGCTCGTCGTCGGCGGCGGCGCCACCGGTCTGGGGGTCGCGCTCGACGCAGCCGTGCGTGGCTTCGACACGGTCCTCCTCGAGGCCGAGGACTTCGCCAAGGGCACCTCGTCGCGCGCGACCAAGCTCGTGCACGGCGGCGTGCGCTACCTGGCGCAGGGCAATCTCGCGCTGGTCAGGGAGGCACTGCACGAGCGCGCCGCGCTGCTGCGCAACGCCCCCCACCTGGC
>RPRK01000286.1 GCA_003818495.1 Burkholderiales bacterium
CGAGAAGATGCAGGTGTTCTGGCCCTGGTCCTCCTTGAGGATGTCGGCCTGCACCGTGCCGCGCACGTTGGCGAGCGTCCAGGCGCGGATCTTCGCGACTTCGTCGTCGGTCGGCGGGCGGCCGTTCTGCTCGGCGAACTTTTCGATCTGCTGGTCGATCGCGGTGTTCATGAACATCGCGAGGATGGTCGGCGCCGGGCCGTTGATCGTCATCGACACGCTGGTGGCGGGATCGCACAGGTCGAAGCCGCCGTACAGCACCTTCATGTCGTCGAGGGTGGCGATCGACACGCCCGAGTTGCCGACCTTGCCGTAGATGTCCGGCCGCAGGCCCGGGTCGTTGCCGTACAGCGTGACGCTGTCGAACGCGGTCGACAGGCGCTTGGCCGGCATGCCCGATGACAGCAGCTTGAAGCGGGTGTTGGTGCGGAAGGCGTCGCCCTCGCCGGCGAACATGCGGGTCGGGTCCTCGCCCTCGCGCTTGAACGCGAAGACGCCGGCGGTGTACGGGAACGAGCCGGGGACGTTCTCGAGCAGCAGCCACTTGAGCAGCTCGCCGTGGTCCTCGTACTGCGGCAGCACGACCTTGCGCACCTTGGTGCCCGACAGCGACGTGTACGTCAGGCCGGTGCGGATCTCGCGGTCGCGGATCTTCACCACGTACTCGTCGCCGGCGTAGGCGCGCTGCATGTCCGGCCACATCGCCAGCAGCTTGCGCGAGGCCGCCTCGAGATCGGTCTCGCGGCGCACGGCCAGCGCGGTGACGGTATCTCGGGCGCCCGACTTCGTCGCATCGTCCTCGAGCAGCATCCGCGCCGACTCGCGCAGCTGCTGCACCTCGCGGGCCAGGCGCGCCTGCGCGCGGGCCTTCCTCTTGTAGCCGCGCACGGTGTCGGCGATGTCGGCCAGGTAGCGCACGCGCGCCGGCGGCACGATCACCGAGCGGGCGCTCGAATGGCGCTGCGTCACGCGCGCGAGCCGCCCGCCCGCGGGCGCCGCGACCTTCGTCTCGCCGGCGTACTCGGCCGCGCCCGCGCGGGCGACGCCGGCCAGCGGCAGCTTCAGGCCGAGCTCGACCAGCCGGCCGAGCAGGCCCTGGTAGAGCGCGGTCACGCCGTCGTCGTTGAAGCGCGAAGCCTGCGTGCCGAACACCGGCATGCGGTCGGGCGGCGTGGTCCACAGCTCGCGGTTGCGCTGCACCTGCTTGGAGACGTCGCGCAGCGCGTCCATCGCGCCCTTGCGGTCGAACTTGTTGATCGCGACGAAGTCGGCGAAGTCGAGCATGTCGATCTTCTCGAGCTGGCTCGCCGCGCCGAACTCGGGCGTCATCACGTAGAGCGTGGCGTCGACCAGCGGCACGATCGCGGCGTCGCCCTGGCCGATGCCCGAGGTCTCGACGACGATCAGGTCGAAGCCGGCGACACGGCACGCGGCGATCGCATCGGGCAGCGCCTGGCTGATCTCGCTGCCGGCGTCGCGCGTGGCGAGCGAGCGCATGAACACGTTCGGATGGTCGATCGCGTTCATCCGGATGCGGTCGCCGAGCAGCGCGCCGCCCGACTTGCGGCGGGTCGGGTCGACCGAGATGATCGCGATGCGCAGCGCGTCGTCCTGGTCGAGCCGGAAGCGGCGCACCAGCTCGTCGGTCAGGCTCGACTTGCCGGCGCCGCCGGTACCGGTGATGCCGAGCGCCGGGGTCTTCACCGTGTCGGCGCGGGTGTGCAGCTCGGCACGCAGCGCGGCGAAGCCGGCGGCGTCGAGTCCGCCCGGGGGCGTGCCGTTCTCGAGCGCGGTCATGAGCTGCGCGAGCGCGCGGCGCGAATTCAGGATCGTCTGGCGGCCGGCCTCGGTGGCCGGGCTCGCGTCGGCGGGCAGCACGATGGCGTCGAGCGAGGCCGGCGCGTAGGGCGCGAGGTCGACGTCGCAGCGCGCGATCATGTCGCCGATCATCCCGGCCAGGCCCATCTTCTGGCCGTCCTCGGGGGAGTAGATCCGCTCGACGCCGTAGGCGTGCAGCTCGCGGATCTCGGCCGGCACGATCACGCCGCCGCCGCCGCCGAACACCTTCACGTGGCCGGCGCCGTTGGCGCGCAGCAGGTCGATCATGTACTTGAAGTACTCGACGTGGCCGCCCTGGTAGGACGACACCGCGATGCCCTGCACGTCCTCCTGCAGCGCGCAGTCGACCACCTCCTTGACCGAGCGGTTGTGCCCGAGGTGGATCACCTCGCAGCCCATGCCCTGCAGGATGCGCCGCATGATGTTGATCGACGCGTCGTGCCCGTCGAAGAGCGAGGCGGCGGTGACGAACCGGACCTTGTGGGTCATCCGGTACTCGGCGAGCTTCTTGGCGTCGGACAGGTCGGTCATGCGGGGGTCTCCGGCAGGGGGCGGGGATCGTCGGCGCGGCCTCGGCGGGCGGACCCGTCGGCGACGCCGGGTGCGCGTGCGTGCGCGCGTCCCGTCGATGCGATCTTCGACGATCCGGCGTCGGAAGGCTAATTGACGTTGACGTCAACGTCAACGAATCGGCGGCCACGCTGGAGGCTGCGCTACGCTGCCCGGGCCGGGTCCTTGCCGGGCCGCGTGCATCCGATACGGCGGCTCGGCCGTACCGACGTCATGGACGCCTCCCGAATGCTGGACGACCACGAGGTCAAGCGACTGCTGATCCGCACCGCCGCCGGCGACGCGCAGGCCTTCGAGCGGCTCTACCGGATGTCGATGCCGCTGCTGCTGGGCGTGGTGGCGCGCATCGTCGGCCGGCGCGAGCTGGCCCAGGAGGTGGTGCACGACGCCTACGTGCGGGTCTGGCGGTCCGCCTCGAGCTTCGATCCGCTCGCCAGCCACGCGGTCGCCTGGCTGGTGGCGATCGCCCGCAACCGGGCGCTGGACGTCGTCGGCAGCGCCGAGGGGTCGCGGGTCGATCCGGTCGGCGACGACATCGACACCATCGTCGACGGCAGCTACGACTGGTCGGCCTCGACCGAGGATGCGCTCGATCGCGGACGCAGCACGCGCTGGCTGCGGGTGTGCCTGGGCGAGCTGCGCGCGTCGGAGCGGCAGGCGATCGTGCTCGCCTATCACCACGGCATGAGCCACGGCGACCTCGCCGAGCATCTGGAGCGGCCGCTCGGCACGGTCAAGGCCTGGATCCGGCGCGGGCTCGAGAGCCTGCGGCGCTGCCTGGAGCGGTCCGAGGGGGAGGCGCCATGAGGCTCGCCGACCACCGTCTGCTCGATGCGCTGTGCGGCGCCTATCTGCTGGGCACGCTGCGCGGTGCGGCCCGGCGCCGCTTCGAGCGGGCGCTGCGCGAGGAGCCGCGCGTGGCGGCGCGCGTCGCGCACTGGCGCGGTGGCTTCGCGACGCGCCCGATCGAGGCGGCGTCGCCGGCCCCGACATCGGCCGAGGTCGACCGGGGCTGGACCCGGCTGCAGCGCGAGCTGGGGCTGGCTCCGGCGCGGGCGCCCTGGTGGGGACGCACCGGCTTCTGGCAGGGCTGGGCCGCGGTCGCCACCTTCGCCTTCGGCATCGCGGTCTGGCGGGCCGTGCCGGAGCCGGCCCCCGCGCCGCCGTCGATGCGGGCGCTGGTGGAACTGGTCGACGCCGGCAAGCGACCGGTGCTGTCCGCGAGGCTGTCCGCCGACGGACGCCTGCTCGAGCTGCAGCCGTCGCGGACGGTGGTCGCCGGGCCGACCCAGAGCTACGAGCTGTGGGTCATCCCGGCCGGCGGCGGCGCGCCGCTGTCGGTGGCGGTGCTCGGCGAGCTGGGGGCGCGCATCGAGGTCCCGCCGGCGCTGCGCGAACGGCTGCGCCCGGGCGCGACGCTGGCGGTGTCGGTCGAGCCGGCGGGCGGCTCGCCGACCGGCGCGCCGACCGGGCCGGTGATCCTGAGCGGGGCGATCGGCGGCTGAACGCGGCGGGCGCTCAGCCGCCCGCCGCCTGTGCCCAGGGGATCGCGGGCGACAGGTCGAGCGCCCTTGCGACGAACCACACCAGACCGGCGACCACGATCGCACCCGCCACCGCCGGCTCGAGCCGCGTGCGGTACAGCGGCCGCGCGCGCCAGGCCCACAGCAGCGGGAACACCGCGGCGACGGCCAGGAGCTGGCCCGCCTCGACGCCGAGGTTGAAGCCGAGCAGCGCCGCGAGCATCGAGCGGCCGGTGGGCCCCGACTCGGCGAGCGCGGCGCCGAAGCCGAAGCCGTGCACCAGGCCGAAGACGAACACCAGCGCCGCCGGGGTCGCCCTGGCACGGCCGCGCGCCGCGCGGAACGCCTCGAGGCCGGCATAGGCGACCGATGCGGCGATCACCGATTCGACGAGCCGGGCCGGCGGCGCGAGTCCGTGCAGCGCGACCAGCGCCAGCGTGATCGAGTGCGCGAGCGTGAACCAGGACACCGTGCCGGCGAGTCCGAGCGCGGTCGTGCGCAGCCCGCGACCTTCGTGCGCGGCCCGGGCCACCGCGGCGACCGCGAGCGCCAGCACGAACGCGAGGTGGTCGATGCCGTCGAGGATGTGCGCCAGCCCCTCGCCGAAGAACGCGCCGATCGCATGCAGCGCGCCCGCCCCCGGCTCGGCGGCGAGCGGAACGTCGCGCGGTCCGTCGCCCGGGCGCAGCACGAGCCGGCGCGCGTCGTCTCCCGCCGACAGCAGCGCGCGGTGGGTGGCGTCGACCCCCGCCATCAGGCGGTAGTCGACCGAGACCCGGTCGACCGGGCCGCCGCAGTCGAGGGCGATCCGCAGCACCGCGTAGGCCCCGTCGGCGCGGCGCGAGACGGCATGGCTCGGCACGCCCGGCGTGCACGCGCGGTCGGGCACGCCGACCGCGACGGCGCCGAGCACCGCGCGCGCGACCTCGGCCTCGCGCGCCCGCAGTTCGCCCGCGGTCAGCGCGCCGTCGCCGTCGGCGTCCAGGCCGACGAGCGCATCGAGGTCGCGCAGCGCGACGTCGAGCCGCACTGCGACCCCGCCGGGCGAGCGCTGCAGCGACAGGTGGGCGTCGCTCGCGCCGTGGGCGTGCGCGGGCGGGGCGAGGTGCCCGAGCGCGACGACGAGCGCGACGACGAGCGCGAACGCGGCGAGGCGGCGAGGGGCCAGGGCGGCGCGGGCGGCGCGGGCGGCACGGGCGATGCGCAGGCCCCTCATGGCGTCGTCAGCCCCGCCCCGGCCAGCCGCAGGTCGGACCAGCCGGTCTCGGCGACGAACGCGCGCAGGGGCGCGAGCGCCTCGGGGCGCCCCGCGGCACGCGCGGCGCGCGCCAGCAGCAGCGCGTCGGCGGGTTCCTTC
>RPRK01000287.1 GCA_003818495.1 Burkholderiales bacterium
TATCAAGCACTTGAGAGACTGAGTTATACCTGATTAATCCTAGCCAAAACAGCCCTACTTACTTAAGTGGTCCTAGCTCCTTCATAAGTATACGAAAAACCTCGTGTTTGTCTGCCACAAGTCCATCATTTATGGCGAAATCGATGCAACTGTGCACGTGGTCACCTATCGAAACCCCTATTTTTGAAGCGGTTTCTGCAACAGTGCTCGGATTTTCGCCTGGTCCGAAGACAATATCCCACAAATCCCTTGAGAAAACAGGGCTGTCGTCCATGAAATCCTCCTATTTCGCTTAGATTTTAGGGTCTTCGTGTGATTCGAAGACATGCCATACGAAGGTTGGCTGTAAATACAAGGGATTTCCTCGGGCTTGCACGGTTCCCAAGTAGGTTAGGTATTTGGGATGCACGCCGAGAGGGTGTCCCGTACCGCGAACGATGAAGTTTCGCACTTGTTTTTCAGTTACTTCGTCATCTACGAGCGCCCAAATGCAAACATCATCGTTTTGCATCTGAACGCTCAAGATTTGCGCGCCGACAGGCATTTCAATTGTGCTTGTATCCGCTACGCGCAGCGGGTATTTGAAGATTCTATGCACGGTTTACCTCCCTATCGCATAACATTCGACGCATTGTCATAGACCCCTTGATGGTTGCCGGCATTGTTTCCCCCACCAGGCTCTGCCTAGTTGACGGGCGTGGGTGAAGCTGCGTAGCTCGTTACCGGCTGCTATCAAGGCTTCTCTTGCAGGTATCGTAGCGATGACCTCATAGGTCGGCGGGATAACTTTTCCTATAGTTATCATGGCAGGCACTCCTTGAGTTTGGCTTGCAGTTCCTGAAGCTCTTCCCGCTTATTGTCGATTTCGTGCTCGATCTTCTGAACGCGAAAGGATATCTCGTTCAGCTCGGCTGTCAGCCTTCCCGCTGCGTTCGAGTTGGTTCGAATCAGCTTGTTGAAGCGCTCGCGCATCTCTCTCGACAATCGGTCGGGCACGCTTTCCAGCTCGTCAACCTCCTCCGTTTTACGGATGGCGTCCCAGATAGGGCTTCCCACATTCACATGCTCTTCCAGGATCTCTAGCAAGGGGTTACCCCTCGCTAGAGTTACTTGCGTCTCTGTGAGCATGGCGCCGAGCAGGTAAGCCAAGTCGGCGCCGATGTTATCGACTTCGAAGGACTCGGTTCCTGCGAGAGCGGTTTTGTAGGCCTGCTCCATCGCCGCCCAGGTCAAACACATCTTTTCGTAAAGTTCGGCATCGAACTTGGGCGCGGCCACTTCCAACGTAGCGATCTTGTTATCTGACTTCTTCATCGGTTTTCCCTTTCTAGGCTTCCAGTTTCTTCTTTGTCTGACTGCATCCCCAGTCATCGTCGAATTCTTCCGATCCGTAGGTGACGCTTATAGACCCCATCGTCTGGGCCTTGACTCGATAGGAATCCCAGCCGTCCGTCCAGCCTTCTTGGTAGGCGTCCGCGACATCTCGGTCGGACGTTCTGTCGAGCAGCACTTGCACCTTGAGTAGCAGCGCTGCCAGACGTGCGCACCTGTAATTGTCGAGCTTGGCTTCCCTAGACCCCCTGAAGAACTTCGCAGTTTCTTGCAGGAGCGCTAATGGGTTGGCCTTCAGCTCCTGCGCGAAGTCCCGGTCTAGCTGGTCCTCCTCTTCGATGTGTTTGAAATACTTGTTGAAGATTGCCTTTTGGTTCTCGTCCATCGTCTATCCTCCTTTGGTGGGTCGGCCGCACGGCGCCTCCAAAGTTCTTATGCCTCCTCCACTAAGGTTGTTGCACGGGGCTAAAGAAAACGCACGTGAACTGTGAGATAGGATGATGGACTTATTTGTCCTTCATCCCTTCCAAACCTTGTAGTTTGATTCTAAGCAGCTCTAGCTGCTGCTCGAGGTCCTCCATCCGCCGACGCGCCTTCTCCTTTCTATCCTCCTTTTCCTGGTGCATTTTTATGACCGCCTTCGCCATTTCATAATTGTTGATGAGCTCTCGCGCCTGCGAGAGTTGTTCTCGCTCCCTCTGCTCTGTTCCCAACTCGCTGAGCATGGGCTGTAGCAACGTCCACCTTCGCTCGTCGCGATTTCTCCTCTCTACGTACTTCGCCACCGCCGCCACTGCTGCCGTTCCCATCGCTGTTGCCAAATACCCCAGTACGGTCGCTTGCGTCGTATTCATGATGAACTCTTTGGGGGAATCCGTAGCGCGTAGTGAAATTACTACGTAGCTCGTATCCCTCTCATAGTTCTTATTCCGTGTTTTTCGCTGGTTTTGCAGGGCTAAGAAAGAGCCGAGGGCTCTTAGCTCCGATGGGCTGGATCCAACCCATCGGTGATTACTTGACTCGGCGCGCGCATCGCCATGCAGCGACGATGCACCGCCAGACCCTACGCAGACCACGACTCTGGCCCACGTAGGCTATCTGGCTTTCCAGATAACTTTTCTCAATCTTATCTAGCGGGCTCACGGAGCCCCTCCGATCTGGTTCCGTTTCTGGAACCGGTCGAGCACCGCCTGGCACCAGGGGTGCGGGTCTCTGTTTTGAAGGCCTCGATGCTGTCGCACCTGACCTTCTGGAGTTAGCTCGGCCGTCGATCTGTTTCCTCGCACGTTGATGCCGAGGATGACCGACTGCCCGCTGCGTACGGCGTACTCGTATCCGCCAACGCAGTGTTGAAGGTCGCGGCCTTCCGCTGCCAGCTCTGCGGGAGTGTTGAGCACCCGCATGCTGTTCTGGTACAGCTTCCATTTCGGAGGCTGTGCGAGAGGGGTGTGGTCGTGGAACATTCGTTCCTGCCACGCCGCCCCCAAGCGTTCGGCCGCGTGCGCGAACGCTTCTTCCACTAGGGTTTTGGCCCATCTAACGAGATCTTCGTCTTGGATCTCGTCAATCCGGTCGATGTAGCGCACTTCTGCGACTACGCCTCCCGGGCCGTGCACCGTTCGCGCCTTGGTCAATTGTGCCCAAGCCCCTCGGCGCTGCACTTCGTGCAACCAGCGCACGATAGACACCGAGCGCAATCTGGGCACGCCCGGCATCGCCAGTTTGGCGACTAGCCAGCTGAGTGGGTCTTGCCACCCATCTCTCAGCCACTCATGAGCCTCCTTCTTTGTCAGGATGCCCATGGATAGCTGCACCGGTGTATCGCCGAGCGCCAATCTAGCTGCGCGCTCGACGGTCGTGTTCGGGTACGCCGGACAGAGGAAGGCCGCCAAAGCTTCCTCCCGCGACTTCCCAAACTTCCCAACGCCCAGCCGATCCATCTCTTCGCGGATGTGCCTCGGCAGTTGGGACGACCAGTTGAACCCAGCGGCTGCGATGGCAAGACGCAGCCTGGGCCCGTGTTCTGTTTGCAGGTCGTCTCGCATCTTTGCGACGCGCTCCCAGTCGATGGTGCGCGTTCGCGTGACTACGACCTGCCCCATCAGCGCATAGGCTTGCAGCTCTGGGGGAAGCGTCCCCAGAGCACGCGCAGCATGCGCGGTCAGAATTACGTGCTGAGCGCTCGCGCGTTTTAGCGCTCTTGCGATCGGCACGCTGCGGCGCACGTTGCGGCGAAGAATCTTGTCGTCTCGCACGAACATGTACCACTTATTGGGCGGGACCATTTTCATGGCCCGTTGAACGGAGGGGCTGGCCCTCCAGATGGCGAACACCGTCTCGGGCAGCGCGTTCCACGTCGACCCAACAGTGTTTGGTTTGGGTTGCGTCTCCGTCCAGAAGGACAGAAACGCTGCGAACTCCCCGCCCACCCAGTCAGTGGGGGTGAAGTGATTGAAGCCGACTGCAAGCAGCCGGCCGTCGACCCCCGCCTCTTTGGAGAGAGCGGGGTTGAGCCTTCGGCAGATACCCACGTAGTGGGCTGCCGACTTGATCTTGGGCGGCACTTTCGGCTCGTTGAGCGCCGCCCATTGCCGCGTAACTTCGTACGGGCTTATCCCGTACTCCGTCCGCAGCGCGTCTAAAGGCTGCATGTTACCTCCTTAGTTATCTTATTCCTGCATTTCTGCGTTTTTGGAGGGCTAAATAAACGAGACGCGGAGACGACCATCCGTATGCTGTTCGCTCTCACAGACAAAGGTCTCGAAGGTCGCCGTTTTCGTTCAGGTACTCGAGAAACCACCCTGAGTATGTAGGGGTGTCTCTGAGGTCGAAGGTGTAGGGGTAGAACTCTCCGGGATTGCCTGCCTCCCGGAACTGCCGCCATAGCGAAGGACCGTCTTCGCTGTAAAAAGCGATGTCTATCTTGCCCTCTTTTACAAGGACGGTAACTGCGCCGGGCTTCCCCCGGCGACCGATCACCCACAAGTTTTTCTTGTTGGGAACCTGTTGTGCCCTCCACCCACCGACCTTCACGGCGGCGGCTGGCGTCCACCCACCTCCAAACAACATATGAGCTTCGAACATGCCTTTTCGGAAATCGATAACCGTCGGCGTAATTGTCGACTGGCTTCTATTCCACTCCTATTACTATTATTCCGCATTTCTTTGTGTGTTTGTGTTTGCAGGGCTAAAAGAAAGCAAGCAAGCGTGAGCCCTGTAGATGAGTGCTATCGATACTTACAGGCTTCCCAATCAGCCAGTCTTTGAGCGTTTTCCTTCCAACATCGGTCGAATCGCTCTTTGAGCCTTCGCTCCTCGTTTTCCGACCGAATCCGTTCGGCTTCCGTTCTGGCTTCCGCGTAAGTGCTGAAACCGTTGGGGTCCTCGTAATAGCGATAGCGACCCATGTCGCCATCATCCTCCCATATCGCGCTGACTCTCATAGTGCGCTCCGCAGCTCGTTGCTCACTCGATTTCCAATTGCAGCGGCTCCCGCCCGCTGTTCGATAAGAGCCGCCAACCTTTCAGCCGCTTCGATAGCATTCTCAACGGTAAACCCGCCCGTGCGTGGGCCGCCGGCAATGCCAGCATGCCCGCCGGCTTCTAGCCCCCACAGCTCTACCGCCAGCTCCCTGCACGAGATACCGGGCATAGGGCTCTCAAGAGATATGGTTATTTCTCCTGTGGTGGTCTTTAATGCCACACAGGCTAGGTATTGAGAGCCGTCCGGCGCCGCATATAGGTGATTGACGAATTTACTATGGGCCCTAACAATTACGGGCCCGGTGGTCATCACCATTGATTCCTTGTTGAGGGTAAAGTGGTCGTGTGCGAACTCCATCCCTTCCTCCACCCTATCATTATTAAGGATATGCTCTAGCTCTTTGGA
>RPRK01000288.1 GCA_003818495.1 Burkholderiales bacterium
GAGGCATACGCCTGCGCGGCCGAAGCCGCCGTCGAGACATCCGACAATGTTGCGACGCGGGCGTTCGGCTAGCATGGTCCATCGATCACTCATGCGACCTCCTCAGATGAAACGTGCCCTCATCACAGGCATCACCGGCCAGGACGGTGCCTACCTCGCCGAGCTTCTCCTACAGAAGGGCTACGAGGTCCACGGCATCAAGCGGCGGTCGTCGCTGTTCAACACCGACCGGATCGACCACCTCTACCAGGACCCGCACGCCGACGCGCGCCGGATGATCCTGCACTACGGCGACCTGACCGACTCGACCAACCTGATCCGGATCGTCCAGCAGGTCCAGCCCGACGAGATCTACAACCTCGCGGCGATGAGCCACGTGGCGGTGTCGTTCGAGACGCCCGAGTACACGGCCAACGCCGACGCGATCGGCACGCTGCGCCTGCTCGAGGCCATCCGGATCCTGGGGCTGGAGAAGAAGACGCGCTTCTACCAGGCGTCGACCTCGGAGCTGTACGGCAAGGTGCAGGAGATCCCCCAGAAGGAGACGACCCCCTTCTACCCGCGCAGCCCGTACGCCGTGGCCAAGCTCTACGGCTACTGGATCACGGTGAACTACCGCGAGGCGTACGGCATGTACGCCTGCAACGGGATCCTGTTCAACCACGAGTCCCCGCTGCGCGGCGAGACCTTCGTGACCCGCAAGATCACCCGCGCGCTGGCCCGCATCAAGCTCGGCCTGCAGGACGCGCTGTACCTGGGCAACATGGACGCCAAGCGCGACTGGGGCCATGCCAAGGACTACGTCGAGATGCAGTGGCTGATGCTGCAGCAGCAGGAGGCGGAGGACTTCGTCATCGCCACCGGCGTGCAGTACTCGGTGCGCGAGTTCGTCACGCTGGCCGCGCAGGAGCTCGACATGGAGGTCCGCTGGGAGGGCCAGGGCGAGAACGAGAAGGGCTACGACTCGCGCGGTCGCGTGATCGTGGCGGTCGACCCGCGCTACTACCGCCCCACCGAGGTCGAGACGCTGCTGGGCGACGCGACCAAGGCGCACACCAAGCTGGGCTGGAAGCCGCGCACGACCTTCGCCGAGCTGGTGACGGAGATGGTCCGCGAGGACCTGAAGTCGGCCGAGCGCGACGAGCTGGTCAAGAAGCACGGCTTCGCCGCCTACGACTACCACGAGTGACGCGACGCGCAGCATGATGAAGACGGATGCACGCATCTTCGTCGCCGGCCACAAGGGGCTGGTGGGCTCGGCCCTGGTGCGCGCACTGCGCGCCCAGGGGCACACGAACCTCCTGCTGCGCGGCTCGAAGGAGCTCGACCTGCGCGATCCCGCGGCGGTCGAGCGCTTCTTCGCCGAGACGAAGCCCGAGTACGTGTTCCTGGCGGCCGCCAAGGTCGGCGGGATCATCGCGAACTACAAGTACCCGGTCGAGTTCCTGGCGGACAACCTCGCGATCCAGAACAACGTCATCGCCGCCTCGCACCGGCACGGCGTGACGCGCCTGCTGTTCCTGGGCTCGTCGTGCATCTACCCGAAGCTCGCGCCGCAGCCGCTCCAGGAGCGCTCGCTGCTCACCGGGCCGCTCGAGTCGAGCAACCGGGCCTACGCGCTCGCCAAGATCGCCGGCATCGAGCTGATCTGGAGCTACAACCGGCAGTACGGCACGCAGTACACCGCCGCCATGCCGACGAACCTCTACGGCCCGGGCGACAACTACCACCCCGAGAACTCGCACGTCATCCCGGGTCTGCTGCGCAAGTTCCACGAGGCGAAGGCCTCGGGCGCGGGCACGGTGACCGTCTGGGGCACGGGCACGCCGCGGCGCGAGTTCCTGTTCAGCGACGACATGGCGCGCGCCTGCGTGCACATCCTGAACCTCGATGCGGCCACCTACGCCGGTCTGCTCGGGTCGGACGAGACAGCCACCGGCGACTTCGATCCGCCGCTGGTCAACGTCGGCGTCGGGCACGACGTGACGATCGCCGAACTGGCCGCGATGGTCGCGAAGGTGGTCGGCTGGTCGGGCACGATCCAGTACGACACCAGCAAGCCCGACGGCACGCCCCGCAAGCTGATGGACGTGGGCAAGCTGCATTCGCTGGGCTGGCGCGCGAGCACCGAGCTCGCCGACGGGCTGCGGATCGCCTACGCGGAATTCGTCGAGACGCTTCGCGGCTGACCGCCGGCCCGGGCGCGCGGGCCGATCACGGGCGCCCGCGCCCTCCCCCCTGAAACACGAAGCCCGCCGATCGCCTCCATGGCGATCGGCGGGCTTCGTGACGAGCAGGCCCGGGGGCCTCTCGACGCCGAGGCCCTCGGGCCGCTTCGGGAAGCGGCCCGGCGGGACTCAGCAGGTCCAGAAGAACTTGTCGTCGACCTGGCCGGTCTCGGTCAGGTACTTGAGCTGCTTCAGGCGCGTGAACGGCTTCGCCTCGAAGGTCGACTTGTCCATGCCGATGCGCTGGAACACGTCGTGCAGCTGCTTGGCGCCCTTGCGCGCGTCCCACGAGCACTTGAAGCCGGGGAGCTTCGAGTGGATCTTCGCGAAGCTGACCTTGTAGCTGCGGTTGTCGGCGCCGTTCTGGCCGAACGACAGCTCGCAGCCCGGGTAGACGCTGGCGACGATCTCGGCGATCTCGCGGACCTGGTAGTTGTCCGCGTCGTGGCCGACGTTGAAGATCTCGTTGTGGATCGCGTCACGGGGCGCGGCGAGCACGCAGGTGATCGCCTCGCAGATGTCGAGGATGTGCACCAGCGGACGCCACGGGGTGCCGTCGCTGGTCATCGCGATCTTGCCCGTCGTCGCGGCGATGCCGCACAGGTTGTTCAGCACGACGTCGAAGCGCTGGCGCGGCGAGGCGCCGTACGCGGTGGCGTTGCGCATGAAGGTCGGCGAGAAGTCCGCCGAGGCGATCTTCTGCACGTCGCGCTCGACCAGCGTCTTGCACTTGGCGTAGGCGGTCTGCGGGTTCGTCGGCGAGGTCTCGGTCATCGGCTCGGTGCCCGAGGCGACACCGTAGACGCTGCACGACGACATGTAGACGAAGCGCTTCGCGCCCGCGGCCTTGGCCAGCTCGGCGAGCCGCAGCGACGCGAGGTGGTTGATCTGGAAGGTCAGCTCGGGGTTGTTCTCGCCGAGCGGATCGTTCGACAGCTCGGCGAGGTGCACGACGGCGTCGATGCCCTCGAGATCCTTCGCTTCGATCTCGCGGATGTCCTTGTTGATGAAGCGCGGGAAGGTCGGCACCAGGCCACGGTCGCTGAACAGCCAGCCATCGCGGTAGTAGCCGGTGTCCAGACCGACGATCTCGTGGCCGCGCGCCTGGAGGTAGGGGGCGAGCACGCAGCCGATGTAGCCTTCGACGCCCGTGACGAGGAGTTTCATACTTTTGCCAGTCCTTGATCGGTGGAGATGAATTCGGGGAAGAAGCGCTGCATCTGCTCGCGCCAGAGCTGATCGGCGAGGCGACCCGGAGGGATCTCGACGTCGTCGAAGGTCAGCACGGCGTCCTTCGCGACCGGGCGCTTGAGGCGGCAGCCCTCGGCCAGGCCGATCGGCAGCAGGTTCTCGGCGCGCGCCAGGGGCGCGTTCTCGCCGAGGCCGTAGGTCATGTAGCCGCCCAGTCCGTCGATGATCTCGCCGGCCTTCAGGTCGATCTTGGCCGTGGTCACGACCTCGACGCAGGGCGCGCCCAGCGGCGCCATCGTCGCGTCGCCGAGCAGCACGGCACGCGCGACGGTGTTGGGCACCTCGAAGTGGCAGAGGTGGTACGGCGTGTGGAAGCAGTAGAGCGGACCGTCGCCGAGCTTGTAGAGCGACAGGTAGTGCCGCTGCTGCGGGTGGTCGTGCGTGCCCAGCACGAAGATGCCGGGACCGGGCATCGCGCCGACCACGTAGTCGACCACGCCGGGCCCTTCGATCAGGGCGTCGAGCGGGTACTGGTCGACGACGTTCTGGATCGGCGTGCCGGCCGGCACGGTCGGGCCGAACATGCCGCGGCGACCGACGCGCATGCCGGTGCCGTTGGCGACGATCGCGTTCTCGAAGGTCACCTTCGTGCCGTCGGCGAACGAGGTCACCATGTACGGGTTCTGGCCCCACTTGCGCGCGAACTCGGCCTGGGTGGTCGGGTTGCGGTACGGGTCGTGCAGGCCCTTGATGTTGCCGACGAGCACCGGCTTGACGCCGATGCCCTTGACGAACCGGTACAGGTTCATCATCACGCCCGGCTGGTCGCCGTCGGCGGTGGTCATGATGACGCCGGCGCGGTCGGCGTAGGTCTTGAGGATCGGGCCGACCGTGCCGTCGACCTCGGGGTTCATCAGCACCACGTGCTTGCGGTGCTCGAACGCCTCGAGCGCGACGCGCGCGGCGTACTCGATCGTGCCGGTGATCTCGACGATGCAGTCGATGCCGCCCGCGCGGCACAGCAGCAGCGGGTCGTCGGTGACGGCGGGCACGCCCGCCTCGATGGCCCGCTCGAGCTGCGACACCGTCTCGACGGTGGCGACCTTCTCGACGCCGGCCTCGGTGAAGGCCCGGCGCGCGGTCTCGATCGTGCGGTTGGCGACCGCGACCACGACCATGCCCTTCACGGCGGTGGTGATCTGCAGCACGACGCCGCGGGCCATGAAGCCCGCGCCGACGATGCCCACGCGGATCGGGCGGCCTTCGCGGTGACGCTGCTCGAGCGCCTTGTCGACGATCATCATCGCTGCACCTCTTCGGCCACGAAGTCGGGCCAGTTGCGGTCCTTGTCGGACATGTCTTCCACCGGCACCGGCCAGCGGATCCCGATCGCGGGGTCGTTCCAGCGCAGGCCGCGCTCGGCCTGCGGGGTGTAGAACTCGGAGACCTGGTAGGTCACCGCGCAGTCTTCGGTCAGCGTGACGAAACCGTGAGCGAAGCCCTTGGGCACCAGCAGCATCCGGCCGTTCGCGTCGCTGAGCTCGACGCCGATCCACTTGCGGTAGGTCGGCGAGTCGGCGCGCAGGTCGACGATGCAGTCCCAGATCGCGCCCTGCACGCAGCGCACGAGCTTGTCCTCGGCGTACGGCGCGGCCTGGTAGTGCATGCCGCGCAGGGTGCCGCGCTGCTTGGTCAGCGACATGTTGGTCTGCGCGACGCGCGTCGTCAGGCCGGCCGCCTCGAACTCGCGCTCGCAGTACACGCGGGCGAACCAGCCGCGCGA
>RPRK01000289.1 GCA_003818495.1 Burkholderiales bacterium
CGCATCCTGTTTTTGTGGCACGGGTAGCGAAATTCAAGAAAGAATGGGACCTGAAAGCAAAGAACCTCGGGCTACAGGGATTTTACTCGCAGGTCATTGTGGACGACATTATCATCTGCGCGAGAAACAACGAGACATTGATTGCATACTTCAGGTGCATCCTGGAGATACTTCAACACTACAGGTGCACAGCTAAACTGAAGAAGTGCAGGTTTCTACCCTCAGTTGCGGAATTCGTGGGACTGGACATCCATCCACAAGGCAACAGCCCGGCCAAATCAAAATTTGAGGCTTTCAAGAAATTGGGTCCACCAAACACGTTTACCGACCTGAACATGCTCATCGGGTGTTTTGGCTTTTATCAGGAACACCTTCC
This sequence comes from Burkholderiales bacterium, assembly GCA_003818495.1. GTDB lineage: Bacteria > Pseudomonadota > Gammaproteobacteria > Burkholderiales > Burkholderiaceae_E > UBA4615. Next base: position 377 of record RPRK01000289.1, read on the forward strand.
CCTGTACGAAGTCAGGATCAAGAGATGGAGAGCAATTCAGAAATTACGCCCCCCTCCCGGCTCACCAAGAAGAGATGAGAAGACAATCTTGGAAAGCGCCTGGGGAAAGGAGGACGACGACCTGTTGGAAGAGCTAAAAAGCGCAATCTTACAGGAACCGATTCTAAAGAGACCTGACCCCTCTTTACGATTCTACCTGAAGACAGATTGGAGCAAGATGGCTATGGGAGCGGCGTTACTCCAACCAGACAGGTCCCCAGAAGCGTCGGAGGCGATGAACAGAGAAATCAACGGAGAACCATGTGCATTTGACCACACCCTGTCGGGACTCAGATTGCACCCCGTTATGTTCATCTCCAGAAGAACTTCTGATCCGGAAAAGTCCTACCACTCGTACGTGGGAGAGGCTTGCGCCGGAATTTGGGCCATCGAAAAGTTCAGACCTTACCTGTTTGGCAGAGAATTCACCTGGCTAACAGACTGTTCTGGACTGCGAAAATTCTTCGAGGGAGACGATATCCCCACACACATGATCCAACGGTGGAGAATGCAACTGCTGCGCTATGACTTTACCATAGAGCACAGGCCCGGAAGAATGATGTTCGAATGTGACCTCCTGTCACGGTATAACCAAGATACCGAAGCATGGAGAACCGAACAGACAAACCTGCACCCTACCACTTTGGTAGCAGCAGCACCCCCGATTCCTTTTTCCCATGACAGGATAAAGACAGTTGGGAAGATCAAGAAGACACCTGCAGCCGTGGTTCCTGCCTTGCAAACCTCAAGGAAAAGGAGGCCTACGGAATTACAAGATTCGGAGTCGGCGCACGAACAGGAGATCCTGGAGTCGTGCGATCTCAGGAGGAGTGTCTGGCTCATTGGTGCTAGAATGAACGTAGTTTCTGAGGCCTTCGAAAGTCTCGGGATCGATGTTATTCAATTGGCAGCTATTGATGACAGCACCGTGTGGAAAGATCGCATGCGCGGGCTAACCTGGGACGAGGCGTTGGAGTCGGCAGATAGGACCAACCTGTCTCCCGATTGGATAGTAATTCCAGCCTCTATGGCGGAAGAAGAGCACTTACAGGAACTCAGGTCAATCATAGAGTTACTTCTATGGAAAGGCCTTACTGCGGTGATCCTATGTCAGAACGAAACAACCTCTCCCAGTTCAAAAATGATCTCTGCGGATTGGAACAGGTGGATTCGTGACAACCTCAGCGAAGCGAACTGGAGCATGACCCCGTTGTGGTGCAGCAATGCCGACGCGGGCGGAGCATGGGATTCAACCCATAGGATATATGTCATTGCCCCGGCAGGAGTTATCGCAGAAATCAGGAAGAAAGAAGCAAAACTGTCGCTCAGCGGAGACGGAACAGGACTGAGCCCAAGGGCTATCGAGGACCTGTTACGCGGGAGCAACGACTTCTTCGAAATTCTTCAGACACAGGACGAGAAGAATGTGGTTTCGCCAGACGACGGCGATCCAAACAGGGCAAAGCTGGTAGCCAGAGCGTCTTTTGGCGACGGAAAAATGTGGCCGGTCTTTTCGGAGTCACACGTGGCACCAGACCCCGCGCTTCCAGAAACCTGGGGCCCTAGAGGAACCCCTCTGGTACTTCTCTCCAGCAATTCAGGCCCAAATGGAATAGTCGAGTTACCTGTGAACTCCCTACTTCGGGCCCTCGGCACAAGAGAAGAAACCATCCTCAGAGCTACCAAGGAAAATTGGGCGATGCAACAGGTCCTAGAAGAAGCAAGAGTACAAACTCCAAAAGAAACACTGGAATTGGTATTTCTTACAGTCTTGTGCGCAGAAACGCGCGTCAGGTCAAGTGCAAATTTAAAGCACCCATCTTACCTGAGCGAGCCTCTAAAGGACCTGATGGACATCACCCGAGTATCGGATACGGTTCCGGTACTCCAGACCACTATCGACAGGTGGACAACAATCCCGTTACCAACTCACAGGAGATGGGCGGAAGCTGTCCAACAGGACAGGGATTTGAAGCTGCTCCTAGCAGCACTCGAAGACGAAGCTCACCCAGAACGACACAGGTTTGCGAACAAATCATACCACGCAGCCTGGGAAAAGGGTCAGCTGGAACACCAAGACGGCCTGATCTACCATACAGGAGAGCCAAGGCTCACCCAGATCAGACAACTACGACGCAGAGTGGTCCCAAAATCACTCCGACAGACTATAATCACGGCATATCATGCGACACCGCTGGCAGGTCATTCAGGTATCTACAGAACATACTGGAGGATTGCCGCGCGGTACTGGTGGCCCAGGATGTACTTGGACGTTAAGGAGGCTGTGGGCGCGTGTGCACACTGCAAGCTTGCGAATGCAGTCGGACAGGAGTCAAAGTCCATTTTGGACGCAATATCCTGTGACACACCCTTCGACGTCATCGCCATCGACATCTGGAGCCCCGGCGCAGTGCCTGATAAAGAAGGTAACACCAAGGCACTGACGAGCCTGGACACTATGACAGGTTTCGCGTCAGCAGCAATTTTACAGGCAGCCACCTCCGACGCAGTGGCTAGGGCCTGTTTTGCGACATTTTTCGTGCCAAACGGTTTACCAAAATTGGTCTTGATCGATGCAGGAAGCGAAAACAAAGGAGAGTTGATCAGTATGTGCCAAACCTTGCGGATCAAATACCACATGGTTGCACCAGAAGATCACAACGGCATCCTTTGCGAGAGGTTTCACAGGTACCTAAACAAGGTACAGAAGATTGGTGCGGCAGATTCACAGACCTACACACAATGGGCGCAAGGCGTGATGTTTGCGACCTACAGCTGGAACGCAGCACCAATCGACGGAACCAATATCATCAGGTCATTTGTTGCAAAAGGCAGGGTATTCCCGTTCCCCTTACAGATCGACGAGGACGAGAACCCCATCAGAATACCCCCCGGGCAAGGCGAAGAAGCCCTGGCCCACCTCGAAACAAATTTCCCCCTTTGGGCGCGCCAATCTACGATGTTGCAAATCCTGGTGGCAGAAAGAAGAGAGAGACACAGGGATTTGGCAAACCAAGGACGCACTGTGAGGAAATTTAACGTCGGAGACCTTGTAATCATCCGCAAACAGGTCCAGTCGTCGACGGAAAGAGGGATGCCTGCAAAGCAGCAGTTCAAGTGGAAAGGAATCTACAAGGTGGTGGAAAAGATAGGTGAAAAATCCTACAATGTTCAGAAACTGCCTACAGTCCAGGGCAAAGGGAGACCAGGGAAAATAAGGAAGTATTCCGCAGGTGTTATGGAAAAGATACCTTCATCTTTGATCATCAACAAGCACCTGGATACCTCCGATACAAGACTGGCCACGCTTGACCAGGATCTGGTAAACAACCCTCTGGAACACAGTTTGGGCTTTTTCGAATTCGGAAAGTACGTCAAGGCAGCTCCAGGAGCTGATTTCGCGTATGATAAGGTGGAGGACCTATGGTCTGTGGACATCGAATCAGACGAAGATTCGGACGAAGAACCTGTGGTCACGGAAGAACAGGACCACGGGACTACAAGACGCAACCCCAAGGAGCTCTACGACCAAATTTTACGGTCCAAAGACAGGGTGGTCATAATAAAAAGCCAGGATGATATCACTAAAAAATGGGGATGGTATGCAGCACAGGTTGACTGGGACGAAACCGACGAGGTTAAGGCCAAACTGCATGGCATCTACAGGCTAAAGTGGTTAATTCCGCACCACCTGGACAGTAAAAAGCTCCGACGAAGGGATTGCAGGTACTGGCCAGAAATCCACGAGGTCAACAAGAAGGGCGATCTGGGGAGAATGAGATTTATCACCCCAGCCAAAGCCTCCAGAGACTATGTGGAAAGCCAGGGTTGGTCATTCTACGAATGGGACACGGACCTCACCAAAGATTTGATGGTGGGCCCGTTTGACCTACAGGTGATCAACAAGGAGCCAAACCGCATACACAATAGCGTTTGGACACAGGTCAAGGAAAAAGGAAGACAAATGAAGGTGGACATCTCGAATATCGACAGCGTCCTGGCTATAACCTAAGAGGTCCAATCTACTGAAAATCACACAATTTGATAGGTTTCTATCTATAAGTTATGTGGTCAACGAAAGTACGATGGCAGAGGTTACCGCCAGACCCAAAAGAGGTCCACTCCGCATGATCTTGGATTTTCTTCGGTCCTGGATCAAGTTTCTTTTGCGCGAAATTCATTTTTCCTTGCGAAGGAAATCAGGGGAAGCCAAAAAAGGCAGAGCACAGCGCTTCGACAAGCCTATGAACGCCCGCGCGTCTTGGCGGAGCTGCTCTTCTTTGCACGTTTGGATTTTTGAGGCGAAGGACTTTCCTCTTCTCCAGGGGAATCAGGTTCTTTGTTCTTACCTTTTCCTGAGGCCGCAGCCCGTTTCAAGTTTCGTGGTGTGGCAGGGGTGGTCGCCGCCGGGCGAAATTTGTTGTCTACCTCTTCAGCGGTGAGAATCATGGACGGCTCTCCCCACGGGTGACAAACATCGGTATAACCATCACTCCACATCTTCTTACAGACTGCGTACTGATCGTACGAAGCTTTGTCTGGACGAAGAAAGTCACGCGTGAGCTTATCAAGAGTGCGATGAACTGCCGCGAACATGTTGATGACATCCCCATTGAACTGCTGTTGTTCAGGGTCGAGGGTCTTCCTGTTGTGAAGGGACATATTTTCTCGGGCTTCACACAGGATCTGCATGTTTTGGGCATAGGTCAAGGTTTGGGACGAACCCCGACCATCACGACTACCGCGAAC
>RPRK01000290.1 GCA_003818495.1 Burkholderiales bacterium
GACGGGCCGGTGAAGCTGATCGCCTGGATCGGATGCGGATCGAAGGACACGCTGGCGATGGCATGGGTCACCCACCATGCCGCGGCGACCGAGAGCCCGGTGCCGATGGAACCGATCCAGCCCCAGGCGGGGAGATGCTGCCGACGCGCCCACCAGAGCGCCGCCGCCAGCCACACGAGGCCGAAGGCGAGTGCCCCGCCATGCCCGATCCCCAGGCGCTGGACCAGGTCGCGCGAGGCGCCGCCCTCGACCGTCCACCATCCCGAGATCACGTCGCGCAGCGGCGCGAGCACGCCGGTCCACGAGGCCTGCGCGACGACGGCGAACACCAGCCCGGACATCACCGAGCGCAGGTTGCCCTGCGCGCCGAGCACCAGCAGCCGACTGGAGCAGCCGCGCGCGAGGATCATGCCGATCCCGAACAGCGCGCCACCCACCGCGGCGCCCGACAGGCTGCCGCGCGCCGCGAGCTGACGGGCCTGGCTCGCGTCGAAGAGCCCCGCGAGCACCAGCGCCTGGGTCGCGGTGACCGAGACGGCGAAAGCGAACAGCCAGACCGCGAGCTTGCCGCCCGGATGGCCGCGCGCGAACTCGATCACCGCCGAGCGCAGGCAGAAGCGCGAGCGCTGCGCGAAGAAGCCGAAGGCGATGCCGATCAGCGCGCCCGCCGCCAGCAGCGCGCGCGGCTCGCCGAGCGACTCGACGATCGTCTCCAGCATCGTGCCCCCGGGCGCCCGGATCGGCGGGTGCCGGCCTCAGCCGGCGATGCCCGCGTTGCCCGCGACACCGATCAGCCGCGGCGTGTTCAGCCGCCGCGGCGTCACGCGGCCGCCCTGCCCCTTGAGCCAGGTCTCGACGAGCTCCCACACCGGCCGCACGCCGGGCACCGACTTCGCCTCCTCCGCCACCGGCGCCCAGCCGGCGACCTTGTAGCGCCGGCCCGCATCGATCGGACGGCCGCCCAGCCGCATGTCGGTGATCCGCGACCCCGTCTTCGCGCCCGGCGCGATCGCGTACTCGAGCCCGCCCACCCGAACCATGTCGCCGCCCTGCTGGTAGTACGGGTCGGGGTTGAAGAGGTTGTCCGCGACGTCCTCGAGGATCGTCTTGATCGTCTCGCCGGTCATCTCGGTGAGCGTCGCGTACGGATAGGTGATCGCGACCTGATCCATCAGCAGCTCGCGCGTGATCACGTCGCCGGGCAGCAGCGAGGTCCCCCATCGGAAGCCCGGGGAGAACGCGAGGTCGGCGCCCTGCACATCCATCAGCGCATCCAGGATCAGCTGGTCCCAGGTGCCGTTGAAGTTGCCCCGACGGTAGAGCACGCCGTCGGTCACCGCGAGCCGCTCGGAGAGCTTCGCCTCGTAGGGCGCGCGGATCTTCGCGATCAGCGCGGACATCGCCGGATCGGCCTCCAGCTGGTTCGAGAAGACCGGCAGCAGGCGATAGCGGAAGTCGGCGACCCGACCGCCCTTCACGTCGAAGTCCATCACGCCGAGGAACTTGCCGTTGCTGCCGGCGTTGGTCACCAGCGTGCGGCCGCCCGCGTTGTTCACCGGCACCGCGACCGGCACGCCGTCGTGGGTGTGGCCGCCGAAGATCGCATCGATGCCCCGCACCCGCGAGGCCATCTTCAGGTCGACGTCCATGCCGTTGTGCGACAGCACGACCACCACCTGGGCGCCCTTGCCGCGTGCCTCGTCGACGACCTTCTGCAGGTTGTCGTCCTGGATGCCGAAGCTCCAGTCGGCGACCTGCCAGCGCGGATTCGCGATCGGCGTGTAGGGGAAGGCCTGTCCGACGATCGCGACCGGCACGCCGTTGATGCGCCGGATCACGTAGGGCTCGAAGACCGGATCGCCGAAGTCGGCGGTCTTGACGTTCTGCGCGAGGAAGTCGATCGAGCCCTTGAAGTCCTTGTCGACGATCTCGCGGACGCGCTCCATCCCGTAGGTGAATTCCCAATGGCCGGTCATCACGTCCACGCCGAGCAGCTTGGTCGCGTCGACCATGTCCTGCGCGTTCGTCCACAGCGACGTGGCCGACCCCTGCCAGGTGTCGCCGCCGTCGAGCAGCAGCGCGCCCGGCCGGCTCGCCTTCAGGCGCTTGACGAGGGTGGCGAGGTGCGCGAAGCCGCCGACGCGGCCGTAGCGGCGTGCGGCCTGCTCGAAGTCGAGATAGGTGAATGCGTGCGCCTGCGCCGAGCCGGCCGTCAGACCCGCCGCCTTCAGCAGGGCGTCGCCGACCAGATGGGGCAGCCGACCGGCCATGTCGCCGATGCCGAGGTTCACGCTCGGTTCGCGGAACCAGATCGGCAGCAGCTGCGCATGGCAGTCCGTCATGTGCAGCAGCGACACGTTGCCGAACGGCGCGAGCTCGTAGAGGCCGCGCTCGGCGGTCTGCGCGTCGGCATCGGCCCAGCGGCCCAGCGCCATGCCGGCGGCCGAGGCCGCGCCCAGCACGTTCAGGAACTCGCGCCTGGAAAGATTCATGATTAAGCACCTACCGATGGATGTGCCGCGTCCTCCGGCGGAGGACGCGGACGACACGCAGAACTACTGGTTGACCGGCGAGCGCGGGTCGAGGAGCAGCGCCATCACGTCCTTGAGCTGCTGCTCGTTGAGCAGCCCGAGGTGGCCGAACCTCGGCATGTTCGAGCACGCGTTGTAGGCACGCGTGTTCCAGAGCTTGCCCCAGGTGTACTCGACGATCGGCCGTGCCGCCGGACTCGACGGATCGGTGACGCCGCGCAGCTTGCCGTAGTTGTAGAGGCTGGGCCCGATCGTGCCGTACGAGATCTCGGCCTTGGCGAGCGCGTGGCAGTTGTAGCAGTTGCCGCCGTTGCTGGCCGGGTCCGCGCTTCGATCGGTCCAGGTCATGCCGCGCCCGCTCTGCGCGATCGCCTCGCCGCGCTTGAAGTCGCCGAGGAAGCGCCCGTCCGACGGCAGCTTCACGGTCTTCATGTTCTCGGCCTCGACCTGCTTGGCGAGCTTCTCGGGCAGGTCCCGGCCGAGGGCCTCGGAACACGCCTCGTTGGCGAGATCCTGCTGCAGGCGGTCGACCCGGGCGATGCCCTGGTCGCGGAACGAGGCCTTCATCATCGCGTCGACCCGGGCGTCGAGAGCGTCGCCCGGCACCAGCGCCGCGCAGCCCGCCACCATGCCGCCCAGCGCGAGCGTGGCGAGGATCGTGTGTCGTGTGCTCATCGTCCGCTCCTCAGCGCTTGATCGAAGGCGCGATCGACTCGGCGCCCTTCGCGTTGACACCCATGTACACCGCGAGCGCGATCGTCACGTCCGAGGCATAGCCGGGGAACGGGAACCGCTGCTGCCGGAAGCAGTCGTTGAGCCGACGCTGCATGCCCCAGAGCTCGCCGCTGCTGACCCGGTACGCGGGCCAGGCCGCGAAACCGATGCCGTCGCCCGGGTTCTTGGTGAGATCGGGCAGGTCCTGCAGGCGGATGCGCTTGCCTTCCTCGCCGTGGCACGACGCGCAGGAGAAGTCGTGCGAGCCGCCGCGATAGAAGAACGCGCGCTTGCCGAGCTCGTACATCGCCCGCTCCTCGGCGTGCGCCTGCGGGAGCTCGAAGCGCAGACCTCGCGAGGCCGCCGCCACGTAGGCGACCAGGCCCTCCATGTTGCGCTGCTCGTCGCGACCGAAGCCGGTCTTGGCGATGGTGTCGGCCGGGATGCCCTGCAGCGTCTCGATGCAGGTCAGCAGCCGGGACTCGAGGTCCTGCACCCGGCCGGTGTCGGCGAACCAGCGCGGCAGCGTGACGAACGCACCCTTGACGACCCCCGGCCCGCGGCCGAGGTCGCAGCGTTCGAGCGACGCGTTCTTCGGGCCCCGCTTCTGGGTCCACAGCGCCTCGCCGCGCGCCTCGAACAGGTCGGCGGGATTGCCGTCCTCGAGCATCTTGCGGTACTCGGCGATACCGTCGGCCGCGGACTTGCCCTGCGCGGGCGCGAGCCCCGGCGCGGCCAGCAGGAACGCGGCCGCCACCGCTGCGATTCGTCTCATCGTGTCTCTCTCCGTTCTGGTGGTGTCATGGCGGCGCGGGGAGCCGAGCCGCGCCCCGTCGGCCGCCGCGGGCGTCGCGTCAGGAGACGGTCGCCTCGTCGGTGCGCTTGTCGCCCTTGTTGTCGACCCAGGTCACCGCGATCTTGTCGCCGGCCTTCGCGCCCTTGACGACGAACTGCAGGAACGGGTTCTTCGAGACCGCCGGGCCCCATTGCGCGGTCATCACGGTCTTGCCGTTGAGCTGCGCGGTGACCTCCTGGATGAACCAGGCGGGGACGAGCTTGCCGGACGCATCCTTGCGCTGCCCGGTCTCCATCTCGTGACTCATCAGCACGCGGACGGTCGTCTTGTCGCCGGCCGCCTGCGCGCGGATTCGCATCGGATCTGCCATGTCGCTCTCCTCGTTTCCTTGACCGTCAGCCGCCGCAGCCGCCGAGCGTGACCTTGACTTCCTTCTTCGCGAAGAGGGCCTTGCCGTCGGCGGTGAGGGCCACCGCATAGACGTCGGAGGACTGACCCATCTTCACGCGCGTGCTGACGCTGGCCTCGACCGCGTCGGTGACCTCGAAGGAGGCCGCCAGCGTGTTCGGGTTCTTCTCGACCAGGATCAGCAGCGTCTTGACGCCCGCCAGGGTCGTCGACGCGCCGAGCGGCACGACCGCGCCGTTCTCGGCGATGTCGGGCGCGGTCAGGGTCACGTCCTTGCTCTCGGCGGGGGTCGCGCCACCCATGGCCTTCATCAGGTCCGCGATCGTCTTGGCGTCGAACGCCGCCTTGTTCCACGCGCCCGCCTGCTGGGCGAACGCGGCCTGCGGCAGCCAACCGGCTGCCGCGAGCGCCACCGCCACTCGGGCGGAGTCGCTCAACATCTTCCTGCGTGCATTCACGAACGGACCTCCTGTTGGGGGGAAAGAATCATACGGCAGCGGGTCGGGCTCATCGCTTCGCTCCGGCAGCCAGCCACTGTGCGATCGACCTCGCATCGGCGTCGCCGAGCGATTGGGGGGGCATCGGGATCGGACCCCAGACGCCGGCGCCCCCGGCCCGGATCTTGGCGGTGAGGTAGTCCACCGCATCGCCCCGCGCCGCGTGCCGGGCGGCGATGTCGACGAAGCTCGGCCCGAC
>RPRK01000291.1 GCA_003818495.1 Burkholderiales bacterium
ACCGTGGAGCGCGAGGTCCGGACCGGGTTGGTCTGGTCGATCGCTATCGCCGGCGGCACCCCGTCGATCCGATCGACCTGGGGCTTGTCCATGCGGTCGAGGAACTGGCGGGCGTAGGCCGAGAAGGTCTCGACGTAGCGCCGCTGGCCTTCCGCGTACAGCGTGTCGAACACGAGGGAGGACTTGCCGGAGCCGGACACGCCGGTCACGACGACCAGCTCGCCGGTGGGAATGTCGAGATCGAGGTTGCGCAGGTTGTTCTGGCGCGCGCCGCGGATGCGGATGGGCGGGCGGTCCGCGGGGCGGACGACGGGGTCGGACATCGGGGGAGGAATCCGGTGGAGCGGGGGAGGGGGCGGGTTATGGTACGGGAAAAGGGCAAGGGAACAGCCCGTCCCGCCCGGGGCGAGGGGCCTGCCCGGCCCACCCGGTCCGGCTCAGCGCCGCCGTGCGCCTGCGGGGCCCGGCGGATCCGAGGTGACGGCGCGCAGCGCGGCCTCGTCGAGGACCACGATCCGCGAATACCCCATCCTGACGATGCCGTCGCGCTCCATCGCCTTGAGCGCCGCGTTGAGCCGCTGGCGAGGCACGCCGAGCATCTCCGCGAGGCTCTCCTGCGAGAGCCGGAGGCCGATCGTGGCGCCCTCCGCACCGGGTTCGGTGCCATAGGCGGCGTGCAGCGACAGCAGCAGGCGGGCCAGCCGCATCGGCAGCGGCTGGACCGACGACGCGGTCACCGAGGCATAGAGCCGGCGCGATCGCATCGCGAGCAGCGAGAGCATCCTCGCCTGCAGCGCCGGGTCGGCCCGCAGGGCGGCCCGGAAGGCGCCCGCCTCCACCGTCAGCAGCCGGCTGGTCTCGTGGGCGGCGGCGTCGTGGATCGCGCCGCGATCGTCGAGCAGCGGGATCAGGCCGAAAAGCTGTCCGGGCTCGAGGTACGAGCTGACGTGTCGCCGTCCGCCGGCAGTGGTGGTGCTCAGCTCGAGGCTGCCGGTGACGACGACGTAGAGCCATTCGACGCGCTCGCCGCGGCGCATGACCGTCGTCCCGGCGGCGACCGTCCGCAGCCGTGCCCCCGCCAGCAGCATCGACAGGACCGGCGGCGCCAGCTCGCGAAGCCATCGGACCGGCCGCAGCGCGTCGAGCAGCTCGGGGTCCGCCTGCGCGTGCGTCTCGATCCCGGTCTGCGCGGCGTCCGTCGTCACCGTGGTCTCCTGGTCTGCACTGGGCCGCATTGTCCGGTTCCGGACTGACCGGAGCGGCGTCGCGGGCTATGGTCGCGGGCATCCCGACCGGAGCCAGACGGATGCCCTCGAAGTCCCATCATAGTCCACGCCCCCGCCCCGTCGCGCGGGCGGCCGTCCGTGCCCCGCACGGCCAGGCAGCCGTCGGCCCGCGGGCCCCGTCCGTCTCATGAGCGGCGAGCCGCAGTGGCTGTCCGGCGATCCGGGCGAAGGCTGGCAGGGCCGCATCGGCAGGACGCTCGCCGAGTCCACGCCCTGGTGGCGTCCGCGGTCGAAGGCGCCCGAGGGCGCGCCGAACGTCGTGGTGATCCTGCTCGACGATCTCGGCTTCTCCGACTTCGGCTGCTACGGCAGCGAGATCCGGACACCGAACATCGACGCGCTCGCCGCCGGAGGGCTGCGCTTCACCGGCTACACGACCGTGCCGATGTGCACGCCCGCGCGCGCGGCGCTGCTCACCGGCAAGGACCCGCACTCGGTCGGCTGCGGCTGGCTGACCCACAACAACCCCGGCTTTCCCGGCTACCAGGCGGGCGAGATCAGTCCCGACGCGCCGACGCTGCCGGAGCTGCTGCGCCAGGGCGGGTGGTCGACCTACGGCGTCGGCAAGTGGCACAACACCGCCGACCACAACGTGCAGGCGGCCGGTGACCGCGGCGCCTGGCCGCTGCAGCGCGGCTTCGACCGCTACTACGGGTTCCTCGGCGCCGAGACCAACTGCTTCTCGCCGGGTCATCTGATCGACGGCAACGACTTCGTCGTCCGCGACGCCTACCCGACCGACTACTTCTGCAGCGACGACTGGACCGACCGCGCGACCGGCTGGCTGCGCGCCCACCGCTCGGCCGATTCCGACAAGCCCTTCTTCCTCTACGTCGCGCACAACGCGCCGCACGTGCCGCTGCAGGCGCGCGCGGGCGACCTCGAACGCTATCGCGGCGCCTACGACGCGGGCTGGGATCGGCTGCGCGAGAGCCGGTTCGCGCGGCAGAAGGCGCTCGGCGTCGTGCCCGCGGACTGGCGTCTGCCGGGGCTCACGCCGGGGGTGCCGGCCTGGGACACCACGGACCCGGCGCGGCGCGAGGTCATGGCCCACTACATGGCGCTCTATGCGGCGATGGTGGACAACATCGACCAGAACATCGGCCGACTGCTTGCCTGCCTGCGCGAGCTCGGCGTGCTCGAGAACACGATCGTGGTGCTCACCTCGGACAACGGCGCGTCGTCGATCGGCGGGCCCGACGGTGCCGCCAACATCTTCGAGAAGCGGATCACGCGCGTCGAGGATCCGACGCTGTCCGAGCGGATGATGCGCAGCGGCGCGCTCGGCGGCATCGATTCGTATCCGGCCTATCCGGTGGGCTGGGGCAATGCCTGCAACACCCCGTTCAGGTTCTTCAAGCGCACGCCGATGAACGGGGGCATCCGCGTGCCGATGATCGTCAGCTGGCCGTCGCGCATCCCGGACGGGGGGGCGATCCGACGCGACTGGATCCATGTGACCGACACCCTGCCGACCCTGCTCGACGCCGTCGGCCTCGACTATCCGGCGCAGCGCCAGGGGTACCGCACCCGGGCCCTCGACGGCTCGAGCTGGGCGCCGCTTCTCGCCGACGCGGGCGCTCGTTCGCCGCGTGCGGCGCGCGGCACCGGGCAGCAGTACGAGCTCGAGGGCAACCGCGGCTACATCCGCGGCCGCTGGAAGGTGGTCTCGCTGCAGCCGCCGGGCACGAAGATCGATCTCGACAACTGGATGCTGTTCGACCTCGAGTCCGACCCGACCGAGATCGAGGACCTCGCCGCGGCGCGACCCGAGGTGCTCGCGGAGATGGTCGCCGCGTTCGAGGACGCGGCGCACGCGGGGTACCTCTATCCCCTCGACAACCGGGACAACCGCCGCGTGCTCGCCGTTCCGCCTTTCCTCGAGCAGGCCGCGGGGCGGCCGCGGACCTTCTATGCGGGCGGCGAGACGGCGGCGGTCGGTGCGGTCTCGATGCTCATCGCCGATCGCGACTTCACGATCGGCTGCGAGTTCGACTGGGCGCTCGGGGACGAGGGCGTCATCTGGGCGATCGGCGACAGCTTCATCGGCTTCGCGCTGTTCGTGCTCGACGGCCGTCTGCAGCTGAGCTTCCGGCGAGGCGTCGAGGTCGAGCGCACGATCGAGGTGATGCTCGATCCGGGCGTGCAGCGGGTCTCGCTCGAGCATCGTGCCGGCGGCAAGCGCCGCGGCACGGGTGCGCTGTCGGTCAACGGTCGACTGACGGCCCCCCTGCTCGACATGTCGCCGACGGTGCTGCGGCTGGGCGGGGAAGGGCTCGACGTCGGCTGCGACCGGCGCCGCAAGGTCTCGATGCGCTACGCGACGCGCGGCGTCTTCGCCTACCCCAACCGCATCGCCTCCGTATGCATCGAACCGGGCGCCCAGGCGCCCGACAGCTTCGCAAACCGGCCGGAACGACTGGCCCAGGCCGACTGAGGACACCGTCATGATCGATTCGAAACGCCGCACCCTCTCGCTCGGCCTCGCCGGCATCGCCGCGGCAGCGGCCTCGGGCCTGCCGGCCGGCGCGCGCGCCCAGGCCTGGCCGGCCCGTCCGGTGAAGATCATCGTGCCGTATCCGGCCGGCGGCGGGCCCGACGCCACGGTCCGCAGGATCGCGGAGAAGCTCGCCGGCATGCTCGGCCAGCCGGTGCTGACCGAGAACCGCCCGGGGGCCGCCGCGATGATCGGGGCCAAGGCCGTCGCGACCGCCGCCCCGGACGGGTACACCCTGGGTTACCTGTCGTCGTCGCACGCGACGCTGCAGGCGATCACCGGCCGCATCGACCTCGAGAAGGAGTTCGCCCCGATCGCGATGATCGGGCTGTCGCCCTTCGTCGCGGTCGTCAACGCCTCCTCGCCGCATGCGACGCTGAAGTCCTTCATCGATGCGGCACTCGCCCAGCCCGGCAAGCTGACCTATGCCAGCGCGGGCGTCGGCTCGCCCGCCCACATCGCCGTGGAGCGCCTGCGCGAGCGCGTGCCCGGGCTGGATCTGCTCCACGTGCCGTTCAAGGGTGCGGTCGAGTCCGCCAACGCGATCATCGGCGGGCAGATCGACTTCTCGATCTCGCTGCTCGCCGCCTGCCTGCCGCACTTCCGGAGCGGGCGCCTCAAGCCGCTCGGCCTGACGACGCCGGAGCGCATGGCGCTGCTGCCCGGCGTGCCCACCCTGGTCGAGGCCGGCGTGCCCGGGTACCGCTTCGACGCCTGGGGCGGATTCGTCGCGCCGGCCGGCACCCCGCCGGAGATCGTCGCGCGCCTGTTCGCGGCGATCGACAAGGCGACGGCCGATCCCGACTACCTCGCCTTCGTCGACAGCACGGGCGGTCAGCGTCGGATGAGCGCGAGCCCGCAGGCCTTCGCGCGCGAGATCCGCGAGACGCTGGCGAGCGAGCAGCAGACGGTCGCACGACTCGGCCTCAAGGAGAGCTGAGCCGCCGGCCCGGGGTGCCTGTCACCCAGCCCGGCGCGAGCGCCCGGGCCCCCGCGCGAGCGCGTGGGCCCGGTGTGGCCCGCGATCAGGTCCCGGGACCGGACTCGTGGGCCTCGTCGACCAGCGGCAGCCGGGCACGCGCCTTGGTCGCGTGCTCGCCGTTCCGCAGACCGCCGCCTCGCACGTACCGCGCATCGTCCCCGGGCCGCGCCTGCCAGCTCCAGGGCGAGGGGGTGCCCTGCGCGCCATCGACGTCGCGCACCAGCAGCCGGCGGCGCTGGCTCAGGCGGACGCGCTCATCGATGTCGTCGGCGTCGTAGCCGTCGGGTGCGATCGCCACCATGGATGCGAGCACGTCGGCCGCGGCCGGATCGGCGGCCCGGTCGATCAGCTCGTCGGGATCGCTC
>RPRK01000292.1 GCA_003818495.1 Burkholderiales bacterium
CTCGCGGTCGACACCGCCGGGCGCCTCAAGGAGATCGCCGCCGCGCTCGGCGTGCCGTTCATCTACAAGTCGTCGTTCGACAAGGCCAACCGCAGCTCGGGTGGCTCGTTCCGCGGGCCGGGACTCGACGGCGGGCTGCGGATCCTCGACGACGTCAGGGCGCAGATCGGCGTGCCGGTGCTGACCGACGTCCACGACATCGACCAGGTGGCCCCCGTGGCCGCCGTCGTCGACGTCCTGCAGACGCCGGCGTTCCTGTGCCGACAGACCGACTTCATCCGCGCGGTGGCCGCCTCGGGCAAGCCGTGCAACATCAAGAAGGGCCAGTTCCTCGCGCCCCACGACATGAAGCAGGTCGCGATCAAGGCGCGCGAGGCCGCGGTGGCCGCCGGCCACGACGGCGACTCGATCATGGTCTGCGAGCGCGGCGTCTCCTTCGGCTACAACAACCTGGTGTCGGACATGCGCGGTCTCGCGATCATGCGCGAGACCGGCTGTCCGGTGGTCTTCGACGCGACCCACTCGGTGCAGCTGCCGGGGGGGCAGGGCACGAGCTCGGGCGGTCAGCGCGAGTTCGTGCCGGTGCTGGCGCGCGCGGCGGTCGCGGCGGGCGTCTCGGGGCTCTTCATGGAGACCCACCCGGATCCGTCGAAGGCGCTGTCGGACGGCCCGAACGCCTGGCCGCTGCCCCGGATGGCCGAGCTGCTGGCGACGCTCGTCGAGCTCGACCGGCTGGTCAAGCGCAGCGGCTTTCCCGAGCACTCGATCGCCGGCTGAGTCCGGTCCCCCACTTCCCGAAGGAACGGCCATGGCCAGCGGCTATGTGATCGCGGACGTCGAGGTCTCGGACCCCGAGCGCTACAAGGGCTACATGGCGCTGTCGCCCGGTGCGATCGCGGCGGCCGGCGGCGAATTCGTCGTGCGCGGTGGCCGGCACGAGACACTCGAGGGCGACTGGGTACCCGGGCGGGTGGTCGTCGCCAAGTTTCCGAGCTTCGAGGCCGCGCGGGCCTTCTACGATTCGGCCCTGTACGTTGCGGCCCGCGCCCAGCGCGCCGGCGCCACCAAGAAATTCAACCTGATCGTCGTCGAGGGAGCCTGAACACATGAGCACGATCGTAGACATCATCGGCCGCGAGGTCATCGACTCGCGCGGCAACCCCACCGTCGAGTGCGACGTGCTGCTCGAATCGGGCACGATGGGCCGCGCGGCGGTTCCCTCGGGCGCCTCCACCGGCTCGCGCGAGGCCATCGAGCTGCGCGACGGCGACAAGAGCCGCTGGCTCGGCAAGGGCGTGCTGCGCGCGGTCGAGAACATCAACACCGAGATCTCCGAGGCCATCATGGGTCTCGACGCGACCGAGCAGGCCTACATCGACAAGGTGCTGATCGAGCTCGACGGCACCGACAACAAGGCGCGCCTCGGCGCCAACGCGACGCTCGCGGTCTCGATGGCGGTGGCGAAGGCCGCGGCCGAGGAATCGGGCCTGCCGCTGTACCGCTACTTCGGCGGCTCGGGCGCGATGTCGCTGCCCGTCCCGATGATGAACGTCATCAACGGCGGCGCGCACGCCAACAACAACCTGGACATCCAGGAGTTCATGATCATCCCCGTGGGGGCGCCGACCTTCCGCGAGGCGATCCGCTATGGCGGCGAGGTGTTCCACGCGCTCAAGAAGCTCATCCACGAGCGCGGACTGTCGACGGCAGTGGGCGACGAGGGCGGTTTCGCGCCGAGCGTCGCCAACCACGAGGCCGCGATCCAGATGATCCTCGAGGCGATCGATCGCGCCGGCTACCAGGCCGGGTCGCAGATCGCCCTCGGGCTCGACTGCGCCGCCTCCGAGTTCTTCAAGGACGGCAAGTACGTGCTCGGCGGCGAAGGTCTGACGCTGTCGGCGACCGACTTCACCAACATGCTCTCCACCTGGTGCGACAAGTACCCGATCATCTCGATCGAGGACGGCATGGCGGAGAACGACTGGGACGGCTGGCGCGTCCTGACCGATGCGCTCGGCGACCGCGTGCAGCTGGTGGGTGACGACCTGTTCGTCACCAACACCCGCATCCTGCGTGAAGGCATCGACGCCGGCATCGCGAACTCGATCCTCATCAAGATCAACCAGATCGGCACCCTGACCGAGACCTTCGCCGCGATCGAGCTGGCCAAGCGCAACAACTACACCGCGGTGGTGTCGCATCGCTCGGGCGAGACCGAGGACACGACCATCGCCGACATCGCGGTGGCCACCAATGCGCTGCAGATCAAGACCGGTTCGATGTCGCGCAGCGACCGCGTCGCGAAGTACAACCAGCTGCTGCGCATCGAGGAAGACCTCGGCGACGTCGCGCACTACCCCGGCCGGTCTGCGTTCTACAACCTGCTGTAACATTCCTTCATGCGGTTGTTCGCCCTCGCGCTCGTGACTCTGCTCGCTCTCGTCCAGTACCCGCTGTGGCTGGGCAAGGGCGGGTGGCTGCGCGTGTGGGAGCTCGATCGGCAGCTGCTCGCGCAGAACCAGGTCAACGCCAGACTCCTCGAGCGCAACCGCGCGCTCGAGGGCGAGGTGCGCGACCTGAAGCAGGGCACGGTCGCGATCGAGGAGCGGGCGCGCTACGAGCTCGGGATGATGAAGCCCGACGAGATCTTCGTGCAGATCGCCGAACCGGGCACGACGGCACCGGTCACGCCGGCGGCCCCGACGGCGCTCAGTGCCGCGCCGTCGAACCCGGCGCGGTCGGTTCGCTGAGGAACAGCTCGACACCCTCGATCGCATCGAAGTCGTAGGGCGTGTTGCAGAACTCGCAGCGCACCCCGACCGAGCCCTGCTCGGCCACGATCGACTCGATCTCCGCCTGCCCGAGCATCCTCAGCATCGAGGCCACCTTCGCACGCGAGCACGAACACGCGAACCGCGGAGTGCGCGCGTCGAACGCCGTCAGCGACTCCTGCCAGAACAGCCGGCGCAGGACCGAATCCGATGGCAGCGCGAGCAGCTCGTCGCGGGTGATCGTGTCGGCCAGGTGCTGCATGCGGTTCCAGCCGTCGAGATCGGCGGCGGGGTCGATGCCGTCGTGCGCAGCGGATCCCTGGGCGTGCGGCGCAGCGGCCGGCTCGGCCGCGTCCGGAGCCGCTCGACCGACCGGGCGTGCCGGTCCGGTGCCTTCATCGGCGATGCCCGGTGTCCAGGTCGTGCCGCTCGGCCGGGCGGCGTGGCCGCCGTCCTCGGGCAGGCGCTGGAGCAGCAGGCCGGTCGCCCGCGCATCGTCCGCGGCCAGCCACAGCCGGGTCGGAACCTGTTCGGAACGCGCCATGTAGCGCTCGAGGACCTCGGCCACGGTGCGGCCCTCGAAGGGCACGATGCCCTGGTAGGGCTGGCGGTTCGGGGAATCGGTCCGCGGATCCAGGGTCACGACGAAGCGCCCTCGACCGTGCGCGTTCACCAGTGTCGCGAGGTCGGCGTCCTCGGGGCAGTCCGTACCCTCCCGCAGCTTGGCCGTCGCGCGGAACGCGCCGCCGGCATCGCACTCGACCACGAGCAGCGACACCGGCCCGTCGCCGTGGATCTGCAGGATCAGCGAGCCGTCGAACTTCAGCGATGCCGACAGCAGGAGCCCGGCGGCGCAGAGCTCGCCGAGCCGGTCGCGGACCGATCTCGGGAACGCGTGGCGTCCGGCGACCTCGCGCCAGGACGTGTCCAGCGAGACCACCTCGCCGCGCACCGGGGCGCCGCTCAGCATGAAGCGGCGCAGGGTGTCCGCGCCGTCGGCGGCCGGGACGCTGGCTTCGCTCATCCGTCGGTCCGGGCGAGCTGCTCCCGGAACAGCGCGGCGCGCGCCACGTAGCTCTGGGCCCCTGCGCGCAGGCGTGCGACGTCGGCGTCGGTGAGCTCGCGCACGACCTTGCCCGGGCTGCCGAGCACCACGCTGCGGTCGGGGATGACCTTGCCCTCGGCGACCAGTGCACCCGCGCCGATCAGGCACTCGCGACCGATCCGGGCGCCGTTCATCACCACCGCCTGGATGCCGATCAGGCTGCCGTCGCCGACGGTGCAGCCGTGCAGCATCGCCTGGTGGCCGATGGTCACGCCCGCGCCGACGACGAGCGGAAAGCCCATGTCGGTGTGGAGCACGGCGTTCTCCTGCACGTTGCTGCCGACACCGATCACGATGGGCTCGTTGTCGCCGCGCAGGACGGCACCGAACCAGACGCTCGCGCCGTCGGCGAGTTCGATGCGCCCCATCACGTGGGCGCCGGGTGCGACCCAGGCGGTCGGTGCGAGGGTCGGGTGGCGCTCGCCGAGCGAGTAGATGGCCATGGGGGTCCCTGTAGACTGTCGAGATCGCCCTCGGGGCAGGCCGGCTCGACCGCTGCGGCCGCCGGCCCGTGCACGGGGCGGATCCCTCCGAGTGTACCGCGCCGTGCCCGACGACCCGCCCGCTTCCCCCGCCTCCGGCCCGCCGTCGGACCGACCCGCCGAACCGCGACGCGAGCCCCCGAGCGGGACCGCCGGAGCGCCGGCCGGGCGCGAACTCCGTGCGGCCGCGCGGGCCGCCTGGTCGCTTGCCGAGCCGCGCGCGAAGGCCGCCGCGGCGGCGGCGCTCGGCGTCGAGCCGCTCCTCGGGCCCGACCCGCAGGCCCGCTTCGACGATGGGCTGCGGCCGGGGCGCCCGGCGCTGCCGCGCCTCGTGCATCCGCGCGACGTGCCGCAGCGTGGCGCCGGTACTGCGGATGGCCGCGCCGCGCTGCTGCATGCGATCGCGCACATCGAGTTCAACGCGGTCGACCTGGCGCTCGACGCCGTCTGGCGCTTCGACGGCCTGCCGCACGCCTGGTACCTCGACTGGGCCCGGGTCGCCGCCGAGGAGGCGCTGCATTTCGGCCTGCTGGCCGACGAGCTCGAGCGCCGGGGGCACGGCTACGGGGACTGGGACGCGCACGACGGGCTCTGGGAGATGGCGATGCGCACCCGGCACGACCCGCTCGCCCGGATGGCGCTGGTACCCCGGCTGATGGAGGCGCGCGGGCTGGACGTCACCCCGCTCATCCAGCGCAAGCTCGAGCAGGCCGGCGACTCGGTCGCGGTC
>RPRK01000293.1 GCA_003818495.1 Burkholderiales bacterium
GGAGCGAAGTACGCCGCGCCGATGCAGCGCGCCATCGCGGCATGCCCCGCGCGATTGGGGTGAATGCCGTCCCCCGGACCGCCCAGGGTGTCGTCCCCGTCGAAGTCGGTGTGCAGCCGCCCGGTCCGCGCATCGCTCAGGCAGCGGTCGAGGTCGACGACGCCGTCGAAGAGCGTGCCCCGGCGCACCGCGTCGTTGAAGACGCGGCGACGCGCGTCCTGCACCGCGCCGCCGTGACCCGGTCGGGTCGCGCCAAGGGCCGACGGCAAGGTCGCGCCGATTACCCGGAGCCCCTGCCCCCGCAACCGGCGGACCGTCGCGGCCACGGCCTCGGCGACGGCGATCGCCTCCGCCCCCCCGTTGTCGCTGAAGTCGTTGATGCCCTGCAGCCAGAACACGGTACGCACGCCCGACAGGCTCAGCACGTCGCGCGCCACGCGCTCCACCGCGCACGGTCCGCCCCGCCATGGTCCGGCGCCCGGCGGCGGGCCGATCACCTGGTTGCCGCCGATGCCGGCGTTGACGATGGCCAGGTCGCCGCGGCCCGAGCGCCAGGCCTCGCGCTGCAGCACGTCGGTCCAGCGGTCGAGGCCGTTGAGGGTGGAGCCGGTGCCGTCGGTGAGCGAGTCGCCGAAGGCCACGAAGGCGCTCGCCGATCGAGGCAGCCAGGCGTCGAGCGCATCGACGACGAAGGTGGACGTGGTGCCGTGGGGAAAGCCGAAGGCATCGTCCCGTCCGGCGGCGTCGCGATCGCCCGGCGCGGACAGGTAGGACGTGGCCATCGACTTCGCATGCCAGGTGACGGGGCCGCTGGCGCCGTCCACCCGGGCGCTGAAGGCCAGCGCGCGCCCCTGCATCAACGCCGCGTCGGCGCCCTGCAGCCACGGCAGGGCCACCGGCGGGGTCCAGGCCGACTGTCCGGCGGCGACGACCTGGTCGGGCAGTGCGGCACGGCTGCCCGGCACCAGCGCGCCGCCGCCGAGGTGCAGGGCCACACCGAGGTCGCGCAGCACCAGGGGCCGGTCGCCGAACACGTTGCTCAGCCGCAGCCGGACGCGGGTCGACCAGAGGCCGGGCCGCAGCAGCATGCGCAGCGACTGGTCCGCCAGACCGCGCGCGGCATCCGGCAGTGCGGCATCGAGCGGCGGCTGGGCGATCGCGGACCCCACCGGGTAAGCGGCCTGCGCCGACGCGGCCCAGACCGTCACCCAGTGCCCGTCGGGATCGGGAACGGGGTCGGGATCCGGCACGGGCACGGGCAGGCCGTTCAGCCGCCGGCGGCCAGCCACCGGCGCGCGCGCTCGACGATGGGCAGGTCGATCATGCGGCCGTCCAGCAGCACCGCGCCGAGGCCGGCCGCCCGCGCCGCGTCGTCGGCGGCGACGACCCGTGCCGCCCAGGCGAGCTCGTCGGCATCGGGCGAGAACCCGCGGTTGACGACATCGACCTGACGCGGATGGATGCAGACCGAGCCGGTGAAACCCATCGCGCGCGCGGCACGCACGGAGCGCCCGAAGGCGTCGAGGTCCTCGACCTCCGCGATGCTCGCCGCCAGGCCCCAGCACTGCAGCCCCCAGGCGTGCGCGCAGGTGAGCACCTGCGCGGCGGGCCAGACCAGCGCCGCGGGCTCGGGCGGCACGCCGAGGGCGGCCGCGTAGTCCTCGGCGCCGAAGCCGAGCGCGCACAGCGCGGGATGCTGCGCCACCTCGGCCGAGGCCAGCACGCCGCGCGGCGTCTCGAGCAGCGCGGCGATCGGCGGTGGGCGGTGTCCGCTGGCCCGGGCGGACGACGCCAGGGCCTCGGCGAAGGCCTCGACCTGCTGCAGGGTCTCCACCTTCGGCAGCATGACGGCGGCCAGCATGTGCACCGGCATCTCGAGCAGGTCCTCCCGCCAGAGGGCGGGATCGGCGTTGACCCGCAGCACGACGGACGCCCCGCCCTCGGCGAGCGACCGGACGGCGGCGCGTGCCAGCGGACGGGCCTCGGCCTTGCGGTCCGGGGGGACGGAGTCCTCCAGATCCACCACCAGCGCGTCGGCGCCGCGCTCGGCCGCCCGGGCCAGCAGCCTGGGCGCGATGGCCGGCAGGAAGAGGAGCGAGCGCAGCGACTTCATGGGCATTCGATGCCCCCTCGGCGCTGCAGCTCGGCGCACTCGGCGGGCGTGGCGCCGAGCTCCTGCAGCAGCGCGAGCGTGTGCTCGCCGCGCGAGGGCGCGGTGCGCCGGATGCTGCCCGGCGTGCCGAGCAGACGCGGCACGACCTGATGCATCACGGTCGGCTCGGCGCCGTCGCCGGCGTCGAGGCGCACGTACACGCCGCGTTGCGCGACATGCGGATCGGCGAGGAGCTGCGGCGGCGCGTAGATGGGGCCGACGGTCACGCCGTGGCGGCGGAACAGCGCGAGGCACGCGTCCTGCGTGAGCCCGGCGATGAAGCCCGCCACCATCGCGTCGAGCGCGTCGTCGTGCTCGAGCCGCGCGGCATTGGTGGCGAATCGGGGGTCGTCGAACAGTGCGGCCTGGCCGATGGCCTCGAACACGCGGCGCGCCATGGTGTCGGTGGAGCCGCTCATCGACACCCACAGACCGTCGCTGCAGCGGTAGCTGCCGCGCGGCGACGCGATCTTGCGGCCGGGCTCGGCATCCGTGCCGGTCGCGGCAAAGGTGCTGACGTCGGGGCCCATGACCGCCAGCATCGGTTCCAGCAGGGACAGGTCGACCACCTGGCCGCGGGCGCCATTCACCTCGACCTCGCGGAGCGCGGCCAGGGTGGCGAACGCACCGGTGAGGCCGGTGATCATGTCGGCCATCGCCAGGTTGGGCAGCTGCGGCGCGCCGCTCGCGCTGCGGTGCTTGTGCGCGAACCCGCTGAAGCCCTCGATGAGGCTGCCGAACCCTGGCAGTTCGCGGTACGGACCGCTCTGCCCCCAGCCGGACAGCCGCACCACCACCAGACGCGGATTGCGTTCCAGCAGGACCTCGGGCCCGAGACCCATGGCCTCGAGCGTGCCGGGCCGGAAGCTCTCGACCAGCACCTGAGCGGTATCGATCAGGCGGCGCAGCCAGCCCATCGCCTCGGCGTCGCGCAGGTCGAGTGCCAGGCTGCGCTTGTTGCGGGCATAGGTGCGCCACCAGCCGTCGAAACCCTCGGGGAAGTCGGCATGGACCTCGCGCCATTCGCGCAGCGTGTCGCCCGACCCCGCCGCCTCGACCTTGATGACGTCGGCCCCGAAGTCGCCGAGCTGCAGCGTGAGCATGTTGCCGGCCACGAGGCGCGACAGGTCGACCACCCGCACGCCCTGCAGCGGGCCGGTGGCATCGGGGCGCAGGGGCTCGGTCGGCAGGTGCGCCGCCCCGTGCGACGCGGCCGCGCTCATTCCTGCTTGAGCCCGAGCTGGGACACGAGCGGACTCCAGACCTCGGCTTCCTTCTGCAGCAGCGCGTTGAACGCGGGCATCGTCACCTTGAGCGGATCGGTCTCCGCGGCGGCGAACCGCTGTGCCACCTCGGGGCTGGCCAGCACCCGGGCGGTTGCGGCAGCGACCTTGTCGACGACCTCAGTCGGCGTGCCCTTCGGTGCGAAGAGTCCGCCGATGACGGCCACCTGGACGCCGGCGACGCCCGCCTCGGCCAGGGTCGGCACCTCGGGCAGCGATCCTTCGCGCGCCGAGTCGGTGGTCGCGAGCGCGCGCAGCTTGCCGCTGCGGATGTGCGGCATGGCGGCCGTCAGCGAGTCGGTCGCGAACAGCACCTGACCGCCGATGAGATCGGTGATCGCAGCGCCGCTGCCCTTGTAGGGGACGTGGGTGGCCTGCACGCCCGCCTTGCGCAGCAGCAGTTCGCTGCCCAGGTGCGTCATGGTCCCGACACCTGCCGACGCGTAGCTCTGCGGCGCGGCGCGGACCGCCGCGAGCAGCTCTGCGAGGGTCTTGGGCGCGGCGGGCGTGTTGGCGACCAGCACCGCGAACGGCGCGCGCATGACCGGCGCCACCGGCACGTAGTCGGCCAGGCCGTAGCGAGCGTTCGGATTCATCACCGGCACGACGAACAGGCCGGCCGTCGACGTGAACAGCAGCGTGTAGCCGTCCGGCGCCGCGCGTGCCACCGACTGGTGGCCGATGATCCCTGACGCCCCGGCCCGGTTCTCGACGACCACCGACTGCCCCAGCAGCGGCCCCAGGTAGCCGGCCAGCAGGCGCGCCATCACGTCGCTGCCCGAACCCGTGCCCTGGGTGACGACCAGGGTGATCGGCTTGGCGGGCCAGGCCTGAGCGCGGGCCGGTGCGGCGAAGGGAAGGGCCAGGGCGGCCGTCAGCAGGGTGCGACGCGGCGCAGAATGCATGGATGTCTCCGAAGTGGGGGTCTGTCGTGTCACCCGAGAGTACGGATCTTTATGTGCTTTAGCAAACATTGCCATGACAAGTAAAAAGGCGATCCAGGTGAGCGCGGCGGCGCTGCGTCGGCACGAACCCGAGGAGCTGGTCACCTTCCGGGTGTCGGTGCTGTCCCAGCTGCTGGCCCGCGTGGTCGAAGGCGCGGTCGGCGAGGATCTGGGCCTGTCCAGCCGCCAATGGCGCGTGCTCGTGATGCTCAACCGCCTCGGGCCGACCACCTCCGGACAGGTGGCGGCGGCCACGCGGCTCGACCACAGCCAGGTGAGTCGCGCGAGCTACGAGCTCGTGGAGAAGGGTCTGATCGCGATGGACAGCGACCGGACGGACCGGCGTCGCCAGCGGCTGTCGGTCAGCCCGGCCGGCGTCGAAGTGCTGCGCCGGGGCATCGTCGGCTCGCAGGCGCGTCAGGAACGGCTGCGCGGCTGCCTGAGCGACGAGGACTACGCGACCTTCGGTCGGGTGCTGGCCGCACTGTCCGCCGAGGCGCAGGCGATGCTGGCGGAGTCGCGCGGGAAGCGGGACGAGCCCGCGTAGCGAGCGGCAGGCTCCAGACGGCGGGATCATCGGGACCTGGGCGGCCCGGCCCGGGAATCCCCCCGCTGACCCGGGCCCCCGACCCCCCCCCCCCCCC
>RPRK01000294.1 GCA_003818495.1 Burkholderiales bacterium
TACACGAACCTGCGCCCGGTCGACGAGCACGTGGTCTACGTGCCGTTCTACATGCCGGGCGACCACCCGAAGTACGCCGAGCCCGACCAGGCGTTCCTCGACCGAGTGAAGCGCTACCTGATGCGCATCAATCCGTCGCTGACCGACGCCGACTTCATCGACCTGCGCGCGAGCCGCTACCGGCACGCCCAGCCGGTGTGCGGACCCGGCCACCTCGACCGGCTGCCGCCGGTGGCGCTGCCGGTGCGCGGCCTGTGGGTGGCGGACACCTCGTACTACTACCCCGAGGACCGCGGCATCTCCGAGAGCATCGGCTTCGGACGCGCGATGGCGGTCCAGGCAGCCCGATGATCCGGCACTTCCTGACTCGGCAGTTTCTCTGCTTCGTAGGCGTCGGTGCGACCGCTGCCGTCGCGAACTGGCTCTCTCGGCTGATCGTCAGCCACTGGGTTTCGTTCGCGTGGTCCGTGGTGCTGGCCTACGGCGTCGGCATGACGGTCGCATTCACGCTGAACTCGATCTTCGTGTTCCCGGGCAGCGACAAGCCGCGGGAACGCCAAGCCTTCGAATTCGTCCTGGTCAATCTGTGCTTCCTGCCGCTGGTGTGGGTCGGCGCAATCGCTTTCGAGCGCACACTCCAGTGGTTCGGCGTACGCCGATACACCGAGTCGGTCGCGCATGCGTTCGCGTTGGCGATCCCCATGTTCGGTTCCTTCCTTGTCTACAAGTTTTTCACGTTCAAGCGACGTCTGAATGAACGGTGACGAGTTATCTGACCTGTACAGGATCCGCTTCGAGGCGGACCTGTTGCCGCGCAAGCGCGAGATCTGGCGCGTGATCTGCGCCGACTTCCTGCAGCGCTACGTCCGACCGACCGACACCGTGGTCGACATCGCCTGCGGCTACGGCGAGTTCCTGAACAACATCCGCGCGGCCCGCAAGATCGCGGTCGACCTGAATCCGGACGCGAAGACCTTCCTCGAGCCGTCGACCGAGTTCCATCTGTGCGAGGCCACCCGGCTCGGCGAGATCGTCGACGGGCAGGCGGACGTCGTGTTCACTTCGAACTTTCTCGAGCACCTGCCCGACAAGAAGACGCTCGACGTCTTCCTCGATCAGGTCATGAAGGCGCTCAAGCCGGGCGGACGCTACCTGATCCTCGGGCCGAATCTGCGTTACATGCCAGGCGAATACTGGGATTTCTACGATCACCAACTCGGGTTGACTCACTTGTCCCTCGGGGAGGCGCTGCGGATGCGCGGCTTCCAGGTCGACCGAACGATCGACCGGTTTCTGCCCCCCACCATGCAGGGCGTACTGCCGACGCATCCAATGCTGGTCAAGGCCTATCTGAAGGTACCGTTCGCATGGCGCCTGCTGGGCAAGCAGTTTTTCATCGTCGCCCGCAAGCCCTGAGGGCGGACTCACCGTGGCGCCGGTGAGGCTGCGCGGCGCGATCGCGGGCTTCCTGCTGCTCACCGCTGCTTATGTCGGCGTGCTGGCCTGGGTCGACGCCCGCAATCCGGTGTTCGCCGGCGTGGCGGGGCTGCTGCCGCTGCTGCCGGCGATGGCCGCGATGTCGGCGCTCGGCTACCTCGCCCGCTACCTGCGCTGGCGCCGACTCCTGGTCCGCGCGGGCCACCCGGACGGCTTCGTCCGCGGGCTGCTCGCCTACCTCGCCGGATTCGCGTTCACCGCCACGCCGGGCAAGGTCGGCGAACTGGTGCGGATGCGCTACCTGGTGCCCCGCGGCGTGCCTGCGCCGGTGGTGTTCGGTGCCTTCGTCTTCGAGCGCGCGCTCGACCTGCTGGTGGTGCTGTGCCTGGCGCTGCTGTCGATCGGTGACCGACGGCTGCTGGCGATGTCGGTCGTGTTCGTGGCGATCTTCGTCGGCGGCGTCGTGGCGGTCGCGGCCAGCCCCGGCCTGCTCGGTGCGCTGCAGGGCGGTCTGCAGGCCCGCGGCTGGCGGCGGCTGGCCGGTCTGGCGGGCGGGCTGCGCGACGCGCTGGTTGGCTGCAGCCGCTGGCTGAACGGCCCGGACCTGCTCGCGGGCACGGCCTACGGCCTGCTCGCCTGGGGGCTGACCGCGGCGTCCTTCGTCTGGCTGCTCGGGCAGCTCGGCGTGATCGTGCCGACGCTGGCCGCATTCGCCGCCTACCCGCTGGCGATGCTGGCCGGCGCGGCGTCGATGCTGCCGGGAGGGGTCGGCTCCACCGAGCTGGCGATCGTGACCCTGCTCGCCCGCCACGAGGTCGCGATCGGGACCGCCGCGCTCGTGGCGGTCGGCGTGCGCCTGTCGACGCTGTGGTTCTCGATCCTCTGCGGGCTGGTCTCGGTCGCGGTGCTCGAGGCGGTCGCGGCGCGGCGGGGTGCGCCGAGCGTGCGGGATGGCACAAAGCGCGGCGGCACGGACCGGTAGAATCGATTCGATACCATTTCGGAGCTTCGCGTGGCGCAGCCGCTGTCCTCGAGCATCTTCAAGGCCTACGACATCCGTGGGATCGTCGATGGCGACCCCGCCACCGTCACGCTGACCGACGACGCCGTGCGCGGCATCGGCGCCGCGCTCGGCCTGCGGGCCCGCGAGGCGGGCATCGCCGCGATCGTGGTCGGGCGCGACGGCCGGCTCTCGGGCCCGCGCCTGATCGCCGCGCTGACCGACGGCATCACCTCGAGCGGCACCGACGTCATCGACATCGGCATGGTGCCCACGCCCGTCGTCTATTTCGCGACCGTGCTGACCGGCTGCGGCTCGGGCGTCGCGGTCACCGGCAGCCACAACCCGCCGGAGTACAACGGCCTGAAGATGATGCTCGGCGGCGCGACGCTCTACGGCGACGCGATCCGCGGCCTGTACGACGCGATCGTCGATCCCGGCTTCGCGGGCCGGCTCGCGGGCCTGCCGCGCGGCAAGGTCGTGCACCGCGACGTCAGCGGCGAGTACCTCGCGAAGATTGTCGGCGACGTCAAGCTCGCGCGTCCGATGAAGATCGTGATCGACTGCGGCAACGGCGTGGCCGGCGCGCTCGCGCCCCAGCTCTACGAGGCGCTCGGCTGCCAGGTCGACGGCCTGTTCACCGAGGTCGACGGCACCTTCCCGAACCACCATCCGGACCCGGCCCACCCCGAGAACCTCGAGGACCTGGCCGCGCGCCTGGCAAAGACCGACGCCGAGATCGGCCTGGCCTTCGACGGCGACGGCGACCGGCTCGGCGTGGTCACCAAGTCCGGCAAGATCATCTGGCCCGACCGTCAGCTGATGCTCTACGCGAAGGACGTGCTCGCCGCGCGCCCGGGCGGCCAGATCATCTACGACGTGAAGTGCACGCGGAACCTCGCGGGCTGGGTGCGCGATCACGGCGGCGTGCCGCTGATGTGGCGCACCGGGCACTCGCTGATCAAGGCGAAGCTCAAGGAGACCGGCGCGCCGCTGGCCGGCGAGATGAGCGGCCACGTGTTCTTCAACGACCGCTGGTACGGCTTCGACGACGGCCTGTACACCGGCGCGCGGCTGCTCGAGATCCTCGCGCGGGTCGCGGACCCGAGCGCGCTGCTCGAGGCGCTGCCCGATGCGTCGGCGACGCCCGAGCTGCACATCAAGACCGCCGAGGGCGAGAACTTCCGGCTGGTCGAGGCCCTGCAGAAGACCGCGAAGTTCGAGGGCTCGACCGAAGTCATCACCATCGACGGCGTGCGCGTCGAGTATCCGGACGGCTTCGGCCTCGCGCGTCCGTCGAACACCACGCCGGTGGTGGTCACGCGCTTCGAGGCCGAGACGCCGCAGGCGCTCGAGCGGATCCAGAAGGCCTTCCGCGAGGCGATCCTCGCGGTCGCGCCGGACGCCCAGGTCCCGTTCTGACCCCGCGCCGGGCCCCGCTCCGGGGCCCGGTGGTCGCTCGCGTATGATCGCTGCGTGCGACTCCTGTACTCGCTCGGCTGGCTGCTCGCGACACCGCTGGTGCTCGCCTACCTGCTGTGGCGCTCGCGTCGGCAGCCCGCCTACCGTGCCCACTGGGGCGAGCGCTTCGGCTGGTTTGCATCGCGCGCCGACGATGCGCCGCTGATCTGGATCCATGCGGTGTCGGTGGGCGAGACGCGCGCCGCGCAGCCGCTGGTGCGTGCGCTCGCCGATGCGCATCCCGATGCCCGCATCCTGCTCACCTGCATGACGCCGACCGGCCGCGAGACCGCGCGCGAGCTGTATGCGGCCGCGCTCGGCGCGCGGTTCGTTCAGGCCTATCTGCCTTACGACGGATTCGGCGGACCGCGACGGTTCCTGCGGGCCTGGCGCCCGGCGTTCGGCGTGCTGATGGAGACCGAGCTGTGGCCGAACCTGATGGCCGCCGCCGAGGACGCCGACGTGCCCGTCGCGCTGGTCAGTGCACGGCTCTCGGAGCGTTCGCTCGCGCGCGGGCTGCGCCAGCGGGCGCTGGTGGAGCCGGCCGCGCGGCGCCTGTCGGTGGTGCTCGCGCAGTCATCGGCCGATGCCGAGCGGATCGGGCGGCTCGGGCGCGCGGTCGACGCGGTCACCGGCAACCTGAAGTTCGACAATTCGCCCGACCCCGGGCTGCTGGCGCTCGGACGCGGCTGGGCCGAGCGCATCGGGCGGCCGGTGGTCGTCGCCGCCAGCACCCGCGACGGCGAGGAGGCGCTGCTGCACGAGGCCTGGCGACGGCTCGGCGCCGGTGCGCCCGGCCGGCCGCTGCTGGCCATCGTGCCGCGCCACCCGCAGCGTTTCGACGAGGTGGCCCGTGCGCTGGCCGCGGACGGCGCGGTGCTCGCGCGCCGCGCCGCGCTCGACGATGCGACGACCGACTGGTCCGCCGTCGACGTGCTGCTCGGCGACTCGATGGGCGAGATGGACGCCTGGTACGGCCTCGCGCGCTGCGCCGTGATCGGCGGCTCGCTCAGGCCCTTCGGCTCGCAGA
>RPRK01000295.1 GCA_003818495.1 Burkholderiales bacterium
ACGGCGAGCATCGCAGGCGTCGGATCGGGACGCGCAGTAGGTTTATTCACGGCTTCTCAAGGCAGCTCTGCCTCGGCGCCTTCCTTCTTCTTGACCGGCTTGATCAGGTCTTCGCGCTTGACGCCCAGCCACATCGCGATCGCGGCGGCGACGAACACCGACGAGTAGATGCCGAAGCAGATGCCGATCGCCAGCGCGAGCGCGAAGTAGTGCAGCGTCGGGCCGCCGAAGAACAGCATCGCCAGCACCATCATCAGCGTCGAGCCGTGCGTGATCATCGTGCGCGAGATCGTGCTGGTGATCGCGTGGTCGATGACCTGCACCGTGTCCATCTTGCGCTTGTTGCGGAAGGTCTCGCGGATGCGGTCGAAGATGACCACCGACTCGTTGACCGAGTAGCCCAGCACCGCGAGCACCGCCGCCAGCACCGACAGCGAGAACTCCCACTGGAAGGCGGCGAAGAAGCCCAGGATGATGATCACGTCGTGCAGGTTCGCGATGATCGCGGCCACCGAGAACTTCCACTCGAAGCGGAAGGCCAGGTAGATCATGATGCCGATGATCACCATCAGCAGCGCGAGCGCGCCGTCGGTGGCCAGCTCCTTGCCCACCTGCGGCCCGACGAATTCGACCCGCCGCAGTTCGACCGCGGGGTCCACCGCCTTGAGCGCGGCCATCACGGTCTCGCTCTGCTGCGCGGACGTGACGCCCTTCTCGATCGACAGGCGGATCATCACGTCGCGCGAGGTGCCGAAGTTCTGCACCTGCACCTCGTCGAACTTCAGCCCGCCGACGGTGTCGCGGATCTTGGTCAGGTCGGCCGCCTGCGGGTAGGCGACCTCCATCACCGTGCCGCCGGTGAACTCGATCGAGAAGTGCAGGCCGCGGACCGCGAGGAACGCGACGGCCGCGACGAACAGCGCCACCGAGATCGCGTTCAGCACCAGCGCGTGGCGCATGAACGGGATGTCGGCCTTGATGCGGAAGAATTCCATGGCCTCAGGCTCCCTTCGGCTTCCAGACCTGGCCGATCGAGATCGAGGTCAGCTTCTTGCGCCGCCCGTACCAGAGGTTGACCAGACCGCGGGACACCACGACCGCCGAGAACATCGAGGTCAGGATGCCCAGGCAGTGCACGACCGCGAAGCCCCGCACCGCGCCCGAGCCGAAGGCGAGCAGCGCGACGCCGGCGATCAGCGTGGTGATGTTGGAGTCGAGGATGGTGCCCCAGGCACGCTCGTAGCCGGTCGCGATCGCGGCCTGCGGCGTGGCGCCGTTGCGCAGCTCCTCGCGGATGCGCTCGTTGATGAGCACGTTCGCGTCGATCGCCATGCCGAGCGTGAGCGCGATCGCGGCGATGCCGGGCAGCGTGAGCGTGGCCTGCAGCAGCGACAGCAGCGCGACCAGAAGCAGCAGGTTGACCGCCAGCGCGACCGTCGAGATGAAGCCGACCACCAGGTAGTAGGCGATCATGAAGGCCGCGATCGCGATGAAGCCGTAGAGGGTCGAGTTGAAGCCCTGGCGGATGTTGTCGGCGCCGAGCGACGGGCCGATCGTGCGTTCCTCGATGATCTCCATCGGCGCGGCCAGCGCCCCCGCGCGCAGCAGCAGCGCCAGGTCGTTCGAGGCCTGCGGCGAGTCCATGCCGGTGATCTGGAAGCGCGAGCCGAGCTCGGACTGGATGGTGGCGACGGTCAGCACCTCGCCGCGGCCGCGCTCGAACAGCACCACCGCCATCGGCTTCTTGATGTTCTCGCGCGAGACCTCGCGCAGCCGCCGCCCGGCCGGGTCGTTGAGCGAGATCGCGACCGCTGCGCGCTGGTTCTCGTCGAAGGTGGCCGCCGCCGAGGTCAGCTGCTCGCCGGTGAAGATCGGCTCCTTCTTCAGCACGACCGGCGCGCCCCGGCCCTGACGGAACAGCTCCGAGCCGAAGGGCACCGGGCCCTGCGAGGTGATCGCCGACTGGCCCTCTGCCGACAGGTCGACCAGCCGCGCCTCGAGCGTGGCGGTGCGCCCGAGGATGTCCTTGGCGCGGGCGGTGTCCTGGACGCCGGGGAGCTGCACGACGATGCGGTCCGCGCCCTGGCGGGCGATCACCGGCTCGGACACGCCGAGCTCGTTGATCCGGTTGTTCAGCGTGGTGATGTTCTGCGTGACCGAGTTGTCGAGCAGCGTGCGTTCGGCCGCGGGCTTGAGCGTGACGACCAGCCGGCGCTCGCCGCCCTCGGCCGGACCCTCGACGACCTGCAGGTCGGCGTTGGCGTCGGTGATCAGGCCCCGCGCGCGCTCGGCCGCGGCCTCCTCGCGGAAGCGCACCTCGACGGCGTTGCCGTTGCGGACGATCCCGGCGTGGCGCACGTTCTTCTCGCGCAGCAGCCCGCGGACCTCGCCGACCGTGGCGTCGACGCGCTTCGCGAGCGCCGCCTTCATGTCGACCTGGAGCAGGAAGTGCACGCCGCCGCGCAGGTCCAGGCCGAGGTACATCGGCAGCGCGTGCAGCGAGGTGAGCCACTGCGGCGAGGCCGACAGCAGGTTCAGCGCGACCACGTAGACCGGATCGGAGGCATCCGGGTTCAGCGCCCGGGCCAGCACGTCCTTGGTCTTGAGCTGCGTGTCGGTGTCCTTGAGCCGGACCCGGATCGAGGTGCCCTCGAGCTGCACGCCGGTGTGGGCGACCTGCGCCGCCGTGAGCGCCTGCTCGACCCGGCCCAGCACCGCCGTGTCGATCTTCACCGTCGCCTTGGCGCTGGAGACCTGCACCGCGGGCGACTCGCCGAAGAAGTTGGGCAGCGTGTAGATCAGGCCGAACGCGATGGCGAGCGCGATGACGACGTATTTCCAGATCGGGTAGCGGTTCACGCTCGGACCTTCGCTCAGGACGGTTGGCTACGGGGCAGGCTCGACGGCCCCGATCGCGCGGGGCAGGGGTACGGGGCCGAGGTGCCGGGGATCGGGCTCAGATCGCCTTGATCGTGCCCTTGGGCAGCAGCGTCTGGACCGCCGACTTCTGCAGCTGCATCTCGATCGCCTGCTCGCCGCGCATGCCGACCTCGAGCGTCACGTAGCCGTCGCCGACCTTCGAGACCTTGCCGACGATGCCGCCCGCGGTCACGACCTCGTCGCCCTTGGAGAGCGCCTCGAGCATCTGCTTGTGCTCCTTCGCGCGCTTCATCTGCGGACGGATCATCAGGAAATAGAGCACGACGAACATCAGGATGATCGGCAGGAAGCCGAGCAGCTGCTGTTCCGCGCCACCGGCCGTCTGGGCCCAGGCATTCGAGATGAACACGGTCTATATCCTTGTTTTGTCGGGGGTTATCTGAGCCGCCGATTGTATCAGTCGGGGCCGCGTGCGCGATCGGCGACGAACGCCGCGCGCCACGCCTCGAAGCGCCGCGCCTCGATCGCCTCGCGCATGCCGCGCATCAGATCGAGGTAGTAGTGCAGGTTGTGGATCGTCGACAGGTGCGCGCCGAGGATCTCGTCGACACGGTTGAGGTGGTGCAGATAGGCCCGCGAGAAGGTCCGGCAGGTGTGGCAGCCGCAGCTCGCGTCGAGCGGGCGCGGATCCGAGCGGTGCTTCGCGTTGCGGATCTTGACGTCGCCGAAGCGCGTGAACAGCCAGCCGTTGCGGGCGTTGCGGGTGGGCATCACGCAGTCGAACATGTCGACGCCCATCGACACGCCGGCGACCAGGTCCTCGGGCGTGCCCACGCCCATCAGGTAGCGCGGCGCGCCCGCGGGCAGGCGCGCGCCGACGTGGTCGAGCACCCGCATCATGTCCGCCTTGGGCTCGCCGACCGACAGCCCGCCGATCGCGTAGCCGTGGAAGCCGATGTCGACCAGACCGGCGAGCGACTCGTCGCGCAGCGGCTCGAACATGCCGCCCTGCACGATGCCGAACAGCGCGTTCGGATTCTCCAGCCGGTCGAAGGCGTCGCGCGAGCGCCGCGCCCAGCGCAGCGACAGCCGCATCGAGGCGGCCGCCTCGTCCATCGTGGCGGGACGCCCGTCGATCTCGTACGGCGTGCACTCGTCGAAGATCATCACGACGTCGGAGTTCAGCGAGCGCTGGATGCGCATCGACTCCTCGGGCGTGAGCATCAGCCGGTCGCCGTTGATCGGCGAGGCGAAGCGCACGCCCTCCTCGGAGATCGTCCGCATCTTGCCCAGGCTCCAGACCTGGAAGCCGCCGGAGTCGGTGAGGATCGGCTTCGTCCAGCCGTTGAAGCCGTGCAGGCCGCCGAGCGCGTCGAACACCTCGGTGCCCGGGCGCAGCCACAGGTGGAAGGTGTTGCCGAGGATGATCTGCGCGCCGACCTCGTCGAGTTCGCGCGGGGCCATGGTCTTGACCGCGCCGTAGGTGCCGACCGGCATGAAGATCGGCGTCTGCACGGTGCCGTGCGCGAGCGTGAGCGCGCCGCGCCGGGCGCGGCCGTCGGTGCCGAGGAGGTCGAACTTCATCGAGGCGGTCCGGTGCGGTCGGTGTGATCGGGGTGATCGGTGTGGGCGGGGCCGGCCCCGTGGCCGGGTTCCAGGAGCATGGCGTCGCCGTAGCTGAAGAACCGATAGCGGCGCGCGATCGCGTGCGCGTAGGCGGCCCGGATCGTCTCGGTGCCCGCGAACGCCGACACCAGCATCATCAGGGTCGACTTCGGCAGGTGGAAGTTGGTGAGCAGCGCGTCGACGACCCGGAACGCGAAGCCCGGCCGGATGAAGAGGGCGGTCTCGCCGGCGCCCGCCGCGACTCGGCCGTCCGGGCCGGCCGCGGATTCCAGGGTGCGCATCGAGGTCGTGCCGACGGCCACCACGCGGGCGCCGCGCGCGCGTGCCGCCTCGATGGCCGCGACCGTCTCGGCGGGCACGACGTACCGTTCCGAGTGCATCACGTGGCGGTCGGGGTCGTCGTCGCGCACCGGCAGGAAG
>RPRK01000296.1 GCA_003818495.1 Burkholderiales bacterium
CCCCTTCAGGGAGATGCCGCAGCGCAGCCCGGCGTCGCCCTCGATGACCAGCAGGCCGCCACGCGCCGAGGCGCCCGCCGCGACCGACGCGAAGCCCTTCACGCGCACCGTGCCGGACATCATGTTCTCGGCGACGCCCGGGCCCGCGTTGCCGTGCACGGTGACGGTCGCGGACTTGTTCATGCCGGCCGCGTAGTAGCCCGCGTGGCCGTCGATGTCGACGTGCACCGGCGCGTCGATGCCGACCGCGATCGAGTGCGCGCCGTCCGGATGCTCGACCCGCACGTGGGACGTGCCGGACACGTCCTTGTGCAGGAAGCGGTTGAGCTCGCGCAGCGACGCGCTGGCGAGGTCGAAGGTCCTGGTCGCGCTCACGCCGTCGCCCTCCACGCGTAGATCCGCTCGGGCTGCGGCTCGTAGAGCTTCGCGCCCGAGACGCCCGGCAGGTGCGCGAGCGAGCGGTACTCGGAGGCGATGGCCACCCAGTCGTCGGTCTCGGCGACCAGCGCCGGCTTGCAGGCGAAGCCGTCGCGCACGATGGCGAGCGCGTCGGAGGTGCCCATCAGGAAGGTGTAGAAGCCGTCGAGCTCGTCGAAGCCGAGCGTCAGCGCCTGCTCGAGCGTGTCGCCCTCGCGCATGCGCCACTCCAGCCAGCGGCAGGCGGCCTCGGTGTCGCAGTCGCCGTCGAAGGCGATGCCCAGCGGCTCGAGCTTGCGCCGCAGGCTGTACGGGTTCGACAGCGAGCCGTTGTGCACCAGGCACCAGTCCTCGCCGGCGGTGTACGGATGCGCGTTCTCGGGGGTGACGGCGGACTCGGTGGCCATGCGGGTGTGCGCGACCAGGTGCGTGCCCGAGAAGCCGGTGAGGCCGTACTTGTCGGCGATCTGCTGCGGGGTGCCGACGTCCTTGTACAGGTCGATGGCGCGGCCCGCGGACAGCACGTGCAGCACGGGGAACGCGGCCTTGAGCCCGGCCTTCACGGCCGCGGGGTCCGCGCCGGAGGTGACCACGCCGTGGTTGGCGCGCACCTCGAGCGTCGCGCCGTCGCCGAGCCCGTGGCGCAGCGCGTCCCAGTCGAAGCCGTCGGGCGCCTGCACGCTCAGCTTGCGCCGCCCGCCCGACAGCGGCTCGGTGAACACGGCGATGCCCGCCGAGTCGGGGCCGCGCTCGGTCATGCCGATCAGCATCGGCTCGGCCCACTCGCCGAGCCGGTCGCGCAGCGAGGGGTTCCTGATCATCAATCCGACAATGCCGCACATCGGGTCGGTGCTCCGTGGTTCAGAAGAAGTGACTTCAGAAGAATTCGACGTAGCGCTCGCGTTCCCACTCGGACACGTGGCGCGAGTATTCGATCCACTCCATGCGCTTCAGGCGCACGAACTCCGCGGCCAGCGCCTCGCCGATGCCGGCGCGCACGACCTTGTCCGCCTCGAGCGCGTCGAGCGCCTCGCCCAGGGTCTGGGGCAGCAGGCCGATGCCGTGCTCGGCGAGCTTCGCGGGCGTCCACTCGTAGAGGTTCTCGTTGATCGGCGGACCCGGATCGATCCGGTTGCGGATGCCGTCCATGCCGGCCGCGAGGATCGCCGCGGTGGCGAGGTACGGGTTGCACGAGCCGTCGGGCAGGCGCAGCTCGAGCCGGCCGTAGGGCACGCGCACCGTCGCGGTCCGGTTGTTGTCGCCGTAGGCGATGTACGCCGGTGCCCAGGTGGCGCCCGACAGCGCGCGGCCGACGACCAGGCGCTTGTAGGAGTTGACGGTGGGTGCGCAGATCGCGGCGAGCGCGCGCGCGTGCTTCAGCAGCCCGCCGAGGAAGTGGTAGCCGGTCTGCGACAGGCCCAGGCCGTGGCGGTCCGAGTCGTCGTGGAAGACGTTCTTCGAGGTGGCGCTGCCCAGCGACAGGTGGAAGTGCGTGCCGGTACCGGTGCGGTCGGAGAACGGCTTCGGCATGAAGCTGGCGATCAGCCCGTGGGCGCGCGCGATCTCGCTCGCGGCCATCTTGAAGAAGACCAGCCGGTCGGCCGACGACAGCGCGTCGCCGTAGGTGAAGTTCACCTCGAACTGGCCGTTCGCGTCCTCGTGGTCGATCTGGTAGACGTCGAGGCCGGCGGGCTTGACCGCGTCGACGATCGCCTCGAGCACGGCCGAGGAGCGGGCGAGGCCCTTGTAGTCGTAGCAGGGCTTCTCGAGCGTGTCGGTGCCGTCGGCGGGCGCGAGCGTGCCGTCGGCCCCGCGCTTGAGCAGCATGAACTCGGGCTCGATGCCGGTGTAGAGCGTCAGCCCCTCGCTGGCGAGCTCGGCGAGCTGACGCTTGAGCGCGACCCGCGAGCACAGCGCGTAGGGCGCGCCCTTGACGTGGCCGTCGCAGGCGATCCGGGCGTAGCCGGGCAGCCAGGGCATCGGCGCGAGGGTGGACGGGTCGCCGACCGCCATGTAGTCGGCGCCTTCGGGACCCATGCCCATGCCCCAGATGGCGAAGGCGGCGAAGCCGGCGCCTTCCTCCAGCACCATGCGAAGGTGCTCGGCGGGAACGGCCTTGGCCTTGGCCGAGCCGTGGATGTCGACGAACTGGGCGAGGACGAGCTTGATCTGGTGCCGTTCGAGCCAGGCACGGGCGTCTGCGGCGGAGGTGGGCGAGGCCATGAGGGCTCCATCGAGGCCCGGCGCGGCAGCTCGCGACGGACGGGAAGGGTCGGACGGGGTCGTTCTGGTGACCCGGGCTCTCCGGCCGGGTTGAACCGGATGATATTTTTTTGCATCATAGGAGTCAACATGAGCAAAGCCTCCATCGAGTCGCTCGACCGTCACATCGGCCTGCAGGTCCGCGAGGCGCGCCTGCGCAACCGGCTGACCATCGCCGACGTCGCGCAGCTCGCCGAGCTGTCGCCCGGCATGCTGTCGAAGATCGAGAACGGCCAGGCCACCGCGAGCCTCGACTCCCTGGTGCGGATCGCCAATGCGCTGGGCGTGACGCTAGGCGCGCTCTTCAAGGGCTACGGCGCCCCGGGCGGCGCGGCCCGGCTGGTCAAGGCGGGGGAAGGCATGGAGGTGGTGCGGCGCGGCACCGCCAAGGGCCACACCTACCACCTGCTGTCGTACGACCAGGGCCCGCGCAAGCGCTTCGAGCCCTTCCTGATCTCGATGGACGACGCCTCCGAGGTGTTCCCCACCTTCGAGCACGACGGCACGGAATTCATCCACATGCTCGCCGGCCGTCTGGAATACCGCCACGGGGACGCGACCTACCTGCTCGAACCGGGCGATTCGCTGACCTTCGACGGGACCGTGCCGCACGGCCCCGAACGCATCCTGGACGTGCCGATCCGGTTCCTGACCGTCATCGTCTACGATTCACCGGCCTCGGAGTGAGCGCAGGCTCTCCCCGTAATCCGCTCCACTCAACCTTGTAGCACCGATCGAGATGACCTCCGCACCCTCCCCCGATTCGTATGACCTGATCGTCGTCGGCGCCGGCGTCGTCGGCTGCTCGGTCGCCTGGCACGCCGCGGCCCTGGGCGCGGGGCGGGTGCTGCTGATCGACCGCGGCGGCATCGCCGAAGGCACCTCGAGCCAGTCGAGCAGCATCCTGCGCACGCACTACTCGGTGCGCGAGAACGTCGAGCTGGCCCGGCGCTCGTGGTCGGTGTTCACGAACTTCGCCGCCTACCTGGACGACCCGGAGGCCGACTGCGGGCTCAACCGCTGCGGCTACCTGATCGTCGGCGCCGGCGACGAGCGCGGCGAGGCGGTGCGCGCCTCGCTCGCGCAGCAGCGGGCGATGGGCATCACCGCCGACGAGATCGACGCGAAGCAGGCGCTCGAGCTGCTGCCGCTGCTGCGCGCCGACGACCTCTCGGTCTTCGGCCACGAGCCGGAAGCGGGGTACGCCGACGCCTACCTGACCGCCACCGCCTTCGCCCGCGCCGCCCGCCGGCGCGGGGTCGAGGTGCGCCAGGGGGTCCGGGTCACCGGGCTGCTGACGGCCGGCAGCCGCGTGGTGGGCGTCGACACCGAGGCCGGCCCGATCCACGCGGGCACGGTGGTCTGCGCGGCCAACGTCTGGACGAACCGGCTGCTCGAGCCGGCCACCGGGCTGGCCATCCCGCTGGTGGCCGAGCGCCACGAGGTGATGGCCTTCGAGGCCCCCGAGCCCTACCTGCCCCGCTACCCGGTGCTCAAGGACATGGCGAGCGCGTCGATGGTCTACGCGCGCTGCTACGGCCGCAGCCAGCTCCTGGCGAGTCCGGGGCTGGCCGGGCACGTCACCGACCCGGAAGAGGGCCAGGCCGACGTGCCGCTCGACGTGGTGGCCGAGCTGGGCGAGCAGGTGGCCGCGCGGCTGCGCAGCTTCGAGGAGGCGGGGGTCGCCTCGACCTGGACGGGGTTGTACGACGTGACGCCGGACTGGAACCCGGTGCTGGGGCCCCTGCCCGGCTGGACCGGGCTGCAGGTCGGCTTCGGGTTCTCGGGCCACGGCTTCAAGCTGTCGCCCGCGGTGGGGCGGCTGCTCGCGCAGTCGGCGCTCGGGCTCGAGAC
This sequence comes from Burkholderiales bacterium, assembly GCA_003818495.1. Lineage (GTDB taxonomy): Bacteria > Pseudomonadota > Gammaproteobacteria > Burkholderiales > Burkholderiaceae_E > UBA4615. Next base: position 4,534 of record RPRK01000296.1, read on the forward strand.
CGACGTGTCGCTGGTGCCGTACCGCTTCGAGCGCTTCGAGGAAGGCGCCCTGCTGGTCGGGCGCTACGGCAAGGGCGCGGTCTCGTGAGACCTCGGGGCGACGGCGCGGACGCGCCGCCGGCCCCGGTGCCCGTCAGGTCGCCGGCTGCAGGCCGAGCGCCTTCTCGCTGCAGGCGCGCGGCTTGACCGCGGCCTCGACGGTCTTGACGTCGCCGTTCTTGGCGTCGCCGTTCTTGGCGGTCGCGCGGCTCAGCACCTTGTGCAGCTCCAGCGCGGCGCTGGCGTTCGGGAACCCGCCCGAGGCGGTGCACAGGTAGCTGCCGTCGGCGGCCAGCACCACCCACGCGGG
>RPRK01000297.1 GCA_003818495.1 Burkholderiales bacterium
ACGACCCCGAGCGGCAGGCGCGCCGGCAGGAGCTTCGGCAGCAGCTCGAGGCCGAGCGCGAGCGCTGGCGGGCCGAAGGCGGGCGCCGCGGCCCGGGCGGTCCGGTTCCCGGCCACGCCGCCCCCTACGGCCGAGGCCCCGCCCAGGACGGGCTGGCGCCGCCGGGCTACGCACCCGCGCCGGGCGGCTGGGGCGGCGACGGACACGGCTGGAGCGGAGCGCCGCGACTCAGTCCGGAGGAGCGCCGCGCGCTGCGGCGGGAACTGCGCGAGCAGCGCCCCTGACCGGTCCCCGGTCCGGGCCGATGACGGACCGGTGCTGGCATAGAATCCGCCGATGCTCCCCGCCCCCGATTCGCGTGCCGCCGACGGCGCGCGCCCGACCGTGCTCGCGATCGACACCACCGCGGGCGCCTGCTCGGTCGCGGTGAGCGGGCCGGGCGGCTCGGCCAGCCTGTCGAGGCCGATGACTCAGGGGCACTCTCGCCACGTGCTCGAACTGGTCGATGCGGTGCTGCGCGAGTCGGGCATCGACGCCCACGCGGTCGACGCGATCGGTTTCGGCAGCGGTCCGGGCTCGTTCACCGGGCTGCGGATCGCCTGCGGCATCGCCCAGGGCCTGGGCCTGGGCTGGAACCGGCCGCTGGTGCCCGTGGATGCGATGCGGACGCTCGCCGTGCAGGCCGCGCCCGGGCCCGACGAGTCCGCCGACTGGGTGCTGGTCGCCCTCGACCTGCGGATGGGCGAGGTCTGCATGGCGGCGTTCCCGCTCGCGGCCGTGTCCGACGGGCAGTGGCCGGAACCCGCCTTCGGGCCGGTGCTCGCCGGTCCGGCGGCCGCCCGCGAGGCCTTCGAAGCGCTCGGGGCGACGGCACCGGTGCTCGCCGGGGACGGATTCGACGCCTACCCGATGCTCCTGGAGGGCCGGCTCGCGAAGGCTCCGCGACCGGTCCGCGCGCGGCAGCCGGATGCGGCCTACCTGGCCCGCCTGACCGAGCTCGGCTATCGCGGCGGCCGCGCCGTCGATGCCGCGGACGCGGCGCCGACCTACCTGCGCGACAAGGTGGCGCTCGATGTCGGCGAGCAGGCGGCGCTGCGTGCCGCACGCGCCGCGGCGGGCGGTTCTCGATGAGCGCCGCACCCGCGGCGCGCCCGCCATTGCCCGACTGGAGCGCCCGGTCGATGCGGCGAGGCGATCTCGCGCAGGTCGCCCAGATCGAGGCCCGCATCTTTCCGTTTCCCTGGACCTACAGCAACTTCGCCGACTCGCTCGCCGCGGGCTACGACGGCTGGGTCTTCGAGACCGAGGGCGAACCGGGCGGACTGCTCGGCTATGCGATCGTCATGTGGCTCCCCGACGAGGTGCATCTGCTGAACCTGAGCGTCGACGCGCCGGTCCAGGGGCTCGGACTCGGGGCGGCGATGCTCGACTGGCTGATGGCCGATGCCAGCTCGCGCGGCGCGCACTCGATGCTGCTCGAGGTGCGTCCGTCGAACACGCCGGCGCTTCGCCTGTACGAGCGCAAGGGGTTCCATCGGGTGGGCCTGCGGCGCCGCTACTACCCGGCGCACGATGGTGCCCGCGAGGACGCGATCGTGATGGTGCGCAGGCTGGCTTCGGACGTGCCGCATGGATGACCGTCAGCGCAGGGCGTGGGCGGCGCTCGGCATCGGGCCGGCATGGTTGCTTCGGGACCCCTCGGCGCGCGCGGAGGCCGACGGCGTGGCGTCGGGCGAGGCCGAGGCCACGCCGACGTCCGGGCCGCTTTCCGAGCCGACGACCGAGCCGATCTCCGAGCCGATCTCCGAGCCGATCTCCGAGTCGCCGATGGTCATCGCACGCTCGCCGGGTCCGGGTGTCCGCCGCGACACCGCCATCGCCGGCCTGTCCTGGCCGGCCTTGTCCGAGGCGGTCTCCGGCTGTCGTGCCTGCGGGCTGTGCGAGGGGCGGCGGAACACGGTCTTCGGGACGGGCCCCAATCCGGCCCGGTGGATGCTGGTCGGCGAGGCGCCCGGACAGCAGGAGGACCTGAGCGGCGAACCGTTCGTCGGCGCCGCGGGCCAGCTGCTCGACCAGATGCTGCGCGCGATCGGCGTCGATCGCGCGGGCGAGACGTTCATCGCCAACGTGCTCAAGTGCCGCCCGCCCGGCAACCGCGACCCGCGTCCGGAGGAGGTCGCCTGCTGCGAGCCCTATCTGCTGCGCCAGGTGGAGCTGCTCCAGCCGCGGCTGATCGTCGTGATGGGGCGTTTCGCGGCCCAGTCCCTGCTGCGCACGGATGCCACGGTCGGAAGCCTGCGGGGGCGCGTGCACGCCTGGCGGGCTGGCGACCGGGAGGTGCCGCTGGTCGTGACCTACCACCCGGCTTACCTGCTGCGCAATCTGCCCGACAAGGCCAAGGCCTGGGCGGATCTCAGGCTGGCGCGCCGCACCTTCGACGCGCTGGGCTGAGTTGCCGTGGGGTGAGCCGGCGGCGGCCCGTCTGCCCGCCGCGCGTCAGTGCCGGGCCTGGCCGATCAGGGCGACCGAATCGAAGCGGCGCTGGTTGGCCGAGTGCAGCTTCATCACCCCGACCATCGACACCGCGACGAACGCCCCGAACATGAAGATCACCCAGTTGATGTGCACGTCCGCGCGGATCAGCACCGCGTAGAGCGAGAGCATCAGCAGGATCATCAGGTTCTCGTTGAAGTTCTGCACGGCGATGGAATGGCCCGCGCTCATCAGCACGTGGCCGCGGTGCTGCAGCAGCGCATTCATGGGCACGACGAAGAAGCCCGCGAGCGCACCGATCAGCACCAGCGTCATGTACGCGAGCGGCAGGGCGTGAACGAGGGTCATCATCGGCACCAGCACGCCCATCGCGACGCCGACGGGCAGCACGCGCAGCGAACCCCTCAGCGGCACGAAGCGTGCCGCGACCACCGCGCCGACGGCGATCCCGACCGCGACCACGCCCTGCAGGATGGCCGCCTTCGACAGGGGCATGCCGAGCTGCACGTCGGCCCACTTCAGCACGATGAACTGCAGTGTCGCGCCGGCGCCCCAGAACAGCGTCGTCACCGCCAGCGAGATCTGGCCGAGCTTGTCGCGCCACAGCACGCGGAGGCAATGACCGAAGTCGGCCAGCAGGCGCAGCGGGTTGCGCTCCTGGTGGGCATAGCGGGCGCCGGTGTCGGGAATGCGCAGGTTGAACAGTCCCGCGAGGGCGTAGAAGGCCGCGATCACCAGGATCGCGGACTCGGCCGGCGTGTCGACGCCCGTATCCAGCGTGGGCAGGTCGAACGCGAGCAGGCTGGCCGAGATGGTCGGGCTGATGAGCGCACCGCCCAGCACGGTGCCGAGGATGATCGAGGAGACCGTCGTCCCCTCGATCCAGCCGTTCGCCGCGACCAGCTTCTCGGGCGGCAGCAGCTCGGTGAGGATGCCGTACTTGGCCGGAGAGTAGGCGGCCGCACCGAACCCCACGACGGCGTAGGCCAACAGCGGGTGGACCGCGAAGAACATCAGCGCACAGCCGACGACCTTGATGGTGTTCGTGTAGAACATCACCTTGCCCTTCGGCATCGAATCGGCGAAGGCGCCGACGAAGGGCGCGAGGACCACGTACGAGATCGTGAAGAACAGCTTGAGCAGCGGCTTCATCCACTCCGGTGCGTGCATCTCGACGAGCAGCGCGATGGCGGCGATCAACAGCGCGTTGTCCGCCAGCGACGAACAGAACTGCGCCGCCATGATCGTGTAGAAGCCGCGTTTCATCGAATCCGATTCGTCTCCGCGCCGCGTTATACCATGCCGATGTCGCCTTCGAGTTGACCGATGCCTCGTCCTGTCTCCGCCTCAGTCTCACTCTCCGCCCTTGCACACAACCTCGCCGAGGCCCGCCGACGCGCTCCGGGCTCCCGGGTCTGGGCGGTGGTCAAGGCGCATGCCTACGGGCATGGGCTGCCCGCGGCGATCCGCGGATTCACCGGCGCCGATGGGATGGCGCTGCTCGAGTTCGACAACGCGCGCCGCCTGCGCGCCCTCGGCTGGCGCGGACCCATCCTGATGCTCGAGGGGCCCTTCGGTCCCGAGGACGTCGCGATGGCCGGGGAACTCGGACTGTCGCTGGTCATTCACGACGCCTCGCAGATCGAGTGGCTGCGCGCCCACGAGGGCAAGGTGGTCGACGTCTGGCTCAAGCTCAACACGGGCATGAACCGGCTCGGCGTCGATCCGGACACCGCCGCGGCGACCCAGCGCGCGCTGTCGATGCTGCCCGCTGTCGCCACGGTGTCGCTGCTCACGCACCTGTCCGATGCGGACCGCCCCGGCGGCGCCACGGCGCAACTCGAGCGCTTCGACCGGGCGACCCTCGACCTGCCGGGTTCTCGCTCGGTCGCGAATTCGGCCGCGCTGATCGACCTGCCGCAGACGCATCGTCACTGGGTCCGGCCCGGGATCATGCTGTACGGCTCGAGCCCCTTCGCCGACCGCAGCGCCGCGTCGCTCGGGTTGCGCGCCGCGATGTCGCTGCGGTCCGAGCTCATCGGCACCCAGACCCTGAAGGCGGGCGACACGGTGGGCTACGGGTCGGCCTTCACCGCGAGCGGACCGATGCGAATCGGCATCGTCGCCTGCGGCTATGCGGACGGCTATCCTCGCCACGCCCCGACGGGCACGCCGGTCGAGGTCGGCGGTGTCCGCACCCGCAGCGTGGGCCGGATCTCGATGGACATGATGGCGGTCGACCTCGAGAACCTGCCGGAGGCCGGCGTCGGGACGCCGGTCGAGCTCTGGGGCGAGCGCGTGTCGGTCGACGAGGTCGCCGCGAGCGCCGGCACCATCGGCTACGAGTTGCTGTGCGCGGTCGC
>RPRK01000298.1 GCA_003818495.1 Burkholderiales bacterium
CGGCCACGACCCTTAGGCGCCGACCCTTGGGCGTCGACCCTTGGGCGTCGACCCTGGGCGTCGGCCCTGGGCGGTCGACTCGAGGCGGTCGACCCTGGGCCCTGCACCCGCGCGCAGGCGCCTACGCGCCGCCCGCGGCGCGCTCGAGCTCGCGCACCATCCGGGCGACCCGGTCGGAGAGCTTCTCGGTGCTCACCTGTTCGCGCAGCCGCTCGATCAGCAGCGGGAACGCGAACGGTCCGGGCCGCTCGAGCCCGATCTCGACCAGCCGACGTGCCCGCAGCCGCGCGAGCGTCGCCCGCAGCCGACCGAGATCGAGCTCCTGCTCGAGGACTTCGCGCTGCGCCTGCGTGAGCAGCAGGTTGTCCGCATCGTGCTGCCTGAAGACCTCGTAGAACAGGCCCGACGACGCCTGGAGCTGCCGCGACGACTTGGGCGCCCCCGGAAAGCCCTGGAACACCAGCCCCGAGATCCGCGCGATCTCGCGGAACCGCCGCAGCGCGAGCTCGCCCGAGTTCAGGCTCGCCAGGACGTCGTGCGCGAGATCGCCGTCGGCCAGCAGGCTGCCGTCGGCCAGCCCCGACCAGTCGACCGGCTCCGGCGCGAGCAGCTCGAGGCCGTAGTCGTTCACCGCCACCGAGAAGGTGGCCGGCACCTGCCGCGCCACGCGCCAGGCGAGCAGCGAGGCGAGCCCCAGATGCACGTGCCGTCCGGCGAAGGGATAGAGGAACAGGTGATGGCCCTCGCGGGACTGCAGCCGCTCGGCGAGCAGCGTGTCCGGGTCGGGCAGCCGCGACCACGCGGCCTGCAGCCGCAGCAGGGGCTCGGCCATCCGCATCTCGGGCCCGTCGAAGACGCCGCGCGAGGCCTGCGCGAGCCGCGTCAGCACCGCATCGGCCATCTCGGAGGACAGCGGCATCTTGCCGCCGTTCCAGCGGGGCACCGCGGCGCGGCGGCCGGTGGCGCGCTTGACGTACGCGGTCATCTCGTGGACCCGGACCAGCTCGAGCAGCCGGCCGGCGAAGAGGAAGCAGTCGCCGCGCTTAAGACGCGAGACGAAGCCCTCCTCGACCGTGCCGATCGTGCCGCCGGTCTGGTACTTCACCGACATCGTCGCGTCGGCGACGATGGTGCCGATCGACATGCGGTGACGCCGCGCGATCGCGCGATCGGGCACGCGGTACACGCCCTGCTCGTCCGCCACGACACGCCGGTACTCCGGATACGCGAGCAGCGACTGCCCGCCCCGCACGACGAAGTCGAGCGCCCAGCGCCACTCCTCGTCCGAGAGCGTGGCGTAGGCATGGCAGCCGCGCACCTCGGCGAGCAGCTCGTCGGCGACGAAGCCGGTGCCCACGGCGATCGTCACCAGGTGCTGGACCAGCACGTCGAGCGGCTTGGACGGCGAATCGCGCGGCTCGATGGCGCGCGCGGCGACGGCATCGCGGGCCGCCGCGCCCTCGACCAGTTCCAGCGCGTGCGTGGGCACCAGCGTGACCCGCGACGGTCGCCCCGGCGAATGCCCCGAGCGGCCGGCGCGCTGCATCAGGCGCGCCACGCCCTTCGGGCTGCCGATCTGCAGCACGCGCTCGACCGGCGAGAAGTCCACGCCGAGATCGAGGCTCGACGTGCACACCACCGCCTTCAGTCGCCCGTCCTTGAGGCCGGCCTCGACCCACTCGCGGACCGCCTTGTCGAGCGAGCCGTGATGCAGCGCGATCAGCCCCGCCCAGTCGGGGCGCGCCTCGAGCAGGGCCTGGTACCAGAGCTCGGCCTGCGAGCGGGTGTTGGTGAACACCAGCGCGCTCGCGCTGGCGTCGAGCTCGGCGACGACCGGCGCGAGCATCCGCGTGCCGAGGTGCCCGCCCCACGGGAAGCGCTCGGTCGACTCGGGCAGCAGCGTGTCGACGGTCAGCGTCTTGGGCAGCACGCCCTGCACCAGGCGCCCGCCGGGCCGCGCGAGCAGGACGTCCATCGCCTGCGCGAGATTGCCGAGCGTCGCGGACAGGCCCCAGACCACGAGCGCGGGGTTGAGCCGGCGCAGCCGCGCGAGCGCGAGCTGCACCTGGACACCGCGCTTGCCGCCGACCAGCTCGTGCCATTCGTCGACGACCACCATCGCGACGCGGCCGAGGCGCTCGGGACTGTCGGCACGCGACAGCATCAGCGTCAGGCTCTCGGGCGTGGTGACCAGCGCATCCGGCAGGCGGCGGTCCTGGCGGGCCCGCTCGGCCGAGGCGGTGTCGCCGGTGCGCAGGCCCACCGTCCAGTCCAGGCCGAGGCCCGGCGGCGGCTCGGCGAGCGCGCGGGCGGTGTCCGAGGCGAGCGCGCGCATCGGCGTGATCCAGAGCAGCTTCAGCCCGGCGTGCGACCAGCGCCGGGGGGCGACGGCCCCGGGATCGGCGCGCTCGCCCAGCGCCGCCGACAGCGCGGCGAACCAGACCGCATAGGTCTTTCCGGCACCGGTGGTCGCATGCAGCAGGCCCGACTCGCCGCGCCCGGTCGCCGCCCAGACCTCGCGCTGGAAGGCGAACGGCGCCCAGCCGCGCTCTGCGAACCAGCCGTCGACGTCGCGCGGTGCGGCGCGCGCCACGGCGACCGCCGTCGCCGCGGCCCCCGGGGTCGCCGCAGGCGGACGCCGCGTGGCCACGCCGGCCTCGTCCCCCGCGTCGGGCGAGCCGATCGCGGGGCGGCGGCGGGGGATCGGTCGGGGACGCGGGAACGCGGGCATGTCGTGATCGTAGCCGGTGGGCCTGGCGGTCCCGCGCGAGGCGCCTCGGCGGTCGCGCGGGGCAAGGCTCCCGTGGCTCGGCCGATCGGCGCCGTCAGGCCCCGACGATCCACCCCTCGATGCGGTCGGCCCGCACCGGCAGTCCGTAGTTCGCGTCGCGCCGCGCCCAGGCCCAGGCGGCCTGCACGAGGCAGAGCACCGCATCGAGCCGGTCGGCGCCGGGCTCGTCGACACAGCCGGCGCGCCAGGCGCCGAAGTCGACACGCACGCCGAACGGCGTCTCGCCCGCCTCCAGCGCGCCGACGAGACGCTCGCGTGCCGCGCGTCGGCCCGCATCGTCGCGGTGCTTCGGGTCGTCGCTCTTGTAGGACACGCGCCCGAGCACCGCGCGCGCCGGCAGTCCCGGGTAGCCCTCGAGCGCGACGCGTGCCGGATCGGTGTCGCGATCGTGGAGCCCGGGGAGCGTGACGCCGGCCGCGAGCAGGCGCGGCGCGCCCGCGTGCAGCATCAGCGCGACCGGCGGGTTCACCCACTTCATCGATGCGCTGCTGCCCGCGGTCGCGTCGCAGGCACGGTGCGCGAACTTGTCGCCCGCCGGCCGCGCGTCGCACCAGGCGCGGCAGCGCGCGATCAGCTCGGGGCGCGACAGCGCGGCCACCCGCCGCGTGATCGCCGCCCAGGCGTCCGCGCCGTCGAGCGGCCAGCCCTGCGCGGCGACGAAGTCGCGCGCCAGCGCGAACGGGAAGTCGAAGGCGGCGAGCCACGGTCCCGGCTCGCGCAGCCACGCGTCCCAGGCCTCGAAGGACTCGAACGACTCGAGTCGCGCGATCGCGATGCGCAGGCCGTCGCCGGCCTGCGCCGGGGCATCGGCGATCGCCACGGTGATCGGCTTGCGCGGCCGCGGCGCGCTGGTGAAGTCCACCCCGGCGAGCCGCATCCGGTCGGCCCGCCCGGGCCGGCGCAGCGGGGCATCGAGGCGGAGATCGGCGGGCATCGGCGCCGAGTATAGGGCGCACCCTCGAGCGGCCGAGCCCGGCCCCTGCCGGCCGGGGGGCGATCCGCGCGGCGCGCCGTCAGCCCGTCGGCCCCAGCGGGGGCACCTCCATCGGCGCGGCGCTCGGTGCGATCTCAGGCGGCAGCCCGGGCAACGGCATCTCGGCCGGCGTGCCGCCCGGCCAGACGTCGGGGGCACCCGGTCCGAACGGGCGCTCGGGCGGCACGTCGGCCGGCGTGATGTCCGGGTCGGGCACGGGGCGCGGAGGCGGCGCCGGCGCGTCCGGGGCGGGATCGGGGGAGGTGTGGGCGTTCATGCCCGGGCCCGCAGGCAAGGGGCGCACCCGCGAGCGCCGGACGACCCGCGCGCAGCGCGAGCCGCAGCTGCAACGCGAGCCGGACCACCCGCGCGCGCCGCGGGCGGGTCCCGCTCAGTCCACCGAAGGCGTGCGGTACAGCAGCTCGCCCTTCACCCGGATCTCCACGTCGACCAGGTAGCGCTTGACCGCCTGCGCATCGATCGCGATGCCCAGGCCCGGCGCGTCCGGCGCGGCGATCGTGCCGTCGCGGTCGCGCTCGAGCCGGTTGGCGCTCAGCTCGACCGCGAGCGGCTTGGGCTCGGCCGGGTATTCGCACAGGTCGTGCCCCTCGAGCCCCGCGTACGGCTGCAGCGACGCCGACAGCGCGAGGTGCGTGGTGAAGGTGTGGTTCACGTAGGTCACGCCGCGCGCTTCCGCCAGCTCGGCGACACGCCGGGCCGGGCCGATGCCGCCGATCCGCCCGGTGTCGATCTGCACGAAGCCCACCCGCCCGAAGTCCATCAGGTGCCGGGCCATCGCGACCTCGTGCGCCCCCTCCCCGCCCGCGGTGCGGACCGCCGAGCCGCGCGAGGCGAGCGCCGCGTACGCCTCGTAGGCCGATGCGCCGAACGGCTCCTCGAGCCAGGTCGCGCCCGCCGCCTCGAGCGCGGGCAGCCGCTCGGCGGCGCGGTCGACGTCCTCGCCGAACACCTGCCCGACGTCCACCAGCAGCACGCCGTCGGCGCCGAGCCCTTCGCGCGCCGCGACGAAGTGATCGGCATCGAG
>RPRK01000299.1 GCA_003818495.1 Burkholderiales bacterium
AGAATGTATCGTCTATGAGTCGTTGTCCGGATGAGCGGTGTGCATAGATAAGGCATTGTTTATTACAATGAACGTTCTATGAGGCGCTGCGGATGCCCAAGAAACTGACCTCCGACGAGGCCGTACCCACGCTCCTGCACGAGCGCCTGATCCTGTGGGGCCAGAGCATCCGCGCCCAGCGGCTGTCGCAGCGCATCACCTCGCCTGAACTCGCGCGGCGCATGAACGTGTCGCGGGCCACGCTGCAGCGCCTCGAGCGAGGGGACCCCGGCGCTTCGGCCACCGGCTACCTGCGTGCGTTCTTCGTGCTGGGGATCCTGGACGACCTCGCGCCCCCCCCGTCGGCGACGCTCTGGACCGATCCCGGGGTCCGTCGCGTGGTGCACCGGCGCGGTACGGCGGACGACGATGACTTCTGAGCGGTTCTACGTGTACCTGCAGCGCCCCGACTCGGGCGAGTGGGTCACCGTCGGGCGGTATCAGGCCACGGCCGGCGCCGACGGGTCGATCTCGGGCGAGTTCCGCTATGCGCCGAGCTACGTCGCTGCGGGTCACGTCTGGTCCATCGATCCGGTCGGCCTGCCCTTCCAGCCGGACAAGCGCTGGACCGCGCCCCGATACCGCGGGCTCCACGACGTGCTGCGGGATGCCTGCCCGGATTCATGGGGACAGGCGGTGCTGCAGCGGGAACACGCGCTGTCCGCCGGCACACCGCCCGTGCGATACCTCGTGCTCGCAGGCAACGACGAGCGCTGGGGCGCCTTGGCGGTCGGGCGCTCGAAGACGCCTTCGGTTGCCGAGCTGAGCACGCCCAGGCTCGCTCGGCTGGACGCGCTGTCGAGCGAGTTGCGTGCGATGGCCGAAGGCCGGCCCGCCCTCATCGGCACGTTGCGCCGGCGGCTCGTCCATGCGTCGAGTCTGGGCGGCGCCCGGCCCAAGGCCACCGTGCGAGACGACGAAGGACGGGCGTGGCTGGTCAAGCCCCGGCTCGCCTCCGATACCGCGGACGTGCCGCGGCTCGAGCACGCCACCCGACTCTGGGCTGCGGCCTCCGGATTGGACTTCGCGCAGACCGCGCTCCACTCGGGAGACGAGTTCAGCGCGGTCCGGGTGCTGCGCTTCGACCGGGACCGCGGGCGGCGTCTGATGTGCGCGAGTGCTGCGACCTTGCTGCAGACCGAGTACCCCGGGGGGGAGCGCGGGGAGACGTCGCGCTGGAGCTATCCGCGTCTGGCCGAAGAGCTGCAGCGCATCGGGGCGCCCCTGGAGGACCGGGTGGAGCTGTTCGGGCGGATGGTGTTCAACGCGGTGTGCGGCAACGACGACGACCACGTCCGCAACCATGCGGTGCTCTACCGCCCGCAGGAAGGGCGATGGCGACTCGCGCCGGCCTTCGATGTGGTCCCCAATACCGCGGAGATGCCCGCGCGACTGGCGTTGCAGATGAGTGCAGGCCGCTTCGAGATCAGCCGCGAGTCCGTCCTGGCCGACGCGCTGCGGTTCGGGTTCGACAGCCGACTGAAGGCAGAGCGCCATCTGGATGCCCTGCTGGCACGGATCGAAGCGGCATCCGATGCGATGAGCGGGGTACTCGACGAAGCGTGGCGGCTCGAGCTGCGAGCAAGGCTGCTCGCGATGCTCCGGACGCTCCGCGTGGGGGGCTGCGACGCCGCCGCGGCGACGCATCGCCCATAAGCCGTTCGAGAGCGCCCGGCCTGGTGCTCAGTACTTGCCTTCCCCCGCAGCCGGCTTCGTCCGGCCCACCCGCGTGTAGTACTCCTGCGGAATCGCATCCGCCGTCTTGTAGAAGTGCCAGTGGCACGGCTTGCTCGCATCCGGCTCGAAGTCGGTCACCCACAGCGGATGCCCGCCCCATTCCATCGGCAGGATCTCGTTCATCGCGCAGTGCGTGCAGTAGTAGGGCACGTCGGTGCGGCCCCAGCTCCAGTCGTGCGGCTGCTGCGTGACGCCGAAGGAGTAGGGCGCGCCGAGCCGCGACGGCGTGCCGTCCACCGGGTCGCCGCGCCGCATCCGCCCGCCGCTGCCGCAGGGGTCCATCCGGATCGAGAAGCGGTGCTCGTCCTCGGTGATGCCGAGTGCGCCGTCCTGCTTCGGGCCGCCGTGGTGGGCACGCATGATCTCCGCGGTCACCGCCACGCGCTCGGGCACGGTCATGCCGAGGAAGCCCTTCCAGCTGCGCCGGAGCATCCAGGTCTCCTGGCTCGAGCGCAGCACGTCGCCGACGGCGTCCTCGCCCCAGCGCTTGGCGATCTGCGTCTGCATGTCCCAGACCCAGTCGCAGAACAGGTCGTGCAGGCTCTTGCCTTCGGTCACCATGTAGCCGGCGAGGCGCTTGGCGTCGTCGAGTCGGCCTTCGTCGATCGCCTGCACGAGCTGGTCCTGGGTCGGCACGCCGAGGTCGTCGACGTCCTCCTGACGCACCGCGCGGCCCAGCCGGGCCATGTCCACCAGTCGAAGCATCCGTGTCTCCCGATGCGGGGGCGGTCCGGCCCTCAGGCCCGCCGCGCGCCCGCGAAGTCGTCGATCGCGGCCGCGGTCTCGGCCGCGGCCTCCTGCGGGATCATGTGTCCCGAGCGCACCATCCGCACGCGCCCCCCCTGCACCCCCGCCGCGAACGCATCGAGGTAGCCGCGGCCCATCAGGGCGTCCTGCGTGCCGCCCACCACCAGCGTCGGTGCGGTGATCCGGTAGAGGCGGTGCTTCAGGCCCTTGTCCGGGATCGGCCACATCAGCTTGGCCGCGGCGATCAGCGCCTGGCGCCGGCGCAGGATCGATTCGGTCTGGGCGACGGGGTCGGGCAGGGGGGCATTGAACGCGGTCGCCGCCTCGCCGCCCGGGTCGGCGTACAGCAGCTTCGTCAGCGCGCCGGGCGTCAGGCCGAAGATGTCCTCGAGCGGCGCCTCGTCCTGCCACAGGCCGTAGGGCGCGAGCAGCACCAGCCGCTCGACGCGCCTGCGAAAGAGCGCCGCGTACTCCGCCGCGGCCGCGCCGCCGAAGTCGTGACCGGCGAGCGCGACCGACTCCAGCCCGAGCGCGTCGAGCACCTCGTCGAGCCAGACCGACAGGTCGTAGAACGAGCGGATCCGCTCGAGGCCCTCGCTCGCGCCGTAGCCGGGCAGCTTCGGCGCGATCACCTCGTGCGTGCGCGCGAGTTCGTCGACGAGGGGCGCCGACCACTCGAGCCCGAAGGCACCGTGCAGGTACACCAGCGGGGTGCCCCGGCCGCGGCGCTCGACCTCGGCGACGAGCCCGTTCCCGGGCAGCGTGATCGTCGCGGCCATCATGCGGCCCTCTGCGGTGCGATCGCGCGGGGGACGCGCGGCTGCTTGAGCGCGTCCGGCCACCAGTGGTCCTCCCACTGGTCGTCCCACAGGTGCTTCAGATGCGGCGTCACCTCGGTGGCGATGCGGCGCAGGTTGACCATCACCTTGTCGAGCGGCATGTCTCCGAACTGCGCGAGGATGCCGAGGTGGCCGACGTTGAGCGTGCGCGACAGGTCCTCGAGCTGCTCGGTCACGCGCTTCGCGGTGCCCGCGATCACCGTGCCGCGCTCGATCATCTCGGCCCAGGTGGTGTCGATGATCTTCGGGCCCTTCTGCTGGCTCTCCATGCCGAGCTTGATGGTGTTCAGCGTCCGGTAGCCCGGCGCCTCCACGAAGCCGCCGTAGACGTGCTGGGTCTTGTTGAAGAACCACTCGGCGTGCGCGCCGTACAGGTCGGCGGCCTGCTGGTCGGAGTCGGCGACCGCGACGAACTGCACGAAGCCCGCCTGGTACGGATTGCGCGGCAGGCCCTTGCGGTCCAGCGTCTCCCAGAAGCCGTCCATGAACACCTTCGCGCGCTTGTAGCCCGAGAAGGACAGGTAGCTGTAGAGGAAGCCGTTGTCGGCGCAGTAGTCCCAGGTCTCGACCGAGCCGCCGCCGGGGATCCACACCGGCGGATGCGGGCGCTGGATCGGCTTGGGCCAGCAGTTCACGTAGCGCATCTGGGTGAACTCGCCGTTGAAGGCGAACACGTCGTTGCGCTTCCAGGCCTCCATGATCAGGCGCACGCCCTCGTAGTACTTCTCGCGCAGCGTCGTGGGCACCTCGCCGTAGGCGTAGTTGGTGTCCATGCTCGTGCCCACCGGGAAGCCCGCGACCAGCCGACCGCCCGAGATGCAGTCGATCATCGCGAACTCCTCGGCGATGCGCACCGGCGGGTTGTACAGCGCCACCGAGTTGCCGAGCACGACGATCGCCGCGTCGCGGGTACGGCGCGCCAGCGAGCCTGCGATGATGTTCGGCGAGGGCATCAGGCCGTAGCCGTTGGCGTGGTGCTCGTTCACGCAGATGCCGTCGAAGCCGAGCTCGGCGGCGTACTCGAGCTGGTCCATGTACTCGTTGTAGAGCTCGTGCCCCTTGACCGGGTCGAAGAGCTCGCCCGGGATGTCGACCCACACCGAGCGGTGCTTCTGCGGGAAGTCCATCGGCAGGTGCCGATAGGGCATCAGGTTGAACGACATGAACTTCACGGGGTCTCCTCCTCGTCCTGCCTTGTTTTCCCCATTCTTGTCCGCGGGCCGGGCGACAGGCAATACCGATCGGTAGCCTTTTCTTCGACCGGGGCGGAGCCCCCGAGCGAGGCGGGGGAAGTTGGAACGGGAGGGCGGGGCTAGCTAGGCCGGTGCCCGATGCCCGCAGACCGGGCAGCCCGGATCACGCGGCACGCGGATCCGGTCGATCGACATCGTGCGGGTGTCGATCAGCAGCAGCTGTCCCGTCATCGGCGTGCCG
>RPRK01000300.1 GCA_003818495.1 Burkholderiales bacterium
GGTGCCAGCGCACCGACAGGTTGCCGGCGCTGCCGTGGTTCAGGCCGAGCCCGGTCATGGCGCGCGCCGACTCGAGGAGCGCGCCGCGGGCCCGGTCCTCGGTGGGGCGATCGGCGGGCGGTGCGCTCATGGCATCGCGCGGCGGCTCAGCGCAGCCAGACCCAGGCGAGCAGCACCACCGTCAGCGCGGCCACGCCGATCCAGACGCCGACGCGGTCGGGAGACTCGGGCTGCGGCAGGCGCGGCACCGAGATCGGCTCGGCACGGTCCTCGGGCTCGGTGTCGGGTGACGGTTCGGACGCGGCGTCCGACGCGTGGGCGGAAGGCGCGGCGGCCGGCGCTTCGGGCAGGACATTCCCGTGGGTCTCGACGGGGGCGACGGGGGCGACCGGGGAGACTGGCATCGGCGCCGCCTCGACGGGCGCCGCCTCGGCCACTGCCTGCGGTGCCGGCGCGACCTCCGCCGCGAAGCGCTCGAAGAACTCGTCGGAGAGCTTGCGGGCCGACGCGTCGATCAGGCGCGCGCCCACCTGCGCGAGCTTGCCGCCGACCGCGGCCTTGCTGCGGTAGTGCATCGTCGTGCCGCCGCCCTCGGCGACGTCGAGCCGCACCCAGGCCTCGCCCTTGGCGAACCCGGCCACCCCGCCCTGCCCCTGGAAGGCGAGCCGATACGACTCCGGCGGCACCAGGTCGTGCAGCGAGACGGTGCCCGCGAAGCGGGCCGACACCGGTCCGATCTTCGTGGTCAGCTTCGCCGACAGCGAGCCGTCGTCGCCCCGCACGAGCGACTCGCAGCCCGGGATGCAGCGGCGCAGCACCTCGGGGTCGTTGAGCGCGGTCCAGACCGTGTCGCGGTCGGCGGGCAGCGCACGGGTCGCCTCCAGTTCCATCATCGTCCTCGTCGTGTGTCAGGCCGCGATTGTAGGCGGCGCGCGGTCATCCGCACGCGGCGAAGGGCGGCAAGGTCCCCAGCCCCGTTTCGCTCGCCGCGCACGGACCGTGCTCGGTGATCAGCGCATCGACCAGCCGGGCCGGCGTGACGTCGAAGGCCGGGTTCAGGGCCGCCACGCCGTCGGGCACCAGTCGCAGTTCGGCCGGCGTGCCGTCGGCGCCCCGCCCGAGCGCATGCGTGACCTCGCGCGGATCCCGGTACTCGATCGGGATCGCGGCGCCGTCGGCGAGCGAGCGGTCCACCGTCGGGGTCGGGCAGGCGACCCAGAACGGCACGCCGCTGTCGCGCGCGGCCAGCGCCTTCAGGTAGGTGCCGATCTTGTTGGCCACGTCGCCGTTGCGGGCGACGCGGTCGCAGCCGACGATCACCGCGTCGACGCGGCCCTCGCGCATCAGCAGCCCTCCGGCGTTGTCGGCGATCACGGTGCAGGGCACGCCGGCGTCGGCGAGCTCCCAGGCGGTCAGGCTCGCGCCCTGGTTGCGGGGGCGGGTCTCGTCGACCCACACGTGCAGCGGCACGCCCGCCGCGTGCAGCGCGTAGATCGGCGCCAGCGCGGTGCCGTGCGCGACCGTCGCGAGGCGGCCGGCGTTGCAGTGGGTGAGGACCTGCAGCGGCGCGGCCGCGTCCACCGGGCGGCCGGCGGCGGCCCGCCGCGCCGCGACGCCGCGCAGGAGCGCCGCGCCGTGCACGCCGATCGCCGCGTTGATCGCGACGTCCTCGTCGGCGATCGCGACCGCCTCGTCCCAGGCGGCGGCGGCGCGGGCATCGACCGGCAGCGGCCGCACCCGGGCGCGCACCCGCTCGAGCGCCCAGCGCAGGTTGACCGCGGTGGGTCGGGTCGCCGCGAGCCGCTCGAGCGCTGCATCGAGCGCGGTGTCGTCGGCCGCCGCGCGCAGCGCCAGCGCCAGGCCGAAGCCGGCGACCGCGCCGATCAGCGGCGCGCCGCGCACCTGCATGGTGACGATGGCGTGGGCGCAGTCCGAAGCGTCGCGCAGGCCCAGTTCGATCACCTCGAAGGGCAGGCGGGCCTGGTCGATCGTGACGAGACGGTCGCCGTGCACCCGCAGGGTGAGCGGCGGACCGGCGCGGGCCGTGGCGGCGGAGAAGGTCATGGTGCGGGCGTCTCGAGCCCGCATTGAAGCACACCGGCCCGCGCGCGCGGCGCGGGCCGGTGCCGATCAGCCGGCGTGCGCGGGCTGGCTCGAAGGACGCGCCGCGGGCTGCGGCCGCTGCGGCTGCACCAGCACCCGGTCGCGCGGACCGTCGGCGACGACCTTGCCGCCCTCGACCACGATCAGCCGGTCGGCCGCGTTGACCAGCGCCATGCTGTGCGTGGCCACGACCATCGTGCGGCCCTTCGACCAGGCACGCAGCCGCGAGACGATGCCGGCCTCGGTGGCCTGGTCCAGGCCCACCGTGGGCTCGTCGAGCAGCATCACCTGCGGGCTCGAGACCAGCGCCCGCGCCAGCACGATCACCTGCCGCTGGCCGCCCGAGAGGTTCGCGCCGCCCGGCAGCAGCTTCTGCGACAGCGACAGCTCGCCGTTGGCGATCCACTGGTCGAGCCCCGAGACGGCCAGCGCCTCGGCGAAGCGCTCGGCGCTGACGTGCGCCTCGGCGCCCGCCAGGATGTTCTCGGCCAGCGAGCCCTCGAAGAGCACCGCGTCCTGCGGCTTGATGCCGATGCGGCGTGCGCGC
Organism: Burkholderiales bacterium; assembly: GCA_003818495.1. GTDB lineage: Bacteria > Pseudomonadota > Gammaproteobacteria > Burkholderiales > Burkholderiaceae_E > UBA4615. The sequence goes on from RPRK01000300.1 coordinate 2,651, forward strand.
AGCTCGGCCGGCCAGTCGGCGATCGAGTGGCCGTCGAGCATCGCATCGCCGCGCGAGGGCTTGAGCAGCCCGCCGAGCAGCTTGAGCACCGTGCTCTTGCCGGCCCCGGGCTTGCCCAGCAGCACGACGAACTCGCCGGGCGCGACGTCGAGGTTGAGCCCCTCGATCAGCGGACGGGCGGGGTCGTGCTCGAAGCGCACGTTGCGCAGCGACAGGCGGTTGCCCTTGGCGCTGAACTGCGCGGCGGCGGCATCGATGGTCTTGGGCGAGGTGTCGGTGTCGGCGACCAGCTCGTCGAGCTGGCGCGAGGCGCGCCGCAGCTCGGCCCAGCGCGAGGCCATCAGGGTCAGGCCGGCGAGCATCGCGACCGCACGCGCCGACAGCATCGAGCAGGCGATCAGGCCGCCCACCGTCATGAGCTGCGCCTCGATCCGGTAGACACCCACCACCAGCACGCCGACCGCGCACAGCGTCACGGCGCTGCCGGTCACGTGATGGCCGAGATGGTTCCAGTAGCGACTGCGGGCCTGGGCGAGCGCGCCCTGCTCGGCGAGCTGGCCGAAGCGGCGCGAGAACGCATGACGCAGGTAGGTGGCGCGCACCACCTCGCCGGCGCCCAGCGCCTCGGCCAGCACCGCCACCTTGCGCGTCTGCGCCTGGGTGGCGAGCTCGCCGTAGCGCTGCGCGGGCGCGTGCAGGAGCGCGTGCCCGAGCACCATCAGCAGGCCGGTGCAGATCGGCACCCACACGATCGGGCCGCCGACGATGCCGACGACGACCAGGAACATCACCACGTACGGGGTGTCGGCGATCGCCAGCAGCCAGTTCGACGACAGGAAGTCGCGCGCACCCGCGAGGTCGCGGTACCGCGCGAGCATGGTGCCCACCGACGGCATCGCGCCACGCTGCTCGAAGAGCCGCGCCATGAGCTGGCGCTCGGTGCGGGCGTCCATCCGGCAGGCCACCGTCTCGACGGTGTGCGTGCGGACCGCCTTGAGCACCATCTCGAGCACCACCGCCAGCGACAGGCCGATGGCGAGCGCCCAGAGGGTCTCGGTGATCTGGTTGCCCACGATCTTGTCGTAGACCAGCATCGTGAACAGCGGCAGGAGCACGGTCACGCCGTTGATCATCACGCCGGCGAGCGCGAGTTCCACCAGGCGGCCGCGGTAGTCGCGCAGGAACGGCAGGAACCGGGGCTGGCTGCCCGAGGACGTCGCGCTGCGCGGCGACAGGTCCTGGGCCGGGCGCAGCGACAGGATCCGGCGGATGCGCGACGGATCGAGCACCGACAGGTGGGCGACCGCGTCGCCCTCGCCGGCCCACAGCGCGGCCGCGCCCTGGCGGCAGTCGACCATGAACCAGCCGGCATCGGTCTGCACCAGCAGGAGTTCCGCCGAGGTGCCGAGCGCCGCATCGATCGACGTGCCCGCATCGGCCAGCGACAGGTCCGCGCCACGCCGCAGCCAGGCGGCGAGCTTGCGGTCGAAGCGGTCGCTGCCGCCCTCCGGCGCGTCGACCGCCCAGGCCGGCAGCGGCGGCGCCTTGTCCGGGCACAGCCGGCGCAGCGCCACCTGCAGGACGGTCGCGAGCGGCGACGGCGAGACCCCTTCCATCGGCAGGGCGTCGGCCGCCGCCGGCGGGGCCGATCCGGCCTCGGCATGCGGCGCCTGCGCCTGGGCCCTGTCAGCGGACGGCGGCACGTGCCGGTTCGCGAGCGACGCCCGGATGCGGTCCGCCTGCGACGGCGGATCGGCCGGAGGCGCGTCCGCCGGGCGGTTCAGTTCGGTCTGTGACGTCGTCATGCGGTCAGGTAGTTGATCTGCGCGATCTGCAGGGTCTTCGACGCGTCGGAGTAGATCGTGACCCCGCCCGCGCTGGCGGTCGTGTTCGAGGCGTCGTCGGAGACGGTCACGAAGTCGCCGTTGTCGACCCGCAGGGTCAGCACCGACGCATTGCCCGACCCGACCAGCGCCTGCACGTCCGCAGAGGAGATGGTGACGGTCTGGGTGAGTCCGTCGCGAACCCCGACCTGTTCGATGGAGGTTCCGACCTGCTGACCGGAGCCGTTGGTCGACAACAGATGCGCCAGAGACACGGATTGGCCGCCCGCCAGGCCCGAGATCTCGACCGCGTCGTA
>RPRK01000301.1 GCA_003818495.1 Burkholderiales bacterium
GCTTATCTCATTATGCATTACGCACTAGGTATTTTTTAGGGTTCTGTCAGTGCACCAGCGTTGCTCGCCAAGAGAACTTGAACATGGGACGGCGGAAAATCGTTCTTCGGTTCCAAGGTGATCGAAAAAGCGATGGGACTTCTGCAAAACTATGTTCAAATCTTGAGTTATCGAACCCACTTGCTACGCGGAACGCGCGATTTGCTATGAAGGCGCACTCTAACATTGCCCGCATTGCGTCGTTTATATTTTTCCTGCCCAAAGCCATTCGCGAGCAGCAGTAAGCTGTTGAGCGCTGCCTAAGAGCAGGAGAGTATCTCCCCCAAGAATAACTTCGCCAGCTTCGGGGTTGACGATGCTCGATTCTTCTCTTTCGATGCAAACAATGCTGGCTCCAGTGATTTTTCTAAGCTCAATATCCTTGATGAATCGTCCTGCGATGGGGGAGTGATCATCGATGATGACGCGAAAAACCTCGGCGCTTGCTGGAAGCAGAGTCCCGGACTCTGCTTCCTTATGGTGATCGCTTTCCTCCTGATTCTGTTGCGCCAATGTGGATTCGAAGCTTTCCTGCATGCGCTTGTAGAATCCGATGGCGCGGTTTCGGAAGATAAGAGTTGTGAGCACGATGCCCGCGAGGAGCACCCAAAGAATCTTTGCTGGTGGTAAAAATGCTGCGCTGAATCCGAGAATGAGTGCTGAAAAAACGAGAACAAATGCCGACGAAATGAGGGGTGGAACCGCATTTCTAAGGATGGCACCTCCGTAGCGAGATTGTTGTGAAAGGAGCTCGCCGATGGCACGCGCTGTTCGAAAGGCGCGCCGCACCGTGACGACTTGAAGAGGTGAGGTTAGCAGCATCGTTGCGGCCCACAGGATCGCATTCCTACCATTCTCCCCGCCAGGAAAACCTTCGAGGTGGATTTCCGAGAATCGAGATGCCCAGGCTGCTCCCGAAAACACTGCCGAGAGGAGAAGTAGGTTCAGAACAAGCTGGATAAGACCTCGCCTCACATAAGGGTCGCGCAAAACTCCGCTTGGACGGCGCACGGATAGCGAGCGAGTGTAGGAGTCAGCCAACTCCAAAAATCTCTGAGGAATAATTTTCTCAAAGGATCGAGTGATAGCTGGGGAGTTCCGAATAAGATAAGGTGTTGTAAGCGTCGTGATTGCAGAAACCGCCACGGCCACTGGATAGAGAAATCCGCTGGTGACACCTTTCGAGATTCCAAGAGCTGCGATGATAAAGGAGAACTCACCAATCTGCGAAAGTCCGAGTCCCACCCGCATAGCAGTGGATCTGTCTGATCCCGTGAGAAAGGCACCGAACGAGCACGTTATTACCTTTCCAACAATGACAACGAAAGTCACAACGGAAATGACAAGCATATTGTCCCAGATAATCTTGGGTTCAATGAGCATGCCAACAGAAACGAAAAAGACGGCTCCAAACATGTCGCGCAGCGAATGAGTCAGGGCCTCAACTTGTCGAGCTTGTCTGGTTTCAGCAATGATGGCTCCAATAACAAAAGCACCCAAGGCAACGCTGTACTCGAATGCGTAAGCCAAGTAGGAAACCCCAAAGCAGAGAGCGAGAGAAGTCACGAGGAGCATCTCCGAATTCCGAAAGCGGGAAACATAGGAGAGAATTCGCGGAACGAACAGCACGCCTCCCACAAAGATAACAGCAAGAAAAACACCAAGCTTCCACGTAACCGTCGTCAGTGAAGTGATGTCGAGGTTTCCACTGGCTGCGATGCTCGAAAGAAGTGCGATTATAAGTATCCCCAGGATGTCCTCGACCACCAGGATTCCAAAGATGAGCTGTGCAAAACGATCTCGGGTGGCCTTCATCTCTTGGAGAGCTTTGATGATGATGGTCGTTGAGGAGATGGCAAGAATACCTCCCAAGAATAGACTGTCCATAAAGCCCCATCCAAAAACCTGGCCGAGTGCATATCCTGCACCTACCATGCCGATGATTTCCAGGGAGGCAGCCACGAGCGCTGTAGCTCCAACTGCAGTGAGCTTCTTGAAGCTGAATTCAAGTCCCAAGGCAAACATGAGGAAAATGATCCCGAGTTCCGCCAAGGTGTTCACTGTGTCCACACTGCGAACAAGGGGAAAGGGAGGTGTGTGTGGTCCGATGATGAGCCCAGCGAGAATATAGCCTAGAACGACCGGCTGCTTGAGACGGTTAAAGAGCACTGTCACTAGCCCGGAGACCGCTAGGACGACTGCCAAGTCCTGAAGAAAGCTCGAATGGTGCATTGTGATTACCCTCGTTGCGATCGCCGAACGCGTATGTAACACAGCATGATACAAATCCCTCCGGGTAACGCCTAACCGGAGAAACTACGCTGCTACCCGCCAACAGAAGTTGGACTTGACCCGCTGTAAATCTATTTCATAGCGATGCTATCATAGCCCTATCAAAAACAGAACAACGGTGCTGCTCGCCAAAACATTTTTTACTCTGGCTGATGGATAATCATTGGGGCAATTGGGGCAGCGGTGGTCATCTCCGACTAATCCCTTAAACCGACATTTGCGGCCAAATGCGGCCAGCTAGGTTTTTAAGCTGGTCGATGTGCAAGTGCCGCATGGGCTTCGGTGGGGTCGGGGTCGATTCGTTTTTTCATTCCTTGCGTGCAATAAGGTTCAAAGCGCTGCTGCTCGCACGGACATTCTATTTTTAACTGAACGGATACGCATTCGCCACAATACATAGTCCTCAATCATTTGCGTTCTTTGTCAGAACTTGTTGGAGCTTTCTCGATCGGGCATAGAGAATTTTTTGGAGTGGGCCATTTTTTGTTTTTGAGAAAGCTGCTCGGCAGCTTGAGGTCCGGCTATGCGGGACAGAGTCCGCACTTCTGGGTGCGATTGAACTCGATTCTCTGAAAAGTTGCTGTGGCAGAAGCCTCTGCGAGCAATAATTGGGATTCCTGCGTCCAGGTTCCCGAGAATACTTCAAGCGGCACGGCGCCACCAAGCGCGTAATGGGGAATGCGATTGTTGTGATCGGTAAGATACTCATCCACGGCACGGCAAACGGATTCGAATGTTGTGAGAGAGAAGATAAAGAGCCACCGATGTTTGAGTGATCTAAATAGGGCCTCGATCATGCTGTTGGAAAACTCGACATCAATCTGCGGTGCTGCCTTCCAAGACTTCTTCAATTTTGCCCAACGGATATGCATTCGCCACGTCACATAGTCCTCAATCATTTGTGCTCTTTGTCTGAACTTGTTGGAGTTTCCTGGGTGAGGCATAGAGGAATCTTTTGGGGCGAGCCGTTTTTTGTTTTTGAGAAAGCTGCTCGGTGGCTCGTGATCCCGTTATGCGGGACAGAGTCCGCACTTCTGGGTGCGATTGAACTCAATTCTTTGCAGAGTTGCTGTGGTAGAAGCCTCTGCGAGCAATAATTGGGATTTCTGAGTCCAGGTTCCCGAGAATACTTCAAGCGGCACAGCGCCACCAAGCGCGTAGTGGGGAATGCGATTGTTGTGATCGGTGAGGTATTCGGCAACAGCACGGCAAACGGCTTCGATCATCGAGTTCGAGAACTCCACGTCAATTTGCGCAATGGTGCGGATGATTTTGCCGGCCTTCACCAGCGAGTCGACATCTTTGTTTTGATTTTCTGTGCCATCGTCAGCAAACAGATTGGGAACAACAACTTTCGCAGAAACTCTGTTCGCTACTTCAAGCGCCTTCTCGATAAGTGCTTTTGTACTTGCGCCGCCGTAGGTTTGAGTGACTTCCCATGCGAGAACATAGCGCGATGCATTGTCGATGATTGCCTGAATGTATACTTTTGCGCCGTTCATAATTCGAAACACGGATACGTCCACATGCCATATCTGATTGGGTTCAGACGCGCGAATTCCGATCTTCGGTTTCGGCGGATACACTCTCACACCGGGTCTGCGTAAATTAAACTCACGCACGATTCGGTACCAAGCGGTTGCCGATGCAAATACCATCTGCTGACGTCTCGCAAACATCGCAAGCGAGTTGATGCTGAAATGGGCATACTCTTTTGCGGTGACGAGTTCTTTGATGGCAAGCGTTTCTTTGCTTGTTATTTTTGTTGGGGAAAGCTTGGGGCATGTCGACTGATCTGGCAAAAGGCATTTTACTTGTCGTTTAATCCATGAGTGGTAACGTGCTGCGGTGAGTCCAATGGTTTCGAGACATTCCTTGAGTGGCACATGAAGAGTCGCGTTCGTGATTGTTTGAAGCAGTTTTTCCTTTAGCTCACCCGCGGCCACCCTAACGTATTGCATCCGAAAGGAGAGGACTTCGAGGGAGCACTTTACCAGTTGATTCTTTGCTTTTTCTGCTTCAAGCGATTTTTCTAGTGAAGCAATTTTTTCCACGAGAGTATCATGGGACCACTCGAAACTTGGGTGTGTAACAACCTCCTTGATGCCCAATCGGATCCACTCAAGCGCTGTGGGACGAGGAATCTCAAGCTCAGGAAAAAGATCCGCGTCTCCGGATCGCGCGACCGCGTTTCTTACACGGATATCGTACGTCCGCTTTGTCATGTGCCCCTCGTTGTTTTGTTCATAGTGAGGCTATGATAGCATGGCTAAGAAGTGGATTTGCAGCGGGTGAAGTGCGGATTATGCTGACGGGCAGCAGGGCTGTTTTTTCACTGCCGTATGCTTGGTAAGGGAAATAATTCCTACCGATCAATCTTATTTAAGCTGGCAATTCCTTCCCGCCAAGGCATAAACTCGACTCCATTTTCCATATATCGGTGTTGAGTTTGGCA
>RPRK01000302.1 GCA_003818495.1 Burkholderiales bacterium
GACATTCGGACAGGACGGAGCGGGGAGGAAACGACGGGAACCGACGACGGCAACCGGGGCGGGCTCAGCTCGCCTTCGGCGCGATCATCCCGCCGGTCGGCGAGGACGGGCTCGCCGCGTAGAGCTTGCGCGGCATGCGGCCTGCCAGCCAGGCGTGGCGACCTGCCTCGACCGCGAGCCGCATCGCCCGCGCCATCCGCAGCGGATCGCCGGCGGCGGCGACCGCGGTGTTCATCAGCACGCCCGCGCAGCCCAGCTCCATCGCGATGGCGGCATCGGATGCGGTGCCGACGCCCGCGTCGACGATCACCGGGACCGTCGCCTTCTCAAGGATCAGCTGCAGGTTCCACGGATTCAGGATGCCCATGCCGGAGCCGATCAGCGAGGCGAGCGGCATCACCGCCACGCAGCCGATCGATTCGAGCACGCGGGCCTGGATCGGGTCGTCGCTGCAGTAGACCATCACTTCGAACCCTTCCTTCACCAGCGTCTCGGCGGCCTTCACCGTCTCGGGCATGTTCGGGTAGAGGTTCTGCGGGTCGCCGAGCACCTCGAGCTTGACGAGCGTGTGGCCGTCGAGCAGCTCGCGCGCCAGGCGCAGCGTGCGCACCGCGTCGTCGGCGCTGTAGCAGCCGGCGGTGTTCGGCAGCAGCGTGTACTGCGAGGGCGGCAGCGCGTCGAGCAGGCTCGGCGCGGCCGAGTCCTGGCCGATGTTCGTGCGGCGGATCGCGACCGTGACGATCTCCGCGCCGCTCTCGTCGACCGCGCGGCGGGTCTCGTCGAAGTCCTTGTACTTGCCGGTGCCCAGCAGCAGGCGCGAGCCGAAGGTGCGCGAGCCGATGCGCAGCGGATCGGCGGGGTAGGCGGATGACGTCATGGGCCTATTCTAGCCCCGCGCCCCGGGCCGTCGCCGGCCGCGCCGGTCACTGCGGGGCCGTGCTCCCCAGCCCGGCGGGCAGCGCGAGTTCGCCGCTCGACGAGAAGGACACGGCGCCGAAGGCCGTGCCGGCGAGGCGCCCCCGGAGCCGGTAGTCGACGCGGCCGCGGTCGCCGGTGGCGAAGCCGAGCGCCTGCCTGAGCATCGCCGAGACCGGCACCGAGACCGGCACTGCGAGCACCGCCTCGCCGAAGCGCGGCACGCTGCCGCGCTCGTCGCTCACCCCGGTGGCCAGGCGGCTGCCGCGCACGTCGAGTTCGATGGACACGCCGTCGTAGTCGATCGGACGGTCGTTCGGGTTCTGCACGCGCAGCTTGAGCAGGAAGCGACCTTCCATGCCCTGTCCGGGCAGGGGGTCGAGGCCGACGACGTTCACGTTCACCGATTCGCCGAACGGCAGGCCCGCGCACGCCGACAGCAGCACGGCCACGGACAGCGCGGCCAGGCGGGCACGCCCTCGGGCCGCGGCATTCGGGAGCGGGTGCGTCTTCATCCGCATCGGGCCGGGGTGTCGCGCACGTGGGCTCAGCCGCCGCCCACCGCGGCGACGATCTCGAGCCGGTCGCCGTCGGCGAGGGCCGCCTGCGCGTGCAGCGAGCGCGGCACGATCTCGCCGTTGCGCTCGACCGCGACCCGTTTGCCGGCGAGCGACATCCGCTCGAGCAGCTGCGAGACGGTGCTGCCCTCGGGGAGCGGTTGCGGCGTGCCGTTGACGATCACCTGCATGCGCCGGATTCTACCCGCCGCCCGGCTAAGCCATGCGAAGATGCCGCCGGTTTGGAGAGGAGAGCGAACGATGAGCGGCACTCCGGCCGCAGGGCACGGGCAGGGGAGCGGTGTACGGGGGGGGCGGGCCGAGGCCCCGTGGCGAGCCACCGTCCGGGCGCACCGCGCCGCCGGTGCCGCGCTGCTCGCCGCGCTGCTCGCGGCGACCGGCTGTGGCAACACCGAGGTGACGCTGAACGCCACGCCCGACGATGCGCCGCAGACGATCGTGCTGACCGCGACCGCCGCCGCATCGGGTACGCAGGCCAAGCTGTCCTGGACCACCCCGAGCGAGAAGTACTCCTATCGCGTGGATCGCAACGGCACCGGCGTCGCGTCGCTCTCCGAGCGCACCTGGACCGACACCGCGCTCGCAGCGGGGCAGCGGTACTGCTGGAAGGTCTACGGCCTGAGCGGCTTCGGCTGGCAGGCGCGCAGCAACGAGGCCTGTCTCGGCACCGACCCGGCGAGCAAGGACTGGCGCCTCGAGACGCTGGCCGCCGGGCGCTGGCCGGCGATCGCGGTGGACGCCTCGGGCGAGCTGCATGTCTGCTGGGCCGGCGTGACCGGCACCGGCATCTCCTACCTGCGGGTCGGGCCGGGGCGTACGCCCGAGACCGTCGATGCCGACGGTCAGTCGCAGTGCAGCCTCGCGGTCGATGCCAACGGGCTCGTCCACATCGCCTACACCAGCCGCTTCGGACTGCGCCATGCGAAGCGCGAGGCCGACGCCTGGAAGAGCGCGACGGTCGACGCGCAGGGCCTGGCCGGCGGGCGGCGCTTCGACGGTCCGGCGATCGCGCTCTCGGCGGCCGGCGTGCCGCGCATTGCCTACCGCCGCACTGTCTCGGGCACGGTGTCGCTGGCGGTGGCCACGCGTGCCGATCCCGCCAGCGGCTGGACGATCGATCCGACCGGGATCGCGGGTCTGGTCGGCCCGCGGTCGCTCGCGCTTGACCCGGGCGGCGCGAGCCGGCTCGCCGCCACCGACGAGCTCGGCCAGTCGGTGAGCGCCTGGCGGCGCGAGACGAGCGGCTGGGTGCGCGAGACCACGCAGTCGCTCGCGCCGACGGCGGGCGACGGGGCGCCGATCGCCCTCGATGCGACGGGCAATGCGCGGCTGGCCTGGTGGCAGCGCGACGCGACCTCGACCGCGACCGCGGTCGCGCTGAAGTGGTACGAGACCGGCGCGCCGGGCACCACGGGCTGGGTCGCGGAAACGGTCGCGACGCTCGACGGCCCGGGCACGCGCGTCGCGCTGTCGGTGGCCGGCGGCGGTCGGCGCGTCGCCGTCGTCGATGCCGTGGGCACCGTGCGCCTCTACACGCGGGGCGCCAGCGCCTGGACCGGCGAGACCCTCCCGACGCAGGGCGGCGCGGCGGCGTCGCTCGACTTCGTCGTCGGCACCGACGGCCAGTTGCGCATCGTGTACGACCGTGCGCTCGAGGGCAGCGGCAGCGTCGTGCTCGCGAGCCGCAAGCCTTAGCAGGCGGTTGAAGATCACCGTCCTGCGATCGTCGACCGAGCCGGCCAGGCGTCTCCATGGGCGATGATGACGGCCTATCGACTGCAGGAACGCCACCGTGAGCTCGGGTCTGATCGCACTGTTGGACGATGTGGCCGCCCTTGCCAAACTGGCGGCGGCCTCGCTGGACGATGTCGCTGCACAAGCGGCCAAGGCGGGTTCGAAGGCGGCGTCGAAAGCCGCTGGCATCGTCATCGACGACGCTGCGGTCACGCCGCGTTATGTGGTGGGGTTTGCGGCCGACCGCGAACTGCCCATCATCGGCAAGATCGCCGCCGGGTCGCTGAAGAACAAGCTGCTCTTCCTGCTGCCGGGCGCGTTGCTGCTGGGCTTCTTCGCGCCCTGGGCGATCACGCCGCTGCTGATGCTGGGCGGGGCGTTCCTGTGCCTCGAGGGCTGGCACAAGGTAGCTGACCTGTTCGGCCAGGGCGGGCGGGGCGCTGCGGCCGATGCCGATGGTGATGGCGTGTCCGACAGCGACGCAGTCAAGGCGCCTCAGGACCTGGAGAACGAACGCGTCGGCAGCGCCATCCGCACCGATTTCATCCTGTCGGCCGAGATCATGGCCATCACCCTGGCCACGCTCACCGGCCTGGCCCTGTGGCTGCAGGCGGTGGTGCTGGGGCTGGTGGGCCTGGGCATGACGGTCGGGGTCTACGGCGCGGTGGCACTCATCGTGAAGGCGGACGATTTCGGCGCCCTGCTGGCGCGCACGGGCAATGGGGTCGTGCGGGCCGTGGGCCGCGGCATCGTGCTGGGGATGCCGGTGTTCCTCAAGGTGCTCAGCACCGTGGGCATGGTGGCGATGCTCTGGGTGGGCGGCCACATCGTCATCCATGGCGCGTATGAACTGGGCCTCGGGGCGCCGGAGCTGTGGGTTCAAGGCGTCACCGACGCGGCCCGTGCAGCCACGCCGCTGGCTCCGGGTCTGGTCGCCTGGGTGGTACGGGCCGCCATCGATGCAGTGCTCGGCCTTGCCGTGGGCGCGCTGGTCGCACCCCTCGCCAGCAAGATCATCGGGCCGGCGTTCGGCCGACTGAAGTCGCTGTGGCCGGGCAAGACCCCCTGAGGGAAAACGCCTCTGCGAGCTGATCGGGGGCACGACCGCGGCGCTGGCGCGCCCATCGGTCGGACCCCGTCGACGGCAGGATAGAATCGTTTTCGGCGGTCGCGCGAATGCGCCCGACACCACAGCGCGCCGCGGCCAGCCCGCCAGCCGCGATCCAGGAGACGACGATGGACGAGCCCGTGCCCGAAGGCACCTACCTGCCGAAGGCCGCATCGGTCTCGCAGCGCATCCGGGAGCGGGTGCAGCGCGCCGGGCGCCGCTTCCACGCGAACGACAACATCGCCGAGTTCATCGACGGCGCCGAGGAGCTCGCCGCCCTCGAGTCCGAGGTGGCCGGCCACATCGAGGCGATGCTGCAGAGCCTGGTCATCGACACCGAGAACGACCACAACAGCGA
>RPRK01000303.1 GCA_003818495.1 Burkholderiales bacterium
CATCACCTCGCTCGCGACCGGCACGACGACCGTGACCGCCACGGTCGACGGCAAGTCGGCGACGATCGACCTCGAGGTCAAGGACAGCCCGACGACGCTCGCGCTGCTCAAGGACCTGCTGCCCTTCTCGAAGACCTCGGGCACCTACCGGGTCTCGTCGGACTACGGCGACGCGCTGTCGGATCAGCACCTGGCGAACCTGCTGGACTCGTGGGCCTACTTCAAGCGGATCTACCCCACTTCGGTCGGCGACCACACCGAGATCTTCATCACGCAGGAAGCGCGTCTGATCACCGACATCGCCTCGAAGCTGCCGGAATGCAACCAGTCGGTCGTGTCGGCGCAGCCGAGCCGCGTCGTGCTGTCGTGCTACGACCCGGTGACCGGCAACAACAACTGGTTCGTCGCGCCGCAGACCCTGCCGGACTTCGCGATCGCGCAGGGTGAAGAGAGCCAGGCGTTCCTGCTGCGGGCGATGTCGGCCACGTCGACGCTCGCCAAGGTGCCGGTCGAGGACTGGCCGTGGGTGATGGAAGGCATCGCCTACGCGCACGAGTCGGGCACGATCGGCGCAGGCGGTGCGTCCTTCACGGTCGCCAAGCCGACGCCCTACCTGCTGAGCGAGTACAAGAAGCGTGCGGCGGCCAATGCGCTCAAGCCGCTGGCGGATCTGGTGGCCCTGACCTCGAGCCAGTTCACCGACGTCAACGACTGGGGCAACCACGCCCAGACCGCGATGCTCTTCGTCTACATCGAGAAGACGCGTCCGGGCACGATCGAAGAGCTGATCACCGAGCTCAACGGGCGCACGATCACCAGCAGCGCACAGGTCCTGACGTTCCTGACGGGCAAGCTGAGCACCGACGCGACCGCGCTGGATGCGGCCTACAAGGCCTTCGCCGCCACGCTGTAACGGCAGATCGGGCGGCTCGCCGCCGCCCGATCCGAACGAACGAAAGCCGGCCGCCCCTCGGGGCGGCCGTTTTTCTTGGGTGACGCGTTCGAGACGGGGCGCGGCGTCGGCCGCGTCGCCGGGCCCGGGCTCAGACGAGTGCCGGCGCCTCCACCTTGGCGAGTTCGGTCAGCACCCTGAGACGGCTCGGGGCCTGCGGATCGTCGACGAACTTGCGCGCGAACCAGGCGGGCGAGGCGCGCAGGCGCTCGAGATCGCCGTCGCCGAGCCACTGCGGCCGGGCATGCTCGAAGGTGTTGACCAGAGTGTTGATCGGCCCGGGGTGCCGGGACAGGCGGTTGAGCATCGTCGAGACGATGAACTCGTCGGCGGCGAACACCCGTTCGAAGTGGGCGGTGAAGGACCGGTCCTCGAACATCCGGGTCATGCCTTCGACCACCGGTCGGCGCGCGCCGAACCACGTCGCCCCGAAGCAGACCGGCTGCGCGGGCGTGAACGGGTGCCGTCCGATCGCGCCGTGCCGGAACGCGCCGGTGATGGCGAGCGCGGCCCGGGCTCGCAGCGTCATCGCCCCCCGCGCGTTCACGGCGTGGCCGACGTGGAGCTGGACACCGTCGGTATCGAGCTTGCCGGGCGACGGCCCGAAGTACTCGCGCGACAGCCGGAACAGCGCACGGTAGAGCAGGCTGTCGGTCTCCCCGAAGACGCGGAAGCCGGCGGACATCAGCGCGTCGCGATTCGCGAACAGGTCGATGCAGCCGAAATGCGCGTCCTGCTCGGTGTCGTCGAGGAACGCCCGGAAGCGGTCCACCGGCTTGATCGGCAGGCAGCTCGGACTGAGCAGCTGGAGGTAGTCGAACTCCAGATCCCGGACCGCATGCCGCAGGCTGTGGAAGAGCGCGGCGGTGAACCCCCACGCGCCCCAGCCCGTGCCGACCGGATCGGGCACGAACGACACGTTCGGTGCCGTCAGCGCGAAGTCGGGCGTCTGGCCGAAGTCGTGGTGCACGAGCACCCGGTGCGGCTGGAGCGACCGGGCGAGCTGATCGATCGAGTCCGCGCGATGCACGGCGGACATGACCAGGAAGACGATTCGGGTACCCATCGATCTACCTCGGATCGGATGACCGGGAGAAGGCCGTGAACGCGGTGGAGGCGGCGACAGCGCGGCTCATCGCACCGGCAGGACGAGTCGGGCGGCGCGGCGGGCCGGCGCCGGGAGTCGGAGGACGATCCGACCGATCAGATCGGCCACCTCCGGCCGGATCGATCCGCGGACCGCACGCAGGCTGACCGCCATCGCGAGCGCGCAGGCCACGACCACCAGCGCGAGGCGCGCGGGCGCGGCGGGCACCGTCGCCGCGAGGCCACGGTCGACGCCCCATGCGACCAGCGCGACGGCGAGCGTCACCCAGGCCGCGGCCGCCCGCAGCGACGGCAGCATGCGGCCAGGCAGGCGGACGACCCGGCACGTGGCCACGATGATCACGGCCGCCCGCACGTAGTAGAGCGCGCAGACGGCCCATCCCAGCGCCGCCAGCGAGCGGCTCGAGGCCACGACGACGAGCACGACCGCCCACACCACCGCGATCGGGATCTGGAGCTTCAGTTCGCGGTTGGTGTTGCCCGACGCCCAGAGCGCCGGGACCGCCATGCCCATCAGCAGGAAGGCGGGCATGGCGACCGCCAGCGGCGCGAGCACGACGCCCCCGCCCGTCCACTTGGTGCCGTACAGGACCGCGATGAAGGTCTCGGCCACGGCGGCGACCGCGAAGAAGACCGGCGCCACGAACAGCCCGACGGCGCCGAACATCGTGCGGAAGCCCCGGTGCAGCTTGAGCCGGCTCGACTGGACGCTCGAGCTCGCCGAGTACAGCACGCCCTGCAGCACCGAGAGCGCCTGCACGGTGGGCGCGGTGATGAAGTTGTGCATCGTCGAGTACAGGCCCGCCGCCGTGAACGACATCATCCGGCCGACGACGATCCGGTCGAGCGAGGTCATCACCCAGTTGATGAGGTTCGTGCCCAGCACGGCCGCACCAAAGCCCAGGATCCCGCGCGCATCGGCGTGCCGGAACAGCGGGCGGACCGGGTGACGCGCACGGGCGAAGGTCATCGCCGCCGCCAGCGTCGACTGCACCAGGTAGGCGGCGATCAGCGACTCGACGCCGAATCCGGCCAGGGCCATCGGGATGCCGAACCCGAAGAAGCCGACGGCATAGCTGACGACGGCGGCGATGTGGACGGATCGGAAGTCCATCGACCGGCGCAGCAGCGCGTTCGAGGTGGCGCCGAAGGCGTTGATCAGGCAGCTCACCGACAGCCACGACAGCACGGTCCCGAGCCGCGGATCGCCGTAGAACGCCACGGCGTACGGCACGCACGCCAGCAGCAGCACCGACACGACCGTGCCCAGGACGAGCTGCCAGGTGAACACGAACCGGACGTCTTCGTCGGACAGCGGCTGGCGCTGGATCAGTCCGTAGGCGAGCCCGACGTCCGCGAAGAAGCTGCTGAAGGCGACGACCACGAGCGCGACCGCGAACAGACCGAACTGCTCGGGCCCCAGGATGCGCGCGAGCGCCACCTGGGCGCCGATCTGCAGGACGATCCTGAGGACGGTGCCGAGGATGCCCCATAGCGCGGCGCTGACGCTGCGGTGCGAGATGTCGGTTGCGGCGATGGTCGAGGCCCCTCGAGGGGGGTACAGGGGTAGGGAAGGCAGGCCGGCGGAAGCGCCCACGCCGATTCCGTCCGATCGTAACCGATGCCTCCGGAGGCTCCGGCCACGGCGCCGACGGACGGACCGATCGTCATCGCCAACGCCGCCGGTGCGTGCGGCGGAGCCGTTGGAGGCGGGCAACACGCGGCGTCGCATGTGCCACCGCCGCAGGTCCCCTCGGACGTCGCGCCTGTGCGTTATTGCGTCGAGCCGTTCCCGGCGCGGGGCTATCATCCGAGGGCGATCCCGTACTCCCGACACACACACCTCCTGCATCTCCCCGGACGTTTCCGAATGGCCCTGCCCCGGTCGTACATCGCGCCCGATTCCGCCGCCCGCGCGCGGCCGCGCATCCGAGCCTCGAGCCCGAAGCCGTGACCGACGCGCTCGGCGTGCCGCTCGGCCCCGTGCTCCTGTACGGTGCCGTCGCCCTGGTCGCGTCGCTGATGCTCATCGTCGCGATGGGCGCCAGCCTGCACGCGGACACGCTCCTGCGGCGCCACTATGTGCCGGTGCTGACCTTCGGCATCGCGGTGGTTCCGGCCGCCGCCGTGCTGATCAGCGGCCGCGACGTCACCTCGCTCGACTTCGCCGCCCTGCAGCGCGCCACCGACGCGGCGACGGTGTTCCTGCGACTGAGCTCGATCGCCCTGGTCGGCCTGACCGGCGTCCGGCTGCTGTCGAACGCGCTCGGCCGCAGGCCCGCGCCCCTGCCCGGCCCCACCGGGCTGCTGATCGCGCTCGTCGCCTACGTGGTGGCGCACTACGTGCTGAACAGCGTGTTCGGCACCGAACCGGGCCTTCCCGAGCAGCAGGCGCTCTACGCGGTGCTCGCGATGTTCGGCGTGTACGCATCGCGCCAGGCCGACTCCAGGGTGCTGCTGATGGCGGCCAAATGGGGGCTGCTCGTGGTGATGCTCGGCAGCCTCGCGCCGCTGGCGTTCGATCCGGGCCTGGTCCGCCAGGAGGCCGGCGCCGAGCTGCGCATTCCCGGCGTGACGTTCCGGCTGTTCGGCCTGGGCTCGAACGCCAACAGCATCGCCGCGCTCG
>RPRK01000304.1 GCA_003818495.1 Burkholderiales bacterium
GAGCTGAAGCTGGAGCCAGTGCGTGCGCCGGAGCTGGAGCCGGAGGGTGAGTCGATCGTCGAGCCGGTGCAGGCATTCGGGTCACGGCGAGATCAGCGCGGACTGCACGCCGGCGGCCTGCAACTGCCCGCGGGCCTGCTCGGCGGCATCGCGCGAGGAGAACGGACCGACCCGCACGCGCACGCGATCGCCGCGATCGGTCTTGATCTTCTCGGTGAAGGCCGGCAGGCCGCTGGCCTTCACGCGATCGACGACGGTGGCGGCGCCGGACTCGTTGGCGTACGCGCCGACCTGCAGCAGGTAGCGGCCCTCTCCCTTGGCACGGGCCTGGGCGGCGCTGGCGAGCTGGCCGATCTCGTCCTTGGAGGCATCCTTGCGGGGCTCGGCCTTCGCGGCTTTGGCGTCGACCGCCTTCGCGTCGGAAGCCTTCGCATCGGAAGCCTTCGCATCGGCGCCCTTCGGTTCGGCGCCCTTCCCTTCGGAGCCCTTCGCTTCGGCACCCTTCGCCTCCGCCGGCTTCGCATCCGCGGCGCGTGCCGCGGGGGCGTCCTTGCCCGTCGCATCGGCGCCCTCGACCGTGCCGCGCACGATCGGGCCCGCGGCGCGCGCACCATCGGCCTTCGCATCGGTTCGAGCAGGCAGCGGCGTGTCGCGCGACGGGACGACGATGGCCACGTCCGAGGTCGGACGCGCAGGCTCCGCGTCGAGCAGCAGCGGCACGACGACCGCGGCGAGCAGACACAGTGCGATCGCGCCGATCAGCCGATGGCGAGCGCGCTTCTTCTGCGGCAGCGCCGGATCGACGTCGCCGTCTTCGCTTCCGCCCGAACGCTTGCGCGCCGGGGGCGAGGCCCGTGTTGCCATGGGAGGGGGGGAGACGGTTCGAGTCAGGTACCGGATCGTCCACGCGAGGCCAGCACGTCGGCCACGGTCAGGAACGATCCCAGGACCACGATTCTATCATTCTCGTCGGCCCGACCCTTCGCCGCGGCGAGCGCCTCGCGCGGCGAGGCGAAGCACGCGATGCTGCGCTCGGCATCCTCGCCCTGCCCCGGCGTGATGCCGGCGTCGCGCAGGGCCTGCTCGAGCACGTGCGCGCGCACGCCGCGCGGCCCCGGCAGGTCGGTGCACAGCCAGTGGTCGACCCGTCCGCGCAGATGCGCGATGGCGCCCGCGATGTCCTTGTCGCCGAGCATGCCGAACACCGCGTACGTGAACGGGAAGAAGCCCATGCCGTCGAGATTGGCGGCGAGGTGCGCGACGGCGTGCGGGTTGTGCGCGACGTCGAGCACCACGGTCGGCCGGCCGGCGAGCACCTGGAAGCGCCCGGGCAGCTCGACCGTGGCGAAGCCCTGCCGCACGGCCTGCGCGCTCACCGGCAGGCGGTCGCGCAGCGACTCGAGCGCGGCCAGCACGCCCGATGCGTTGAGCAGCTGGTTCGCGCCGCGCAGCGCCGGATAGGCGAGGCTGTTGCGGCGCTGGCCGCGGCCGCCGTAGCCCCACTGCTGGCGGTCGCCCGAGTAGTTGAAGTCGTGGCCGAAGCGCCAGAGGTCCGCGCCGATCTCGGTCGCGTGATCGATCAGCGACTGCGGCGGCACCGGGTCCGTGCAGATCGCCGGACGGCCGGTGCGATAGACGTGCGCCTTCTCCAGGCCGATCTTCTCGCGCGTGTCGCCGAGGTACTCGGCATGGTCGATGTCGATGCAGGTGACGATGGCGCAGTCGGCGTCGACGAGGTTGACCGCATCGAGCCGTCCGCCCAGGCCGATCTCGAGCACCAGCGCGTCGGGGGCGGCCTGCTGGAAGAGCCGCAGGATGGCGAGCGTGGTGAACTCGAAGTAGCTCAGCCGGGTGTCGCCGCGCGCGGCTTCCACGGCCTCGAACTGCTCGACGAGCGCCGCATCGGAGGCCGGCTCGCCGTCGAGTCGCGCGCGCTCGTTGAAGCGCAGCAGGTGCGGCGAGGTGTAGCAGCCGACCCGGTAGCCGGCGGCCAGCAGGATCGACTCGAGCATCGCGCAGGTCGAGCCCTTGCCGTTGGTGCCGGCCACGACGATCTTCGTGCCGGGCAGCTCCAGGCGAAGGCGGCGGGCGACTTCGCCCACGCGCTCCAGGCCGAGCTCGATGCCTTTCGGGTGCAGCCCCTCGATGCGCGAGAGCCAGTCGTCGAGCGTGCCCGCGGCGCCGGGCACGGGGGGGGTCACCGCGCTCAGGCCAGCGCCTCCGACGGCTGGCGCAGCAGCAGCGCGAGCAGCTGCGCGATCTCGTCGCGCATCTGCTTGCGGTGCACGATCATGTCGACCGCACCCTTCTCCACCAGGAACTCGGCGCGCTGGAAGCCCTCGGGCAGCTTCTCGCGCACGGTCTGCTCGATGACGCGCGGGCCGGCGAAGCCGATCAGCGCCCGCGGCTCGGCGATGACGACGTCGCCGAGGAAGCAGAAGCTCGCCGACACGCCGCCCATGGTCGGGTCGGTCAGCACCGAGATGTACGGCAGACGCGCTTCGGAGAGCTGCGTGAGCATCGCGGTGGTCTTGGCCATCTGCATCAGCGACAGGAGGCCTTCCTGCATCCGCGCGCCGCCCGAGGCGGCCACCGAGATGAACGGCACCTTCTGGTCGATCGCGTTCTGAACGCCGCGCACGAAGCGCTCGCCGACGACCGACCCCATGGAGCCGCCCATGAACTCGAACTCGAAGGCCGCGACCACCACCGGCAGCGCACGGATCGCGCCGCCCACCACCACCAGCGCATCGGTCTCGCCGGTGGCCTCCATCGCCTCGGCGATGCGGTCGGGGTACTTGCGGCTGTCCTTGAACTTCAGCGCGTCGACCGGCACCACCTCCTGGCCGATCTCGTAGCGGCCCTCGGGGTCGAGCAGCGCGTCGATGCGCGCACGCGCGCCGATCCGCATGTGGTGATCGCACTTCGGGCAGACGCCGAGGTTGCTCTCCAGGTCGGCGCGGTAGAGCACCGCGTCGCACGACGAGCATTTCACCCAGACGCCCTCGGGGACCGTGCGCTTGCCGCCGCCGGGCGTGCCGGCACGCTTGATCCGCGGGGGGAGGAGCTTCTCGAGCCAGCTCATGTCGGTGACCTCAGGTGGCGGACACGCCGGCGTCCATCGCGCGGCGGATGCCCTGGATGAAGGCCGCGGCGCGTTCCACGGCATGCTCGGGGCCCGCGGCCTCGATTTCCTGGATGAGTCGCGTGCCGATCACGACCGCATCGGCCCGCTCGGCGATCGCGCGTGCGGTCGCGCCGTCGCGGATGCCGAACCCCACGCCGACCGGCAGGCCGGTGGCCTCGCGGATCGCCGGGAGCGCCGACAGCACCTCGTCGACGTTCAGCGCGCCCGACCCGGTCACGCCCTTGAGCGAGACGTAGTACACGTAGCCGCTGGCGATGCGCCCGACCTGCGCGATGCGCGCCGGCGTGGACGTGGGCGCGATCAGGAAGATCGGGTCGAGCCCGTGCGACTTGAACATCGGGCCGAGCGACTCGGCCTCCTCGGGCGGCAGGTCGACGACCAGCACGCCGTCGACGCCGGCCTCGGCCGCGCGCGCGGCGAAGCGCTCGGCGCCCATCCGCTCGATCGGGTTCAGGTAGCCCATCAGCACCACCGGCGTGGTGGTGTCGGTGCGGCGGAACTCGAGGACCCAGTCGAGCACGTCGCCCAGGCCCACGCCGAGCGACAGCGCGTGCTCGCCGGACTTCTGGATGACCGGGCCGTCGGCCATCGGGTCGGAGAACGGCACGCCGAGCTCGATGACGTCGGCGCCGGCCGCGGCCAGCGCATGCATCATCGGCACCGCGTGCGCGCGGCTCGGGTGCCCGGCGGTGAAGTACGGGATCAGCGCGCGGCGGTCGGCGGCGCGAAGGCGGGCGAAGGTGGCGTCGATGCGAGAGATGCGGGACATGTCGGGTTCGGGCTCGCTCGCTGGGCTCAGACCTTCAGGCCGTCGCGCTCGGCGACGGTCTGCATGTCCTTGTCGCCGCGACCGGACAGGTTCACCAGGATGACCTTGTCCTTGGGCAGCGTGGGCGCGAGCTTGGCGGCGTAGGCGAGCGCATGGGCCGACTCGAGCGCGGGGATGATGCCCTCGATGCGGCAGCAGGTGTGGAAGGCCGCGAGCGTCTCGGAGTCGTCGATCGGCACGTAGCTCGCGCGGCCACTGTCCTTGAGCCATGCATGCTCGGGACCGACGCCCGGATAGTCGAGGCCGGCCGACACCGAGTGCGTGTCGATGATCTGGCCGTTCGCGTCCTGCAGCAGGTAGGTGCGGTTGCCGTGCAGCACGCCCGGCGTGCCCGCGGTCAATGAGGCCGCATGGCGGCCGCTGGCGATGCCGTCGCCGCCGGCCTCGACCCCCACCAGCCTGACCTCCTCGTGCGGGATGTACGGATGGAAGATGCCGAGCGCGTTGGAGCCGCCGCCCACGCAGGCGACCACGTAGTCCGGCTGGCGGCCGATCTCCTCGGGCATCTGCCACAGGCATTCCTGGCCGACCACCGCGTTGAAGTCGCGGACCATCATCGGATACGGGTGCGGACCCGCGACGGTGCCGATGATGTAGAAGGTGTCCTCGACGTTGGTGACCCAGTCGCGCATCGCCTCGTTGAGCGCGTCCTTGAGTGTCTTGCTGCCGGACTCGACCGGCACC
>RPRK01000305.1 GCA_003818495.1 Burkholderiales bacterium
GTCGCGCCGGTGGATCAGGTGCACCTTGCTGGCGATGTTCGACAGGTACAGCGCCTCCTCGACCGCGGTGTTGCCGCCGCCGATCACCGCGACCTCCTGGTTGCGATAGAAGAATCCGTCGCAGGTGGCGCAGCCCGAGACCCCCTTGCCCATGAAGGCCTGTTCGGACGGCAGACCGAGGTACTTGGCCGAGGCGCCCGTCGCGATCACCAGTGCATCGCACGTATAGCTGCCCGAATCGCCCGTCAGCCGGAAGGGACGCGACGAGAGGTCGACCGTATGGATATGGTCGAACACGAATTCGGTGTCGAAGCGCTCGGCATGCGCGTGAAAGCGCTGCATCAGCTCCGGCCCCTGGACTCCCGACGCATCGGCCGGCCAGTTGTCGACGTCGGTGGTGGTCATCAGCTGCCCGCCCTGGGCGACGCCGGTGACCAGCACCGGCTTGAGATTGGCTCGGGCGGCGTAGACCGCGGCGGTATAGCCGGCGGGGCCGGAGCCCAGGATCAGGAGCCGGGCATGTTTGGCGGCGCTCATCGGGTCCTCGGAACGTTGCGAATCAGTATTAAAAACATGGGCTTGGCGAAGTCACTTCGACCAATTCCTTTGAAATCGGCCGCGCTTGGTGCAAAATGATACGCGCACCGGGTGTCGAGGCCACGGTCTCGGTTTCCTGATGAGGTGAGTATGGCGCACGAAGAGAACAAGGCATTCCTGCGGCGGGTCCCCCTGCTGGCCAGTCTGAGCGAGTCGCAGCTCGACGCGCTCGCGGCGGGCAGCGTCCGGCGCGCCTTTCCGAAGGGTCGGACGATCGTCGCGGAGGGCGAGCCGTCGCAGTCGCTGTACATCCTCCTGTCGGGCCGCGCCAAGGTGCAGCGCTCGGATTCGGACGGCAAGGAGGTCATCCTGGCCGTCCTCGGGTCCGGCGAATGCTTCGGCGAGATGTCGCTGATCGACGACGCGCCGCGGTCGGCGAGCGTGATCACCCTGGAGTCCTGCGACTTCATGGCGATCAACAAGGACAGCTTCAAGGCCATGCTGGCGCAGAGCCACGACATGTCCGTGAAGATCATGAAGGGGCTGGTCAAGCGGCTGCGCGAAGCGGACAAGAAGATCGAGACGCTCGCGCTGCTCGACGTCTACGGCCGTGTCGCCCGGGTGCTGCTGGACTTCTCCGAGCAGGTGGGCGGCGAGCGCGTGGTCAAGAGCAAGCTGCCGCGCCAGGAGATCGCCAAGATGATCGGAGCGTCGCGGGAGATGGTCTCGCGCGTGATGAAGGGTCTCGAGGTGGACGGCTACATCGTGCCGGCCCCCGAGGGAAAGCTGGTTCTGCGAGAGAAGCTGAGCTCGTACCTGCACTGACCGGCACGCCGCGGGGCGGCCGGGCAGCGCGGATGTTGCAGTAAAGGATCCGATGGCCCGTGCTTCCACGCTGGGCGCCGCGGCGAGCCGCGGCGGCCCGCCCCGTGCGTCCCTGTTGTCCGACCGCGCGCTGGTGCTCCTGCGCGAGGCCCGCTGGCTGCTGCTGTGCACGCTGGCCCTGTTCGTCGCGCTGATCCTGCTCAGCTACGACCGCGCCGATCCCGGCTGGTCGCACGCGGCGGCGGTCCGGGACATCCACAACCTCGGCGGTCGGGTCGGCGCCTGGATCGCCGACCTGATGCTGTACCTGTTCGGCGTGTCGGCCTACCTGTGGGCGGCGTTCCTGCTGCTGCGGGTGGTGTCGGGCTACCGGCTGCTGCACCAGCGCCGCGTCGACGGCCGGCGCGAGGCGCTCGACGAGCCGCCGTTCGGCTGGGACCGCTGGGTCGGCTTCGGGATGCTGTTCGCCGGCTGCGTGGCGCTCGAGTCGTCGCGCCTGGCCGGACTGCCGGTCGCGCTGCCGCTGGCGCCGGGCGGGCTGCTCGGCCAGATCATCGCCCAGCCGATGCTGACCCACCTCGGCGCGGTCGGCGGCACGCTGCTGATGCTGCTGATGACGGCGGTCGGCTTCTCGCTGGCGACCGGACTGTCCTGGCTCACCATCTTCGAGTCGGTCGGCGCGACCCTCGAATCCGCGGTCGACTTCGTCCGCGCCCGCTGGGAGGCGCGCCGCGACCGGCGTGTCGGGCAGGTTGCCACGCGGGTCCGCAAGCAGACCGTCGAGGTCAAGCGCAAGATCCTCGCCGAGGATCCCGAGCCGGTCCGCATCGAGCTGCCGGCGCCGCCGGTCGAGCGCTCCGAGCGCGCGCAGCGCGAGCGCCAGAAGCCGCTGTTCGTCGATCTGCCGGCCGACACCGAGCTGCCGCCGCTGTCGCTGCTCGACGCGCCGCCCGAGTCGCAGGACACGGTCTCGCCCGAGACCCTCGAGTACACCTCGCGGCTGATCGAGAAGAAGCTTTCCGACTTCGGCGTATCGGCCAACGTCGTCGCGGCCTATCCGGGACCGGTGATCACCCGCTACGAGATCGAGCCGGCCACCGGGATCAAGGGCTCGATGATCGTCAACCTCTCCAAGGACCTGGCCCGGGCCCTGTCGCTGGTGTCGATCCGGGTGGTCGAGACCATCCCCGGCAAGAGCCTGATGGGTCTGGAGCTGCCGAACGCCCGACGCCAGTCGGTCCGGCTGTCGGAGGTGCTCGCCTCGCAGGTGTTCGCCGACTCCGCCTCGCCGGTCACGCTGGCGCTCGGTCACGACATCGCCGGCCGTCCGCTGGTGGCCGACCTCGCCAAGATGCCGCACCTGCTGGTCGCCGGCACCACCGGCTCGGGCAAGTCGGTCGGCATCAACGCGATGCTGCTGTCGCTGCTCTACAAGTCGGATCCGTCGCAGGTCCGGCTGATCCTGATCGATCCGAAGATGCTCGAGATGAGCACCTACGAAGGCATCCCGCACCTGCTGGCGCCGGTGGTCACCGACATGCGCCAGGCCGGCCATGCGCTCAACTGGTGTGTCGCCGAGATGGAGCGGCGCTACCGGCTGATGAGCAAGCTCGGCGTGCGGAACCTGTCGGGCTACAACGCCAAGATCGCCGAGGCGCACAAGCGCGACGAGACGATCCCCAATCCGTTCTCGCTGACGCCGGATGCGCCCGAGCCGCTCGACAAGCTGCCGACCATCGTCGTCGTGATCGACGAGCTGGCCGACCTGATGATGGTCGTCGGCAAGAAGATCGAAGAGCTGATCGCGCGGCTCGCCCAGAAGGCGCGGGCCGCCGGCATCCACCTGATCCTCGCGACGCAGCGGCCCTCGGTCGACGTGATCACCGGGCTGATCAAGGCGAACATCCCGACCCGGATCGCGTTCCAGGTGTCCTCCAAGATCGACTCCCGGACCATCCTCGACCAGATGGGCGCCGAGGCACTGCTCGGGCAGGGCGACATGCTCTACATGTCGTCGGGCAACGGGCTGCCGGTGCGGGTGCACGGGGCCTTCGTCGCCGACGACGAGGTGCACCGCGTCGTCGCGCACTGGAAGGAGCGCGGCGGCGAGCCCGACTACATCGACGGCATCCTGGAGGGCGGCGTCGCGGGCGACGCGGTCGATACCGGCAGCGCGGTGGGCTTCGGCGGACTGCAGGCCACGCTTCAGGAGGCCGGCGTCGACGGCGAGGCCGATGCGCTCTACGACCAGGCCGTCGCGGTCGTGCTGCAGCACAAGCGGGCCTCGATCTCGCTCGTGCAGCGGCACCTTCGGATCGGCTACAACCGCGCCGCGCGACTCCTCGAGCAGATGGAGAAGTCGGGCGTGGTGTCGGCGATGGCCACCAACGGCAACCGCGACATCATCGTGCCCAGGCGCGAGGACGACTGACCGGCGTCCTCCCGAGGCGGGGGCCGGGCGCGGTCCCCGCGCGGTCTGCGCTACCATCGGCGGCACGATGAATCGTCTCTTCGCTCCCCTGTCCCGTCTGGTGTCCCGTCTGGTCCGTCCGGCTGCGTCCGCAGCCGCCGTGCTGGTCACCGTCGCGCTCGCCGTGCCCGGCATCGCCTGTGCGGCGGCCATCGACCAGCTCCGCGAATTCGCCAGCGGCACGAAGGCGGCCCGCGGCGCCTTCACGCAGCAGCAGATCCGCAGCAACGGCCGCAGCGGCGAGAACGCGTCGGGCACCTTCGCGTTCTCGCGTCCCGGGCGCTTCCGCTGGGAAGTGGCGGTGCCGTACGAGCAGCTCATCGTCACCGACGGCGAGCAGCTGCACTTCTACGACAAGGACCTCAAGCAGGTCACCGTCCGCAAGGTCGGCGACGCGATCTCGGCCACGCCCGCCGCCATCCTCTTCGGCTCGAACGACCTCGATGCGAACTTCGCGATCAAGGAGGCGGGCAGCGTCGACGGCGTCGAATGGCTCGAGGCCGTGCCGAAGCAGAAGGACTCCGGGTTCGACCGGATCCGCATCGGATTTCGCGCGGGCCTGCCCGAGGCGATGGAGGTGCGCGATGCGTTCGGGCAGACCACGCGCTTCGCGTTCTCGAGGATCGAGCGCAACCCGGCGCTCGACACCGGCCTGTTCCGGTTCTCGCCGCCGGCGGGCGTCGACGTCGTCCGCTAGCCGGGACGGGCGGCTGCCGGTCCGACCGAGCGGCGGGATCCGAAGCCGGCGGGCCCCTGCGGCCGCGCCGGCGCGTCAGGACGCATCCCCGCCCGTGCCTGCGGCGGCGTCGAGCGACCTCAGCCA
>RPRK01000306.1 GCA_003818495.1 Burkholderiales bacterium
AAGCTCAGGCCGTAGGTGGTGAACACCGCGTACCCCGGCGCCGCGGCGACCTCGGTCTTGATCCTGGGCTCGGTCGCGTAGAACTTCTCGAGCGCGGCGGCGGTCTTGCTGCGGATCTCGGCCTGCTGCTCGGCCTTGGGCACCACCTTCTTCGGCGGCGGCATGGTGTTGGGCTTGATGTCCTGCGCCAGGGCGGCGCCGGTGACGAGCGGCAGCAGCAGGGCCGCGGCGATCGAGGCGCGTCGGATCGGATTCATGGGGGTCTCCGGTAGTTGGCTGGGGCGGGTCGGCCGTGTCCGTCGTGGGGCGCGGGTCCTGACCCGGAGCCCATGCTACGCCCGGTCGACGCAGGACGAATTGCCCTGCGTCATGACTGCATCAGACGTTGAACCGGAAGTGCATGACGTCCCCGTCGTGCACCACGTAGTCCTTGCCTTCCAGCCGCATCTTGCCCTTCTCCTTCGCGCCGGCCTCGCCCTTGCACGCGAGGAAGTCGTCGAAGGCGATGGTCTCGGCGCGGATGAAGCCCTTCTCGAAGTCGGTGTGGATGACGGCCGCGGCCTGCGGCGCGGTGGCGCCGATCCGCACGGTCCAGGCCCGCACTTCCTTCGGGCCGACGGTGAAGTAGGTCTGCAGCCCGAGCAGCGAGTAGGCCGCGCGGATCACGCGGTTCAGGCCCGGCTCGGTCATGCCCATGTCGGCGAGGAAGACCGCCTTGTCCTCGTCGTCCATGTCGCCCATCTCGGCCTCGATCGCGGCACACACCGGCACCACGCGCGAGTTCTCGGCGGCGGCGAGCGTCTTGACCGCCTCGAGGTGCGGGTTGTTCTCGAAGCCGTCCTCGCGCACGTTGGCCACGTACATCGCCGGCTTGGCCGTGATGAGGCACAGCGGCTGCAGCGCCAGGCGCTCCTCGGGCGACAGGTCGAGCGAGCGGATGGGCCGCGCCTCGTTCAGCACCGGCAGGCACTTCTCGATCACCGCCACCAGGCGCGTGGCCTCCTTGTCGCCGCCCGATCGGGCCTGCTTCGAGGCCCGGTGCAGCGCCTTCTCGCAGGTCGCCATGTCGGCGAGCGCGAGCTCGGTGTTGATCACCTCGATGTCGGACAGCGGATCGATCTTCCCCGACACGTGGATCACGTTCTCGTCGACGAAGCAGCGCACCACGTGGACGATCGCGTCGGTCTCGCGGATGGTCGCCAGGAACTGGTTGCCCAGGCCCTCGCCCTTGGACGCACCGGCGACCAGGCCGGCGATGTCGACGAACTCGACGGTGGCCGGCAGCGTCTTCTCGGGGTTGGCGATCGCGGACAGCGCCTGCAGGCGCGGATCGGGCACCTCGACGATGCCGACGTTGGGCTCGATCGTGCAGAACGGATAGTTCTCGGCGGCGATGCCGGCCTTGGTGAGCGCGTTGAAGAGCGTCGACTTGCCGACGTTCGGCAGGCCGACGATGCCGCACTTGAGAGCCATGGGGGAGATCCTTGCGAGTCGTTGTCCGGGGCGCCGTCGCGGCGCGGCCCGCCCGGGACGGCGCGCGACGCGCGCGGCCGAGCCGGTCCGAGGGCGTGATTGTATCGCCCGGACCGGACGACGCCCGACTCAGACCAGGCCGAGCAGGCGCAGCACGAAGTACACGACGACCGCGAGTCCGACGAGATAGATGATCATGTTC
Organism: Burkholderiales bacterium; assembly: GCA_003818495.1. GTDB lineage: Bacteria > Pseudomonadota > Gammaproteobacteria > Burkholderiales > Burkholderiaceae_E > UBA4615. The sequence goes on from RPRK01000306.1 coordinate 1,676, forward strand.
ATGGTTGTCTCCCGTGGCGACAGCAGACCACGGGCGGGGTCGCGCCGACAGGCGCGCGGGCCCCGGCCGCGCGTCGGTGCACGACGGGAACGGTGCGTGCCTCCGCCTCCCCGACCCCGTGCACCGCTGCGGGACGCCCGGACCCCGCGCCCCCTCCATGCTCCGACCGGTCGACTCCGTCTCCCCGGCCGCGCTCGCCGCCGGCCAGCGCGCGCTGGTGAAGGACCTCGCCTGGGGCAGCGTGACCGGTGCGTTCTCGGGCGGCGTGATCCTGGTCGCGTTCGCGCTGTCGCTCGGGGCCACGCCGGTCCAGGTCGGCCTGCTCGCGGCGATCCCCTTCCTCGCGCAGGCCGCGCAACTGCCGGCCACGGTGCTGGTGGAGCGGCTGCGCCGCCGGCGGCTCATCACCGTCGTCTCGTTCGGCGCCGCGCGCGGGGTCATCGGCCTGCTCGCGGTCGTGCCCTTCCTCTCCGAGCCCCGGGTCGCGCTCGCGGTGCTCATCGCCGCCCAGATCGCGATCGGCGTGCTGCAGGCGGTCGGCGGGTGCGCGGTGAACGGATGGCTGCACCAGCTGATCCCGGTCCGGGAACTCGGGCGGTTCTTCGCGCGGCGGATCTTCTGGGGGACCGCGGTCGCGTGCGTCGCGACGCTGGCCGCCGGCGCGCTCGTCGAGCAGCGCGGCGCGGACGGGACGCTGCACGCCTACGCGGTCGCCTTCGGGCTGGCGGCGCTCGCCGGCTTCGTCAGCACCTGGCACATCGCGCGGGTGCCGGAGCCGCGGATGCCCGACTCCGGACCGCAGGGGGATCTGCGCGCGCGGCTGTGGGCGCCGTTCCGCGACCGCAACTTCAGGCGGCTGCTGGTCTTCATGGCGGCGTGGATCGTGGCCTCCAACCTCGCCGCGCCGTTCCTCACCGTCTACCTGATCCAGCAGCGCGGCTACCCCGTGACGACGGTGACGATGCTGTGGGTCGTGAGCCAGCTGGCCAACGCGACGACGCTGTACCTGTGGGGGAGGCTGTCGGACCGGCTCTCCAACAAGGCGGTGCTCGCGGTCGCGCTGCCGGTGAACTTCGCATGCATGCTGGCGCTCGTCTTCGTCGACGCGGCGGGCGACGAGACCCTGCAGCTCGGGCTGCTGGCGGGGGTGCACGTCGTGCTCGGCGTGGCCACCGGCGGCATCGGCCTCGCGACCGGCAACCTGTGCCTGAAGCTCGCGCCGCCCGGGCAGGGCACGCCCTACCTCGCGGCGATCGGGCTGGTATCGGCGCTCGGCGGCGGCATCGCGCCGATCGCCGCCGGCCTGCTCGCGCAGGCGTTCCAGGCGAGCGAGCTGTCGGCGGTGGTGCGATTCGCCTCGCCCACGCGCAGCGACGAGTTCGCGGTGGTGAGCTTCGCGCACTGGGAGTTCCTGTTCGCGCTGTCGGCGCTCCTCGGGCTGTACGTGATGCACGCGCTGTCGCGCATCGACGAGGGGCCGGAGGTCAGCGAGCGCGTGGTCGTGCAGGCGTTCGCGCTCGAGGCGGTGCGCTCGCTCAACGGCCTGTCGTCGATCGGCGGTGCGCTCGGCTCGATCTTCGCGTTCGACCGCCTGAGCGAGCGGCGCAAGTGGTGGGCGCCGCGCCGCGGCCCCGACGGCTGACGCTCAGGCCGCGCCGATCGGCTCCAGGCGGGCGGGATCCGGGCGCCGCACGAAGGCCGCGAAGTCCTCGGCCATCGCCGCGCATTCGGCCATCGCGCGGCGCCAGTCGCGCAGCCGGCCGTCGTGGTCGGCACCGTGCCGGTGGAAGTCCTGCCGCTCGGGGAGGCGACCGCCGGGCAGTCGCGCGAGCAGCGCATCCGAGGGCACGACGAGCAGCGTGTCGTCGAGCCAGTGCGCGTGCCTGGCGGGTCCGCGCCGGCGCCACGGCAGCGACTTGTCGAGCCAGCCCGGGGTCAGCCACGGCGTGAAGTGCGGGTACAGCAGCAGGCCGTCGAGCGCGCGCCACTCGAGGAACAGGTGGTAGTCGACGAGACCGCCGTCCCAGTAGGCCCCGGCGGGCGCGCCGCCCGGGTCGCGCACCGGATCGGCGAGCAGCGGGATCGTGCCCGAGGCCAGCAGCGCGTCGACTGCGTTGCCGGCGTCGAGCGCGACGTGCCGCGTGGAGAACGCGTCGTCGGGCCAGATGCCGGCGGCGCGCGCCTCGCCGGTGCCGAACACCACGCGCTGCAGGTGTGCGCCGAGCCGGCGCCGGGACATCAGGTTGGCGACGGCCGGCCGCGCGAACGCGAGCCGGCCCCCGCCGTGCGAGACCGCGCCCCGGCCGCGCGCGGTGACGACCGCGAGCGAGTGCGCCGGCCGCGCGCCGGCGACGAAGCGCGACGCATCGCCGACCGTCGCCTCGACCACCTGGCGGCAGACCGCCGACACGAGGCGCGACGACGGCCCGACCGGGTAGCGCTGCAGCTCGAGGTAGGCCTCGCCGAGCCGGCGCGTCGCGGCCGGCCCGTCGGGGTGGACGGCCGCCGCCATCCGCCAGGCGCCGATGGAGGCGCCGGCCAGCAGGCGCGGGCGGGGCGGGGCCTCGGCGAGCCAGTCGCCGAACAGCCAGGCATCGAAGGCGAGGAAGGCCAGGCCCTTGGGGCCGCCGGCTGCGGCGGCCACGCCGGCGACCGACTCCGGGCGCAGGCCGTCCCGCCCGATCCGTTCGCGTGCGCGCGGACCGGCGAGGAGGCGGATGGCGCTCAACGGGCGGGCGTCCGTGCCGCGGCCGCCGTTCGTCCGGCGGCGACGCTCACGGCGCCTCGGTGTCGGCCGGCGCGGCGGCGGGCGGCTCGGACGACCCGGACGACCCGGGGGCTGCGGGTGTCTGCAGTGCAGAGGCGGGTGCTTTCGGGACTGCGGCCGAGGCCTTCGCCCCTGCGGCCGACGACGCTGATGTCGACACTGACGTCGACGCCTTCGGCGCCTTCGGCGCTGCCTTGCCCGAGGTGTCCGCC
>RPRK01000307.1 GCA_003818495.1 Burkholderiales bacterium
GCCGTCGCAGGTCAGCCACCAGGAGCCGGTCTCGCGGTCGAGCGTGAAGCACGCCACGCCGTCTCCGACGGTCAGCACCAGCAGGGTGGAGGGGCCGTACACGGCGTAGCCGGCGGCGAGCTGATTGGAGCCCGGCTGCAGGAAGTGGTGCTCGAGCGGCTCCTTGACGCCCTCGGGCAGGCGCAGCACCGAGAAGATCGTGCCGATCGAGACGTTGACGTCGATGTTCGACGAGCCGTCGAGCGGGTCGAACAGCAGCAGGAACTCGCCCTTCGGATACCGGTTCGGGATGGGGTAGGGATGGTCCATCTCCTCGGACGCCATCGCGGCCAGGTGGCCGCCCCACTCGTTGGCCTCGAGCAGCGTCTCGTTGGCGATCACGTCGAGCTTCTGCTGCGCCTCGCCCTGGACGTTGTCGGAGCCGGCCGCGCCGAGCACGCCGGTGAGCGCCCCCTTGCCGACCGCATAGCTGATCCGCTTGCAGGCGCGCGCGACCACTTCGAGCAGCAGGCGCAGCTCGGCCGGGATCAGGTTCTTCTCGCGCTGCTTCTCGATCAGGTACTGCGACAGGCTGATCTGCTTGGCCATCGGGCGTCTCCGCGTGCGGGATGGCAATTCTACGAGGATCGGCCACGCCGGACCGTGACGCGCGGCACGGCCCGGCCGATGCGGCGTGCGCCGACGGTCAGGCGAGCGACTTGCCGACGATCTCCCTGACATCGGCCGACCGGGCCTCGGCGGCGACCCGCTCGAGCGCGGCCCGCATCGCGGCCTGGCGGGGCGCGTCGAACTTGCGCCAGCGGTCCATCGCACGCGACAGCCGTGCGGCGATCTGCGGGTTGAGGGCGTCGAGGGCCAGCACCTGCTCGGCCCAGAACGCGTAGCCCGAGCCGTCGGCGGCGTGGAACTCGGCGAGGTTGCCGCCGCAGAAGGCGGTGATCAGCGCCCGCACCTTGTTCGGGTTGCGCATCGAGAACGCGGGATGCGACATCAGCGCGCGGACCCGCTCGAGCAGCGGCGCGTCGCCCGGCTGGCGGTGCATGGTCGCCTGCAGCATGAACCACTTGTCCATCGCGAGCGGCTCGTCGGCGAACTCGCGCGCGTAGTCGGCGATCGCGGCCTCGCGCAGCGGCGAGGCCGAGTGCGCGAGCGCGGCCAGCGCGCCGAGGCGGTCGGTCATGTTGTCGGTCGCCGCGATCTGGGCGGCGGCGAGCGCATCGGCGCCCGGCACGCCCGCCTCCACCAGCAGCGCCAGCGCGGCGTTGCGCAGGCCGCGCCGCCCCGCGGACTCCGCATCGGGGGAGTACGGGTGCACGGGCGGCAGCGTCGCGACGATCGAACGCAGGGCCGCCGCCAGGCCGCGGCCGATCTCGTCGCGCACCGCGTTGCGCGCCGCGCGCAGCGCGGTCGGGTCGACCACCTGGAGCTGCTCGGCGACGAAGCCCTCGGAGGGCTGGCCGAGCAGCCGCTCGCGCAACGCGGGGTCGAGCCGCGCGTCGGCGAGCGCGCGGCCCAGCGCGTCGACCAGGGGCGCGGCGGCGCGGGCCGCCGGCTCGCCGCCGATGACGCGCAGGATCGCCGACACCGCCAGCCGCTGCGAGGCTTCCCAGCGATTGAACGCATCGGTGTCGTGGGCGAGCAGGAACGCGAGTCCGTCGTCGCCCGGATCGTGCTCGAGGATCACCGGCGCGGAGAAGTCGCGCAGCAGCGAGGGCACCACGAAGCGGCGGCCGTCCGCGCCGGGGGCCGGGTCGATGCCTTCGAACACGAAGGTCTGGCTCGGCTCGACGAGCTCGAGCGTGCGCTGCGCGAGCTCGCGCCCGTCGGCGCCGAGCAGGCCGACCGTGACCGGGATGTGGAAGGGCGCCTTCTCGGGCTGCCCCGGCGACGGCGGGCACCCCTGCGAGAGCACCAGCTCGTAGCGGCGCGCGGCCTCGTCCCAGCGGCCCTCGGCACGCACGCGCGGCGTGCCGGCCTGCGCGTACCAGCGGCGGAACTGTCCGAGGTCGCGCCCGTTGGCGTCGGCGATCGCGGCGACGAAGTCCTCGCAGGTGACCGCCTGCCCGTCGTGCCGCTCGAAGTACAGCGCCATCCCCTTCGCGAAGCCGTCGCGGCCCACCAGGGTCTGCAGCATGCGGATGACCTCGGCGCCCTTCTCGTAGATGGTGACGGTGTAGAAGTTGTCGATCGCCTGGTAGGCGTCGGGGCGGATGGGGTGGGCCATCGGGCCCGCGTCCTCGGCGAACTGCAGGCTGCGCAGCGCCCGGACGTCGTCGATGCGCCGCACCGCGCGCGCGCTGCGCGCCGACGCTTCGTCCGGGCTCGCCTCGGCGAGCATGTCGGCCGAGAACTCCTGGTCCCGGAAGACCGTCAGGCCTTCCTTGAGCGTGAGCTGGAACCAGTCCCGGCAGGTCACGCGGTTGCCGGTCCAGTTGTGGAAGTACTCGTGCGCGACCACCGACTCGACGTTGCCGAAGTCGGCGTCGGTCGCGATGCGGGGATGGGCGAACACGTACTTCGTGTTGAAGATGTTCAGGCCCTTGTTCTCCATCGCGCCCATGTTGAAGTCGCCGACCGCGACGATCATGAAGCGGTCCAGGTCGAGCTCCAGCCCGTAGCGCCGCTCGTCCCAGCGGATCGAGCGGATCAGCGACTGCATGGCGTGATCGGTGCGATCCAGGTTGCCCGGCTCGACCCAGACCTGCAGCAGCGCGTCGCGGCCCGATTTCGTCACCAGGCGCTCTTCCTGCGCGACCAGGTCGCCGGCCACCAGCGCGAACAGGTAGCAGGGCTTGGGGAACGGGTCGACCCACAGCGCCCGGTGGCGCCCGTCGGGCAGCGGTCCCTGCTCGACGAGGTTGCCGTTCGACAGCAGCACCGGCCAGCGCGCGGCGTCCGCGATCAGCTCGACGCTGTAGCGGGCCATCACGTCGGGGCGGTCCGGGAAGTAGGTGATCCGCCGGAAGCCCTGGGCCTCGCACTGCGTGTAGAAGCTGCCGTTGGAGACGTACAGGCCCATCAGCTCGGTGTTCGAGACCGGCGCGATCGCGACGACCGTGACCAGCTCGAACGAGGCGGGCGGTGCGTCGATCCGCAGGCCGTCGGGCGTCGCGTGCAGCCGCGAGGCGGGCACGGCCACGCCGTCGATTCCGGCCGAGATCAGCTCGAGGCCCTCGCCGTCGAGCCACAGCGGCGTGCCGGCCGGGGCGTCTGCGCGCCGGCGCACCGCCATCCGGGCGGTCACGAGGGTGCGCTGCGGGTCGAGCTCGAAGCTCAGGTCGATGCGATCGACCGTGTGGTCCGGCGGGGAATAGTCGAGACGCCGGATGGTGACGGGCTGATCGGTGCGCATGGAGGTCGGACCCGGGTGTGCTGCTGGCCGACGATTGTATGCGCCGCGCTCACTTGAGCGTTCGTTCGACCCACCAGTTGGGCTGGGCGGAGGCGAAGCGCCCGGTCGCCTGGAGCCGGTTGGCCAGGTCGAGCGAGCCCAGCCCGACCGGGCCCTCGACGATCCACAGCGTGTCGGACAGTCGCCGCACCGGCGTCGCGCCGCTGCGCAGCAGCAGTTCGCGTCCGGCCGCCTCGTCGGCGGGCGCGGCGAGCACGACGATCACGCCGCCGGGCAGGGCACGCAGGCGGCCGGCCTCGTCGCGCAGCACCGGCGAGACCAGCGTCGCGGACGATTTCGGCGTGGCGCCGGCCCGGCGCAGCACCCGGTCGTCGCCCGCGCCGGGGGAGAAATCGGCCTCGAGCGTCGGGTCGATGCTCAGGCCGCGCTTGCCGGCACCGTCGTGCCAGACGAGCGTCGGCGCCGCCTTGGTCTTGGCCCGGACCGGCTTGGAGACGGTCTCGCGGGCGGGCTGCTCGGGCGCCGCGGCGCGTGCCGGGATCGGCAGCGCGACGGCGAGCGCGGTCACCGACAGCACGGCGACCGCGACGGCATGCCGCGCGGCGCGGCGGGCGAGGCGCTCAGCGGCCATAGAGCGTCAGGCTCCATTTGTCGAGTCGGCCGGTGTCGAGCGTCGCCGTGTCGGAGAGCTCCAGCGTCCAGGTGCCCGCCGCCGGCTCGTCGAGATGGCGCGACGAGCCGAAGATCCAGCCGTCGTAGGCGCCACAGGGGTCACTGCCGTCACCCCTGCAGATGCGGGACTCCGCCAGGCGGCTGACAGCGCCCTGCGGGCTCGTCAGCCGGATCCGCAGGTCGCCCGAATAGGTGTGCGTCGTCGTCACGCGCACCTCCACGAACTCGATCTGGGTGATGCCGCAGTCGGCCGCGGCGACGCTCAGCGCGTCGGTCGCCGCGGTCGGCGCGACGGCTGGGTCGGCCGGTGCGTCCGGGATCGCGAGGCCCGGCGCGCGCTCGGCGAGCGCGCAGGTCTTGAGCTGGGCGCTGCCGCCGACGCTGCTCCAGCCGGCGGCGGCCGCCACCGCGGCGCGGGCGTCGGCGACGCCGAATCCGTAGTCGTGGCTGAAGGCGCGCCCGCCACCGACCTGCTCCCAGCCGGCATTGCCCGGGTCGTTGCGGCGGGCCGTCTTCGCGAGGATCAGGCGGACGTCGCGCCAGGTCAGCGAGGGGTTGGCCGACAGCATCAGTGCGACGACGCCCGAGACCTGCGGCGTGCTCGCCGACGTGCC
>RPRK01000308.1 GCA_003818495.1 Burkholderiales bacterium
GCAGCCGTCGCGACCGCCATTCCGTTCGTCTCGACCTTCGCGCCGAGCGAGCGGGCCCGGGCCGCCGGAGGCCCGGTGGAGGTGGACATCTCCGACATCCCCCCAGGCGGCGCGAAGACCGTGGAGTGGCGCGGCAAGCCGGTCTGGGTGGTGCGGCGCACCCCCGAGATGCTCGCGGCGCTCCAGGGGCACGACGGCGACCTCGCGGACCCGCTGTCCGCCGTCCCGCAGCAGCCCGCCTACGCGAAGAACGCGGCGCGGGCCATCGCGCCCGAGGTCTTCGTCGCGATCGGCATCTGCACACACCTGGGCTGCTCGCCGAGCGACGCCCCCCGGGGCAGCGCCAACCCGAGCCTGCCCGCCGACTGGCCGGGCGGATTCTTCTGCCCCTGCCACGGCTCCACGTTCGACGGAGCCGGCCGGGTGTTCAGGAACAAGCCGGCAGCCACCAATCTGGAGATCCCGCCGCATCGCTACGCGGATGCCGCACGGATCCTGATCGGCGAGGACCCTGCTTCGTGAACGCCGCCGCGCGCAACCGCTGACACCGTCCCGCAACGGAAGGAACCCGCGATGTACTTTCGACTCCTGCACGACGAACGCAGCGGCGCGGTGAGCTATCTCCTCGGCGACCTGGCCGCGGGCGAGGCGGTCCTCATCGACCCGCGCGGCACCGACGTGCCCCTGCTCGGCGCCATGCTGGACGAACGCCAGCTGCGCCTGCGCTGGTTGCTGCGGACCCATGAGCACGATGCCCACCTGCCCGGCGAGGCCGCGGCACTCGACGCGCTCGGTGCGCCGCGGATCCAGCACGCGCTGCCGTCCCTGCAGGCGATGGGAGGCTCCGGCTCCGGTTCGGTCCATGCGGTGATCCCGTTCGGCAACGAGCACGTCCGCGTCCTGCGCACGCCGGGCCACACCGCCGGCTGCCTCAGCTACCTCTGGCGCGACCGACTGTTCTGCGGCGGACTGCTGGCCGTGGACGGCTGCCACATCCAGCCTCGGCCGGCCCTTCCCGAAGCCCTGTGGGACAGCGTCGTCAACGACGTGTTCAAGCGTCCTGCCGAGACCCTTCTGTTCTCGGGCCACACCACGCGCTCGCGCGCGGTGTCCAACGTGCTCGAGCAGCGGCGCTGGCATCCCTGGTTCGGCGGTGCCACGCGAGACGAATTCCTCGCCAGGGTCCACGCGCTGCCGCAGGTCGGCGAGCGCGCGGTGCAGCCGACGCCGACCGCGGAGACCGCTCCATGACCTCGCGCCGCGAACCGGTTCGGATCAGCGTGCTGGGCGCGGGGTTCGGCGCCCTGTCCACGGTTCGCGAACTGCGCCGCCGCGACCGCGCCGCACGCATCACGCTGGTGGCCCCCCGCGCGGAGCTGCACTACCTCCCCGGGATCATCTGGATCCCGAGCGGCCTGCGAACGCGTGCGGACCTGATCGTCCCGCTCGACAACTTCCTGCGACGGATGGACGTCGACTTCCATTGCGCGGAGGTCACCGGCCTGACCGACGGCGGGCGCACCGTGCACACCACTGCGGGCGACGTCGTCAACGATGCCCTGGTCGTCGCCACCGGCGGACGCTTCCTGAAGAAGCTGCCGGGCATCGAGCACGCCATCACGCCCTGCGAGGGCATCGCCGCCGCCGAGCGCATCCGCGATCGTCTCGGCGCGATGCAGCGCGGCACGATCGCGGTCGGCTTCGCGGGCAATCCGAACGAGCCCACCGCGGTGCGGGGCGGCCCGATGTTCGAGTTCCTCTTCGGCATCGACGAGCAACTCAGGCGCGAGGGACGACGCGACCGGTTCGAGATCGTCTTCTTCAACCCCAGCACGGAGCCGGGCAACCGTCTCGGACCCAAGGCCGTGACGCACCTGCTCGCCGAGATGGCGAGGCTCGGCATCCGCACGCATCTCGGCCACAAGCTCGTGCGGTTCGAGGCCGACCGGGTCGTGACCGAGGGTGGCGAGCTGCCTGCGGACCTGATCCTCTTCATGCCCGGCATGACCGGCAACACCTGGTTCGATGCGACGGATCTGCCGCGCTCGGCGGGCGGCCTGCTGCGCGCCGATGCGCACTGCCGCGTGGCCGGCGCCGAGCGCGTCTACGTGGTGGGCGATTCGGGCAGCTTCCCCGGCCCGGACTGGATGCCCAAGCAGGCCCACATGGCCGATCTGCAGGCCGCGGCGGCAGCCGTGAACCTGCTCGGCGACCTGCGGGGCGTCGCCGTCGACGCGACGTTCAAGGTCGAGCTGGTCTGCATCGTCGACGCCGTCAGTCGCGGCACGCTGGTCTGGCGAACGCCCGAGCGCAACGGGCTGCTGCCGTCGATGAGGCTCCTGCACTGGGCCAAGCGCGGCTTCGAATGGAACTACCTGCGTCAGTACCGATGAACCGGAGCGCCCCTCACACCATGACCGACCCCTCACGACTGCCTGCACTCGCCGCGAGCTCCGCCCACCGCCGACCGCGCGTGACACCGTCGGCGCAGGTCCGCGGCCGGGCGTTCGGTGCGTCGAACGGACAGAGACCGTCTCGACAAGGCAGACGGGCACTCCTGGGCATCGCGCTGAGCGTGTGCATCTGCGGCGGAGCCCTGCTCCTGCCACGGGCGGTCGACGCTGCCCCGCTGACTGCCGGCTCCGTCATGCCGGCGCTGGCCCTGACCGATCAGCACGACGCGCCGGCATCGATCGGCCCGTCGACACGGTGGGTGATCTTCGCGGCAGACAAGCCGGTGAGCGACATGGTCGGCGGCGTGCTGGCTGCGGAACCCGCGGGCGTGACCGATCGCCTGCGCCTCGTCTACGTGGCCGACATCAGCGGCATGCCTGCACTGGTGACGCGCATGTTCGCGTTGCCGAGGCTGCGCGAGCTGAAGTTCCCCATCGCACTGGTGCGCGACGCGGCACAGGTCGCACAGGTCGCCGACATCCCGCGCGAGGCGGGTGCCGCCACCGTGCTGAGCCTCGAGGACGGGCGGATCGCGAAGGTGTCGCTCGCGCGCACGCCCGCGGAACTGCGGGCGCTGCTGGGCCTGCCAGCGCCCCGGCTCGCACCCTGATCCACATCGACACGGATGCATCCCTCTCCCTCCTCTCCCGAACCCGATCGTCCCCCAAGGAGTCCTGAAGCATGAAGACAGCACTGATCGTCGCCGCCACCCTCGCATGCGCCGCCACGGCGAACGCGGCCGCCGACATCGCGCTGGCGTTCTGAGCAACCCCCGCACTGCGACGCCCACCGTGCGTCCGGGTCCGGCCCTGGCCGGACTTCACCTCGACAAGGAGACAGGCATGAACACAGAGCGCACACCCGCGGACGACGTTCCGCAGCGCAGAAGATGGCTTCGCGCCATGACGGCGGCGCCCGTGCTGGCCGGGGCCTCGGTCGCGGCAGCCCCTGCACGCGCGACGGTGAAGACCCGCGCCCGCATCGTGATCGCCGGCAGTGGCCTGGGCGGCATCGCCGTGGCGAACCGACTCGCCCGCATGCTCGACGGCGCTCGCATCACGCTGATCGACCGCAAGGAAGAGCACAACTATCAGCCGGGTTACACCCTCGTGGCGACCGGAGTCTGGCCGGTCGAGAAGGTGCGCGACCGGAACGCCGACTTCCAGCCGGCGGGCGTCGAGTGGGTCAAGGACATGGTCGCCGGCTTCGACCCGGCCGCCAACACCGTGATCACGGCCGGCGGGCAGCGGATCCCCTACGACTTCCTGGTGGTGGCCATCGGCGTGCACCTGGACTACGCGCAGATCGAAGGCATGGACGTCGGCGCCATCGGCAGCAACGGCCTGACCAGCGTCTATCCCAGCCCGCAGGCGGCGCAGGCGACCTGGTCCGCCATGCAGGCGTTCACCGCACGGGGCGGCGACGCCGTGATGACGCTGCCGGCCACGCCGCTGAAGTGCGCGGGCGCGCCGCTGAAGATGAGCTTCATGCTGCGCGATCGCCTGTTCAAGGCGGGCACCCTCGGCAACTCGAAGATCAGCTTCCAGTCGGCACTGGGCAACGTCTTCGGCGTGAAGGCGGTCAACGACAACGTGCTCGAGCGCTGGAAGACGCTGGGCATCGATGTCGCGTACTCGCGGAAGCTGTCGGCCATCGACATCGGCGCGCGCCGCGCCACCTTCGTCTCGCCCGAGGGCGAGAAGGAGCAGATGCCGTACGACTTCATCCACGTCGTGCCGCCGATGCGCGCCCCCGATGCGCTGAAGAACAGCGACCTGGCCTGGAAGGAAGGACCGTTCGCGGCCGGCGGCTGGCTCGAGGTGGACAAGAGCACGCTGCAGCACCGTCGCTACCCGAACGTGTTCGGCATCGGCGACATCAACGGCACGCCACGCGGCAAGACGGCGGCGACCGTGAAGAAGAGCGCGCCGCTGGTGGCGCACAACCTGGTGGAGGTGATCGCCGGCCGCAAGCCCGACGAGAACTTCGACGGCTACACCTCGTGCCCGCTGATCACGCGCGAAGGGTCGGCCATGCTGATCGAGTTCGACTACGAAGGACGGCTCACGCCCAGCCTGCCGATGATCGAGCCGCTCAACGACAGCCTCTTCGCCTGGATGATGAAGTACCGACTGCTCAAGCCCGCCTACATGGCGGTGCTCAA
>RPRK01000309.1 GCA_003818495.1 Burkholderiales bacterium
CGGAAGTCGTGAAGAAACCGTAGCGAGCAGGCCCGAGCCGGTGCCGAGGAGCGCAGCCGTACGTGATGTACGGCGAGCACCGCAGGCGCCGGATCGGGACGCGCAGTAGGCTTATTCACGGCTTCAGGCCGGCACCGGGGTGGATTGCCATGATGCCATCTGCCAGCCCGACGGCCCGCGGCGCCAGACCTGCAGGTAGCGGCTGACGAAATCCTTGGCGGTGCCCTTGACCGTCACCTGGATGCGGACGTCGCCGTTGCACAGCGCAGTGTCGCCCCAGACGCGCCAGCTCCGCTTCAGCGGCGTCAGCGCGGTGTAGTCGTAGTGGCCGGTGCACGCGCGCTCGACGAAGGTCGCGCGGTCCTCGGTGGTCGCCGACGAGTGCACGTAGACCATGTCCTCGGCGAACAGCGCCTCGAGCGTGGCACGGTCCTTCGCGATGGTGGCGGCGGCGCGCCGGTCGTCGATCGCCTCGAGCTCGGCGACGATGCGGGGGTCGGTCATTCGGGAGTCTCCTCGGGTCGGGCCGGCGCGGTCGCGACGGCAGGGTTCAGCACGAAATCGAAATCGAGCGTCCAGTACGGCGCGTCGTGCCGCGAGCCGTCGGGCGCGACGCCCGGCTCGCGGCGGATCCAGTCGGCGATCAGCGACGGGCGCACGCCGAACACCGCGTCGGAGTCGAGGTACCGGTCGCCGCGGCGGAACACATGGGTGATCAGGCGCTCGTAGCCGGGCGCGGCGATCATGAAGTGAAGGTGCGCGGGTCGCCACGGATGGCGCCCGGTCGCCTCGAGCAGACGGCCCACCGGCCCGTCGGTCGGGATGGGATAGGCCTCGGCGACGACCGTCCGGAAGCGGAATCCGCCGTCGGCGTCGGCACGCAGCACGCCGCGCGCCTGGGCCCGGTCGAGGTCCGCGCGCTGCACGTCGTAGAAGCCCTCGGCGTCCGCCTGCCAGACGTCGATCACGGCGTGCGGCACCGGCTCGCCGCGCGGCCCGAGCACGCGGCCCCGCACCCAGCAGGGCTCGCCGGCCGCGCCGCCGCCGATGTCCGCGCCGAGCTCGAAGCGCGGCGCGTCCGGCACGTGGAACGGGCCGAACACGGTCGACTCGGTGCAGCCCGGGGGCGTCGCATGGTTCTGGTCGGTGACCAGCATCGACAGGCCGAGCACGTCCGACAGCAGGATGAACTCCTGGCGCCGCTCGGTGCAGGTCTGGCCGACGGCGGTGAGGAAGGAGACGGCGCCGAACCACTCGGCCTCGGTGAGCCGCGTCTCCTGCGCGAACGCGTGCAGGTGGCGCACCAGCGCGGCCATCACCTCGTGCGTGCGCGCGTCGGGCGTCGACGCCAGCCGCGCCAGCACCTCGGCGGTGATCGGATGGAGCGCGGCTCCGGCGGGGCTCGCGTCGGTCATCGTCGTCTCCTCGTCGCGCGACGTGGGTCGGAGCGCGCTCAGGCGATCCGCACCGCGCCGTCCGCGACGGCGACGTCCACCGGCAGCAGCCGCTCGCCCTTGCAGGGCCCGTCGTAGCAGTGGCCGTCGTCGAGGTGGAACATCGCCGTATGGTGCGCGCACATCAGGTCGCGCCGGCCCTCGATCTCGTAGACGCAGAACACGTCCGGCGAGAAGTGGTACGGGATGTGCACGTGCGGACACTCGTTGACGTAGGCCCGCACGCCCGCCTCGACCTTGAACAGCACGACCCGGAAGGCGCGCGGCCCCTCGCCGAAGACCCGCTCCAGGCCGTTGTCGGCCGGCACCTCGTCGAGCGCCGCGAGCGGCGTGCCGGCGGCGGGGGCGTTCGGACGCGCGCGCCAGTCGTCGCTCGCCGCGGCCATCAGACCCGCTCGACCAGCATCGCGATGCCCTGCCCGACGCCGATGCACATCGTCGCCACCGCGTAGCGCCCGCCGGTGGCGTGCAGCTGGTTGACCGCGGTCAGCACCAGCCGCGCGCCCGAGGCGCCCAGCGGATGGCCGAGCGCGATCGCGCCGCCGTTCGGGTTCACGTGCGCCGCGTCGTCCGGCAGGCCGAGCATCCGCAGCGTGGCCAGGCCTTGGGCGGCGAACGCCTCGTTGAGCTCGACCACGTCGATCTGCCCGATGGACAGCCCGGTCTTGGCGAGCAGCTTCTGCGTGGCCGGCGCCGGCCCGATGCCCATCACGCGCGGCGCGACGCCGGCGGTGGCCATCGCGACGACGCGGGCGCGCGGCGTCAGGCCGTGGCGGTCCGCGGCCGCCGCCGAGGCGAGCAGCACCGCCGCCGCGCCGTCGTTGACGCCCGAGGCGTTGCCCGCGGTCACCGAGCCGTCCGGACGCACCACGCCCTTGAGCCGGCCGAGCGCCTCGAGCGTGGTCTCGCGCGGATGCTCGTCGCGCGCGACGACGGTCGGGTCGCCTTTCTTCGAGGGGATCGTCACCGGGACGATCTCGCGGTCGAAGAACCCGCCCTTCTGCGCCGCGGCCGCGCGCTGCTGGCTGCGCATCGCGAACGCATCCTGGTCGGCGCGCGAGATGCCATGGTCGGTCGCGACGTTCTCGGCGGTCTCGGGCATCGCGTCGGTGCCGTACATCGCCTTCATCTTCGGGTTCACGAAGCGCCAGCCGATCGTCGTGTCGAAGATCGCGGCGCCGCGCGAGAACGCGCTGTCGGCCTTGGGCATCACGAACGGCGCTCGCGACATGCTCTCGACGCCGCCGGCGATGGCGAGGTCGATCTCGCCGGTGCGGATCGCGCGCGCGGCGGTGCCGACCGCGTCCATGCCCGAGCCGCACAGCCGGTTGATCGTCGCCCCGGGCACGTCCTGCGGCAGGCCCGCCAGCAGCAGCGCCATCCGGGCGACGTTGCGGTTGTCCTCGCCGGCCTGGTTCGCGCAGCCGAGGATCACCTCCTCGATGGCGGCCGCGTCGAGCTTCGGGTTGCGCGCGAGCAGCGCGGCGATCGGGATCGCGGCGAGGTCGTCGGCGCGGACCGAGGCGAGCGCGCCGCCGTAGCGGCCGATGGGCGTGCGGACCGCGTCGCAGATGAAGACGTCTTTCATGGGGGCTCCGGATTCGGAAAGGGGTTCGGGGCGATCGTGCCGATCAGGCCGGCCGCGCGAGCGGTGCGGCGGTGAGCGACTGCAGGGTCTCGAAGTCCAGCCCCGCCACCCACTCGATCGCGCGCAGCCCCTGCGGCGTCACCTCGATGACCGCCAGGTCGGTGTAGATGCGCTTGACGCAGCCGATGCCGGTGAGCGGATAGCCGCAGCGCTCGACGATCTTCGGCTCGCCGCCCTTGGTGACGTGCTCCATCATCACGAAGGTGGCCTTCGCGCCGATGGCGAGGTCCATCGCGCCGCCGACCGCGGGGATCGCGTCGGGCGCGCCGGTGTGCCAGTTCGCGAGATCGCCGCCCGCCGACACCTGGAACGCACCGAGCACGCAGATGTCCAGGTGCCCGCCGCGCATCATCCCGAAGGAGTCGGCGTGGTGGAAGTACGCGCCGCCCGTCAGCAGCGTGACCGGCTGCTTGCCGGCGTTGATCAGGTCCCAGTCCTCCGCGCCCTTGGCCGGCGCCGGACCCATGCCGAGGATGCCGTTCTCGCTGTGCAGGAAGACCTCGCGCTCGGGCGGGATGTGGTTGGCCACCAGCGTCGGCAGCCCGATGCCGAGGTTCACGTACGCGCCCTCGGGAATGTCGCGCGCCACGCGCGCGGCCATCGCGTCGCGGGTCAGCTTGTCGTAGGCCATGCGGGTCTCCTCAGCGGGCGACGCGCACGACGCGCGTCACGTGGATGCCGGGCGTGACGATGTGCTCGGGGTCGAGCGCACCGAGCTCGACGATCTCGGCCACCTGCGCGACGGTGAGCGCCGCGGCGGTGGCCATGACCGGGTTGAAGTTGCGCGCGGCCTTGCGGTAGACCAGGTTGCCCCAGCGGTCGCCGCGCTCGGCGCGGATCAGCGCGAGGTCGCCGCGGATCGGGAACTCGAGCACGTGGTCCCGGCCGTCGATGCGGCGGGTCTCCTTGCCGCGGGCCAGATCCGTGCCGTAGCCGGTCGGCGTGAAGAACGCGCCGATGCCCGCGCCCGCCGCGCGGATGCGCTCGGCGAGGTTGCCCTGCGGCACCAGCTCGAGCTCGAGCTTGCCGGCCCGGTAGAGCGCGTCGAAGTGATGCGAGTCGGCCTGGCGCGGGAACGAGCAGATCAGCTTGCGCACGCGCCCGGCCTTCAGCAGCGCGGCCAGGCCCGTCTCGCCGTTGCCGGCGTTGTTGTTCACGATGACCAGGTCGCGCGCCCCCTGCTCGATCAGCGCCTCGACGAGTTCGGTCGGCTGCCCGGCGCCGCCGAAGCCGCCGATCATCACGGTGGACCCGTCGCGCACGCCGGCGAGCGCGTCGGCCAGCGTCTTCACGGTCTTGTCGATCATGGGGGTGCGTCTCCTCGGGCTTGCGCCGGTGTGTTCGCATAGCGCACACTTGTGCGATGAGCGAACGCGATCGGCGATTGGACCCGATGCCCGGGGGGCTGTCAACGCGGGGGGCGGCGGTTCCGGCGCGGCGGGCCGGGGCGATCTCGGCGCGCCCGGCGGCGAGCGCGGCAAGCGCGGC
>RPRK01000310.1 GCA_003818495.1 Burkholderiales bacterium
CAGCCGAATCCAGCGCTGCCGCCCGCCTGCCAGCGGGGTTTCGTCCAGATGGCGGAAAATATGAATGACGTAAGCCAGCGCCAGCACCACCCACCACCAGGCCGACAGGCCAAACAGCATCAGCAGCAAATCGGACAGCCAGGCGCCACTGCGTCCGCCCAGATTGTGCAGCACACCGTTATCGCCGGTGGTGGAAAAGCCCGGGTCGGCCACATTGTGGGTGAGCAGAATCGCGGCCAGCAACAGCGCGGAAAATCCCACCAGCAGGGCGCGGGCTTCACGCAACAGGCGTTGCATGCGGGGCGGCAGGGGCTGGGACGGACGGGGAGCGGGACGCGCCATGGGCAAACTTCTACACGGAATGCCCGGATTATCCCGGATAAACCCCCAGGATGCGAGACGATGGCGCGTGAGGGCTCAGGTAATCACTCAGGATGCGTCGTCCGGGATGAAGACCGGGCAGCCAGCATGGAAACGCTGCCGCCAAGTTTGGTTAGAATAGCTGGCTTTCCCATCGTCCGAGCGCAGACCATGAGCACCCAACACCACAAACTCGTCATCCTCGGTTCCGGCCCCGCCGGCTATTCCGCCGCCGTCTACGCCGCACGCGCCAACCTCTCCCCGGTCGTCATCACCGGCATGCAGCAGGGCGGCCAGCTGATGACCACCACCGACGTCGACAACTGGCCGGCGGACGTCGACGGCGTGCAGGGCCCCGAGCTGATGGACCGCTTCCAGCGCCATGCCGAGCGCTTCAAGACCGACATCATTTTCGACCAGATCCACACTGCCAAACTGACCGAAAAGCCCTTTACCCTGATCGGCGACTCCGGCACCTACACCTGCGATGCGCTCATCATCGCCACCGGCGCGTCGGCCATGTACCTCGGCCTGCCGTCCGAGCAGGCGTTCATGGGCAAGGGCGTGTCGGGCTGCGCCACCTGCGACGGCTTCTTCTACCGCGGACAGGACGTTTGCGTGGTCGGCGGCGGCAACACCGCGGTCGAGGAGGCGCTGTACCTGTCGAACATCGCCAGCAAGGTGCACCTGATCCACCGGCGCGACAAGTTCCGCGCCGAGCCGATCATGGTCGACAAGCTGATGGACAAGGTCGAATCGGGCAAGGTCGCGCTGCGCTGGGGCAGCGTGCTGGAAGAGGTGGTCGGCGACGGCTCGGGCGTCACCGGCATGAAGGTCCGCGACCTGAAGTCCGGATCGGTCGATCAGGTCGCGCTACACGGGGTGTTCGTGGCGATCGGCCACGAGCCGAACACCAAGATCTTCGAGGGCCAGGTCGAGATGGCCAACGGCTACATCGTCACCCGCAGCGGCCTGCAGGGCCTGGCGACGATGACCAGCGTCGAGGGCGTGTTCGCCGCCGGCGACGTCCAGGACCACGTCTACCGTCAGGCGATCACCAGCGCGGGCACCGGCTGCATGGCCGCGCTCGACGCACAGCGCTGGCTGGAGGCGCAGGACGGGGCTGCATGAGCATGGCGAACTGAGCATGGCGAAGCCGCCCGCGCGCGGCTCGCTCGCCGCCCTGGGCGACCTGCGCGATGCGCTGCGGGACCAGGCACGCGAGCGCGCCGAAGCCGAGGCCCGGGCGCGTGCCGAGCAGGCGCGCCTCGAGCGGGAGCGCAACGTCTTCCGGGCCGCGGTGGGCGATGCCGCCCCGCTGCGGCCGACCGGTCGGGTCGACCCCGCGCCGCTTCCGGTGCCGCCGGTGGCGCGGCAGTTCGAGCTCGACGAGTCGATGGCCCTGGCGGAATCGATCTCCGACGAGATCGACATCGAGCGGCTGCTGGATACAGACGGAGACCTCTCCTACCGCCGGGACGGGGTCGGACCCGACGTGCCACGGCGGCTTCGCCGGGGCGACTGGGTCATCCAGAAGCAGCTCGACCTGCACGGCCTGCGCGTCGACGAGGCTCGGGAGGCACTGGTCGGATTTCTCTCCGAGTGCATCAAGCGCGAGACCCGATGCGTGCGCATCGTGCACGGCAAGGGGCTCGGCTCGGTCAACAAGGAACCGGTGCTCAAGGGCAAGGTGCTCAAGTGGCTGACGCAGCGCGCCGAGGTGCTGGCGTTCTGCCAGGCCGGGCCGAACGACGGCGGCAGCGGTGCGCTGGTGGCGCTGCTCAAGCCGCCGCCCTCCCCGGCGGCCCGGCGGCGCCGCGGCTGACGCGCCGTCAGCCGGCGACCGTGCCGGAGGGGCCGGAGGGGCCGGAGGGGCCGGAGGGGCCGGAGGGGCCGGAGGGGCCTGCGTAGGGCGCGAGCCAGGACGGCCACCTCCCGTCGGTCCCCGACAGCCCCTTGTAGAGCCGGGTCGCCGGCGACATCGAGGCGAGCGCGTCGACGACGACGCGGCGCCGCTCGGGCGTGTCGGCGACGCGGGCCAGCGGCGCGACGTGCAGCCGGATGAGGAACAGCGCCAGACCGCCCGCCGCGTCCGGCACCGGCACGCTGACCTGCCGCTCGCAGCGGAACCATGGCTCGCCGTCGGGCGGGTTCGGGGCGTCCGCCGGATGCCGGGACGGCGTCCCGTCCGGCGCCACGGTCCAGACGAAGCGCACGAAGGGCCCCTGGGTCAGGAGCGCGCGCGACAGCGGGCGCGCGGACGCCCGCAGCAGGTCGGCGTCGGCGACCGGCGCGTGCACCGACGCGAAATCGAGTCCGATCTTGGCCGCCGGGTCCCAGCCGCTCGGCCAGCACACGTGCAGCAGCGCGGCGCGCGCGATCCCGTCGGGTCCGGACGCCTCCATCCAGGCGAGGTCCTCCTGCAGCGCCAGCCCGAGCGCGTGCAGCGGCTGCTCGGCGGCCGGACGCGACGCGATCCAGTGCATCACCGGTTCGGCGTCGGCGCGCAGCGCGCGCAGCGCGAACGGCGCCTGCGGGTCGGCGGGCATCGCCCAGCCGGCGAGGGGTGCATGCAGCGCGTCCCCGACGCGCACCAGCGGACCGGCCGGGCGCGCGCCCTGCAGCGCCCCGCCCTCCTCCCGGACGGTCCCGCCCTCGTCCCGCGCCGCCAGCGCGCAGGCCGCCGCGGCCACGCGACGCCATACCGCCGGAGGATCGTCGGCGAGATCGGGCGCGAGCGCGACGCACCGCTCGGGGACCGCCCGAAGGCGCGCCCACTTCGCCCGCAGTGCCGCAGGGGCGCCGGCATCGGCGTCGAGCACGCGCGCCTCGAGTCGCCCGTGCACCACCGAGCCGAGACGCTGCAGATCGGGGCGCGGCCGGTACGGCACCGTTACCGGGAAAGGCACCCGCGCGGCGCCCCAGTCACCGACGTCGACGTCGGGCCAGCCGGTGCACAATGGGATGTCGAACTGTTCTGCCACCCTCGGAGACTGCCCGCCTTGGAAGCCCTCGTCCAGCACCTGCCCGAACTCGCCCTGGCGGGCGCGCTCGCATGGGGCGCCGGCCTGCGGCTCTACCTGATCGTGTTCGGCCTGGGGCTCGCAGGCAGCTTCGGCTGGCTGCCTCTGCCCGAGCACCTGACCGTGCTCGCCCATCCGATGGTCGTCGGGGCGGCGGGCTTCATGGCGGCGGTCGAGCTGTTCGCCGACAAGCTGCCGTTCCTGGACACCGTGTGGGACGGCCTGCAGACGCTCGTCCGGATCCCGGCGGGCGCGGCGCTCGCCGCCGGCGTCTTCGGCGACTCGGGCGCCGGCATCGCGCTCGCCGCGGCCCTGCTCGGCGGCTCGGTGACCGCCGCGACGCACTTCTCGAAGGCGGGTGCCCGGGCCGCGGTCAACACCTCGCCGGAGCCGTTCTCGAACCTGGGGCTGTCGTTCGCCGAAGATGCGATGGTGCTGGGCGGCGGCTGGCTGGCCCTTGCCTATCCGGCGGTCTTCCTGGTGCTGCTGGCCGTCTTCCTCGTGCTGGCGGTGCTGCTGCTGGTCTGGCTGCTGCGCGGTGCGAGGCGGCTCTTCAGAGGTCCAGCAGCAGGTTCGCCAGGCTCGCCGGCTCGGTGACCATCATGTCGTGGCCGGTGTCGATCGTCAGGTAGCGCCAGCTCGGATCGACACGCACCCGGTCGTAGACCGGCTGCATGGGGCGGTACGGCGGATTGGCCGCGGCCACGTACGTCCGCGGCAGGCCGTCGCTGCCACCGCGCGCCAGGGCGATCTCGCCGAGATAGGTGCCCAGCGGCATCGGCCGCATGCGCCGCTGCAGCCATCGGACGTCGTCGATGGCGGTCACGCCGAAGGCCTGCGCGGGCGGTGCGGGCAGCGCGACCCCGGCCCCGTGATCCTTGACGCCGGCCAGCCGCAGCTGGCGATCCTCGGGCGTGTTGAAGTCGGCCCAGCGCCAGCGCGTCGCGCCCGGCGGCGGCACGACCGCGTCCAGGTAGACGCAGTGCGCGATGCGCTCGCGCAGGACATCGGCCACGCCGGTGATGACGTTGCCGCCATAGCTGTGAACGACCAGCACGAGCCCTTCTCCCATTTCCTCGGCCTCGATGGGGCCGTGCACGTTGTCGACGTGGGTGGCCAGCGATGCCTGAGCGGAGAACGGGTGGGCGCGGTCTCCGATCCCCTTCAGCGACGCGGCGA
>RPRK01000311.1 GCA_003818495.1 Burkholderiales bacterium
GCGCCCGACGCCGTCGCGCGCGCGATGGCTGCCGAGGGCCGCCCGTTCTGGATCCGGCGTGCCCGGGACCACTACGACGCCGCGCTCAGGCACCACGACCGGATCGTGGCGCGCAGCTTCGAGCAGACGCGCGCGAGCGCAGGTGACGGTCGGTACGTGGCGTGGATGTACCTGTCCGACCATGGACAGGAAGTCGGGCACGAGATCGACCACGCCGGTCACAGCGCGCATACCGCGGCCGGGTTCCGCATCCCGGCGGTCGTCTGGCAGTCGCGCCCGCGCGGGCCCGTGCCGACGGACATCGAGGCGCGACCGTTCCGGGCGGACTGGGGCTCGTGGACGCTCGCCCATCTGCTCGCGCTGCGCTGGCGGGGTCGGGATCCGCAGCGCGATGCGCTGGACACCGCCTACCGATGGCAGGTCCCGGTGCTGGCCACCGGTGGGGCCGGGCGCCGGCCGGACAGCCGGGGATCGTGAGGCTTCGGTCCGCTCGAGGCGGCTGCCGATCGCGGGAGGTCGACACGCGCCGGAGATCGAGCCGATCCGCCCACGCCGTGCGCCATCGTCCTACACGCACGCCGGGCATCGAGGCGAGGTCGGCGGCCCCGCCCTCTGATACGGTCGACGCCGCATAGCCGCGGGGCCGGCGGCGCGGGTGAGCGCCGCCGGCCGGCGCGGCCCGTCGTCCCTCCATGCACCGGCCGCCCACCACGCTTTCGACGACTCCACCGCCGCCCGCGCTGCCCCCCGCGCCGCCTTCATCGCCGCCCTCGGCGCCGACCCCCGCGCCGCGCCTGCCCGCCGCAGCCCGCCTGATGGCCGTGCCGATCCTCGCCGCGCTCGTCGCGATGGGCGGTCGGGTCGCGCTCGGGCCGTGGCTCGGCGACTCGCTGCCCTTCGTCTTCGCGCTGCCGATCGTCGCGCTGCTCGCGGTGGGTGTCGGCACCGCGGCCGCGGCGACGGCGGCCCTGCTGTGCGCCGCGTGGGCCGTGCTGCCGTGGCTGCCGCCGGTGACCGACCAGCCCGTTCAGATGCTGGTGTTCCTCGCGTCGGCCGCGGGCCTCGCCTGGGGGCTGCCGCGCATCGTCGGCACCCGTGCGCCGCTGCCCGACCCCGGCACCGACCTGGCGGTGCACCACCGGGTCGTCGACACGCTGCGCTGGATCGTGCTGCTCGCCGCGCTACTGCCCACCCTCGCCTTCGTCGGCATCGCCGCCTGGCTGCTCCAGGTCCGCGCCGAGGAGACCTACGCGCAGCTCGATCGGGCCGTGCGGGTCGCCGCCGAGCATGCCGACAAGGTGTTCGAGACCAACGAGATGCTGCTGCGGCGCGTCGTCGACGCGCTCGGCAACGACGACGATGCACGCCTGACCGCGCGCGAGCGCGTCCTGCACGATCGCCTGGTCGCGATGACCGCCGACCTCGCCCACGTCCAGTCGATCTGGGTGAACGACGCGACCGGCCGGCCCCTGATCACCAACCGGTTCTTCCCCGCGCCGCGCGGCCTCGACCTGTCCGACCGCGAATTCTTCCGCTGGCACCGCGAGCACCCGGGTCGCGAGCTGTTCATCAGCGAGGCCCTCGTCGGCCGCGCCACCGGCGACGTCTTCTCCGACCTGAGCCTGCGCCGTGACCGCCCCGACGGCAGCTTCGCCGGCATGGTGTCGGTCGGCGTGTACGTGAAGTACTTCGCCGACTTCCACGCGGGCCTCGTCCAGGACGTGCCCGGCGCGACCTTCTCGCTGCTGCGCAGCGACGGACGCTGGATCTCGCGACATCCGGGCTCGCTGCCGGATGCTGCCCTCCAGTCTCCCGCCCATCCGCTGATGCAGGCGATGGCCGAGGACCGGCCCGCCGGCCGCTTCGAGCATCCGTCGAGCGTTGACGGCACGCCCCGGCTCGTCGCCTTCCGCAAGGTCGACGGCTATCCCGTCTATGCCGTGGGCGGCATCGCCCGCGCCGACATGCTCGCGCACTGGCGTCGGGACGTCGCCCTGCTCGCGGCCATCGTGGTGCCGCTGGTCGCGGGCGCCGTGCTCCTCGCCTGGGTCGCGCTGCGCCGTGCCGAACAGGGCCTCCTCGCCGTCGAGCGCCTGCAGGCCGAGAGCGCCCAGCGGCTGCGGGTCGAGGCGGCGCTGCGCCAGTCGCAGAAGCTCGAGGCGCTCGGGCGACTGACCGGCGGCGTCGCGCACGACTTCAACAACCTGCTCACCGTCGTCAACAACAACGCCCACCTGCTGCGGCGCCTGGGCGGCGTGGCCGCGGGGGCCGCCACCCCGCAGCTCGACGCGATCGACCGCGCGGTGCGCACCGGCACGCAGCTCACCCGACAGCTCCTCGCGTTCTCGCGCCGGCAGGTCGTGCATGCCGAGCCCATCCGGCTGCAGGAGCGGCTGCCCGAGCTCGAGGTGATCGTCCGTTCGCTGCTGCCCCCCGGCATCGCCTTCGACATCGAGGTCGAACCCGACACCGCCGACATCGAGGTCGACCGCGCCGAGCTCGAGCTCGCGATCCTGAACCTGGTGGGCAACGCCCGCGACGCCATGCCCGACGGCGGCACGCTGCGGCTGCGCGCGCGCCCCGCCGACGCCGCCGACGGGCCGTCCCGCGTGCTGATCGAAGTGAGCGACACCGGCGAGGGCATTCCGGCCGAGCTGCTCGAGCGGGTGTTCGAGCCGTTCTTCTCGACCAAGCCGCGCGGCCAGGGCACGGGCCTGGGCCTCGCGCAGGTGCGGGAGCTGTGCCGGGCCGCCGGGGGCGAGGCGCGCCTGACGAGCGCGCCCGGCGAGGGCACCACCGTGTCGATGCTGTTCCCCGCGCTCGATGCGGTGCGCCGCGAGCCGGCGCGCGCCGTGTCCGCGCCCCCGCCCACGCTGGCGCTGCGGGTCCTGCTGGTCGAGGACAACGCCGACGTCGCCGCGGCCACGCAGGAACTGCTCGAGACGATGGGCTGCACCGTGCGGCGCGTCGGCGACGCCGACGCCGCCCACCGCGCGCTGGAGGGCGAGGCGCTGGTCGTCGACCTCGTGCTCAGCGACATCGCGATGCCCGGCTCCGGCGACGGCATCGTGCTCGCGACCTGGCTGCGCGCGAACCGACCCGGCATCGGCGTCGTGCTGATGACCGGCTACGCCGAGCGCCTGGGGCGCGCCACCGAGCAGGGCCTGGTCGTGCTGCTCAAGCCCTGCGAGCCCGCGGCGCTGGCGCAGGCGCTGTGGGATGCGCATCGGGCGGTGGTGCAGGCGCGCTGACCGACCGGTCGCCCATGCCCCGGGCCCGGCGCAGGGGATTGCCGCTCGACCGTTCCGGCCGCACGATGCGTCGGAGCGATCGCGCGCCGCGCGATGCCTCGCCGCCCCCGGAACCCCATGGCCCCCCTCGCCGCACCGCTTCGCTTTCCCCTTCGGCTCGCGCGGGGCGCCCTCGCCGTCTGCGGCGCACTCTTCGCGGCCGGCGCGGTCGCCGCCGACCTGTCGAGCGCGGTGGTCGGCTCCTGGCGCAAGGTCTCCCATACCGCCACGATGAGCGGCACCACCTTCGACACGCATGCCGCCCTGCTCAAGCAGAGACCGTGTGCCGACAAGATCCGCTACAACGTCAACCAGGACGGCACCTACCGCCTGGATGCCTCCGCGAGCGACTGCGACGACCGGTACAAGTCGATGCAGCAGAAGCTCTACGCCCAGACCAAGTGGCGCGTCGTGGGCGACACCGTCACCGTCTCGGCCACCGACTTCGCGGTCGGTCAGTCCTACAAGGTGAGCGTGTCCGGAAACCGGATGACCTGGGTCGGGACCGAGGACCAGGGCACGGTGGTGTTCCAGCGCTGAGTCGCGCGGCCGGACGGGTTGCCCGCTGCCGGTCGACCCTGCCTCTCGACCCCGCCTCTCGACCCTTTGCTGCGCCGCGTCCGACGGACGGGCGCGCGCACGGGAAGTGCCGGACTTCCCTGCGCGCGCCCGACTGCTTAGCCTGAGCGGGTCCCGGGCGCCCTGCATGGCCGAGCCGCCCCGACGCCCGACGAGGACCCCATGTACGCCTGCCCCCACTGCCGCCAGCGCGGCATCTCACTCACCGGCCGCCTCTTCCTCGGCCCGAGCGGCACCACCGACTGCGCGAAATGCGGCGAGGCCGCCGGTGCCGACCCCGATCGCCTCTACAGCGCCGCCGGGCCGCTCCTCGCCTCGTTCTTCGGGAGCTTCTTCGTGAGCACCCTGCAGGCCCACGTGCTGGTGTTCGTGCCGGGCATCGTGCTGTCCCTGGTCATGCTGCTGACCTACGTCAGGCTCGTGCCGCGCTGAAGGCCGGCCACGTATCATCGCGCCTGCGCCGACGCGCGCCCCGATGCGCGTGCGCTCCCCGAGAGACGCCCCGCATGACCCCCGTCCCGACTCCCCTCACTGCCGCGGCGGCCGGCGTGTTCTCCGCCATCGCCTGGCCGATCATGTACGCGCGGTTCCACGACCCCGAGTCCACCTTCGACATCGGCCTGGTCATCGGCACCGCGCTGCTCGTCGCGCTGCCCGCGCATGCGTTCGTCGTCGGCTTCAA
>RPRK01000312.1 GCA_003818495.1 Burkholderiales bacterium
CAGGTCGACACGCCGGATCGCATCTACCACGCGCCGGACACGGTCGCCGTGGCCGAATTCATCGGCAGCCCGCGCATCAACCTCGTCGACGGCACCTACGACGGACGAGCCGTGCGGACCGAGTCCGGCAGCGTGCCGATCGAGCTGCCCGTGCCCGCCGGACAGGCCCTGCGGCTCGGGTTCCGCTGCGAATCGGCCTCGCTGACCGCCCCCGGGTGCGGCCGGCTCGACGGCGAGGTGGCCCACGTCGAGAACCTCGGCTCCGACCTGCTGGTGCACGTGCGGTGCGCCGGCAGCGCCACGCCGGTGGTGGTGCGCATGCCCGCGGGGTCCCGCCCTGCAGTGCGCGGCGAGCACGTCGGCGTCGACACCGGCTCGACACCCCTCGCCTTCGGCCCGGACGGCGACCGCATCGGCGCCCCGTCACCGGCGACCGCGCAGGCCCCGCGCTCCGCGCCCGGACCGGCCCGAGCATCGACCCGGACCTCACCCGCTGCACCCGCCGGCGCGCCCTCCTCCGCGCAGCCGGTCGCGACCGTGTCCCGCCATGTCCGCGCCTGACCCCGCCTCGGTGGCCACGCGCCGTGCCACGCTGACCGGCTGGTCCCTGTCGGCGCCGGCCGCGTTCCTGATGGGGGTCATGCTCATCGGCCCGATGCTGGCCGTGGTGCTGCTCGCATTCACCGACTACCAGCTCGGTGCGAGCACGCTCGAGTGGATCGGCGCACGCAACTTCCTCGACCTCGCCGAGGAGCGGTCGTTCCGCAAGTCGCTCGGCAACACGCTCCTCTATGCGGCGATCGTCGTGCCCGGCTCGGTCGTGCTGGGCCTCGCGGTCGCGCTGCTGGTGGAAGCCGGCGCACGCGGCAGGGCCTTCTACCGCGCGGTCTTCTTCGTGCCGGTGATGTCGACGCTGATCGCGATGGCCATCGCCTGGGAGTTCATGCTGCATCCGGGCTTCGGCCTGGTGAACCTCGCGCTCAAGTCGATCGGCGTCCAGGGCCCGAACTGGCTGCGCACCGAGGGGCTCGCGCTCTACGTGCTCGCCGCCATCGGCGTCTGGCAGCAGTTCGGCTTCAACATGATCCTGTTCATGGCCGGGCTGGTCGCGATCCCGCGCACGCTCTACGAGGCCGCGGCCATGGACGGCGCGGCGAGTGCCTGGGCGCGCTTTCGCCTCGTGACCTGGCCGATGCTCGGGCCGGTGACCCTGTTCGTCGTCGTCATCAGCGCGATCCGTGCGTTCCAGGTGTTCGACACGGTGGCGGTGCTCACCCGCGGCGGGCCGAACAAGTCGACCGAGGTGCTGCTCTACACGATGTACGCGGAGGGGTTCGAGTTCTTCCGCTCGGGCCTCGCGTCGGCGGTGACCGTCGTCTTCCTGCTGCTGGTGCTGGCCGTGACCGTCGTCAAGACGCGCGTGCTGGAGAAGCGGGTGCACTACGCATGAACGGTCTCGCGTTCGCGCTGTTCCGTCACGCGGTGCTGCTCGGCCTCGCCGCCCTCGTGCTGCTGCCCTTCGCATGGATGGTGGCGACCTCCCTGAAGCCGCCGTCCGAGATCTTCGTCGACCACGTCCGCTGGTGGCCGGACACGCTGTACGTCGTCGAGAACTACACCGCCGCCTTCACCAAGGCGCCGCTGCTGCGCTTCCTGTTCAACGGCGTCGTCGTCACCGCGTCGATCTTCGTGATCCAGGTCGTGGTGGCGATGCCGACGGCCTACGCGCTGGCCAAGCTGCGGTTCGCCGGGCGCGAGGTGCTGTTCGCGGTCGTGCTGCTGTGCCTGCTGATCCCGTCGCACGCGGTGGCGGTGCCGGTCTTCCTGCTGCTGCACGCGCTCGGCCTGCTCAACAGCTACGCGGCGCTGGTGCTGCCGTGGACGATCTCGGTGTTCGGCATCTTCCTGATGCGCCAGTTCTTCATGACGGTGCCGGACGACCTCGTCGACGCGGCCCGGATGGACGGCCTCTCCGAATTCGCGATCGTCTGGCGCGTGATGCTGCCCACGGCCGTCCCCGCGCTGACCGCGTTCGGCATCTTCTCGGTGGTCGCGCACTGGAACGACTACTTCTGGCCGCTGATCGTCATCAACGACCAGGCCCTGTTCACGCCGCCGCTGGGCGTCGCGCACTTCCGCAACGAGGACGCCGGCACGGACTTCGGTCCGCTGATGGCGGCCGCCACCGTGATCATCGCGCCGCTCATCGCGGGCTTCCTGCTGGCTCAACGCCGGTTCGTGCAAGGCATCGCCCTCACGGGCATGAAATAGTCCACCTACGGGGATTCGACATGCGCCACACCTTCCTGAGCAGCGTCCTCTCGGCTTCCGTTGCCGCGACCCTCTCGAGCATCACGACCCTGGCGAACGCCCAGGCTCCGGTCGAGATCACCGTCCAGTATCCGTACCCCGAGCTGTTCGAGGAGACGCACAAGCAGCTCACCGCCGAGTTCGCCAAGATCCGGCCCGACATCAAGCTCACCTACCGCGCCCCGTACACCAGCTACGAGGAGGGCACGCAGAAGGTGCTGCGCGAGGCCATCACCAAGCAGATGCCCGACGTGACCTTCCAGGGCCTGAACCGCATCCGCGTGCTGGTCGACCGCGGCATCGCGGTCCCGTTCGATGCGTTCATCAAGGCCGAGAAGAACTTCAGCGAGCAGGGCTTCCACAAGGCGATGTTCGACATCGGCACGCAGAACGGCAAGGTCTACGCACTGCCGTTCGCGATCTCGCTGCCGATCACGTACTACAACCTCGACCTGGTCAAGCGCGCCGGCGGCGACCCGGCCAACCTGCCGCGCACCTGGGACGAGGTGATCGCGCTCGCGAAGAAGATCGATGCGCTCGGCACCGACATCAACGGCGTGACCTACGCCTGGGACATCACCGGCAACTGGCTCTGGCAGGCGCCGGTGTTCAGCCAGGGCGGCACGATGCTCGATGCCAAGGAGGCGAAGGTGGCCTTCGGCGGTCCCGCCGGCGAGTTCGCGGTCGACACCCTGGCGCGTCTGGTCCGCGAAGGCGGCATGCCTAACCTGTCGCAGGCCGACATGCGCAGCGCGTTCGCCGCGGGCAAGACCGGCATCCACTTCACGTCGACCTCGGACCTGACGAAAGTCACCGGCATGGTCGACGGCAAGTTCGCCCTCAAGACCCACGTGTTCCCCTCGGTCAAGGCCGACGGCAAGCTGCCCGCCGGCGGCAACGTCGCGATGATCGTCGCCACCACCCCGGAGAAGCAGAAGGCCTCGTGGGAGTTCGTCAAGTTCGCGACCGGTCCGCAGGGCGCGGCCATCATGGCCAAGACCACCGGCTACATGCCGCCGAACAAGATCGCCAACGACGTCCACATGAAGGACTTCTACAAGGAGAACCCGAACCACTTCACCGCCGTCCAGCAGCTGCCCTACCTGACGGGCTGGTACGCGTTCCCCGGCGAGAACGGCCTGAAGATCACCGACGTCATCAAGGACCACCTGCAGTCGATCGTCAGCGGCCAGCGCGCCGCCGAGCCGCGCAAGGTGCTGGGCGAGATGACCCAGGACGTGCAGAAGCTGCTGCCGCGCAAGTGACGCCATGAAGCTCATCCACCTGACCGACCCGCACTTCGTCGTCGCCGGCCGGCGGCTCTACGGCCTGGAGCCGCGCGCGCGTCTCGACGCCGCCGTCGCCAGCATCAACGCGCTGCATGCCGACGCGGACCTGGTCGTCATCACCGGCGACCTCGCGCACCAGGGCGAACCCGGCGCCTACGAGCAGCTCCACGAGTGCCTCGCGGCGCTCACCGTCCCCTGCGTGCCCCTGATCGGCAACCACGACGACCGGGCGGCGCTCATCGAGCGCTTCCCCGGCGTGCCGCGCGATGCCGACGGCTTCGTCCAGGGCGCGGTGGACATCGACGGCAGCCGGCTGCTGTTCCTCGACACGAACCAGCCCGGCACGCACATGGGCTGGTACTGCGAGACGCGGATGGCGTGGCTCGCCCGCCAGCTCGAGCAGGGGCGCGGGCGTCCGCACCTGGTGTTCATGCACCATCCGCCGTTCGACGTCGGGCTGCCGTCGATGGACCGCATCGGCCTGCACCAGCGTGCCGCGTTCGCCGAGGTGATCCGTCCGCACCTCGCCGACCTGCGCCATCTGTTCTTCGGCCACGTTCACCGGCCGATCAGCGGGAGCTGGCTGGGGCTGCCGTTCTCCACGCTGCGGGGGACCAACCACCAGGTGCGGCTCGACTTCGTCGCCGAAGACGACATCCCGGGCAGCCACGAACCGCCGGCCTATGCGGTGGTGATCGTCGACGGCTCGCGCGTGGTCGTGCACACGCACGACTACCTGGATGCGAGTCCGGCGTTCTGGCTGGGCGAGCAGGCCGAGGTCGACCGCGCCGCGTCGACGCTGACGACCGCGGCCTGAGATGCACGCGCCCTCGGCCTGGGTGTTCGATCTCGACGGCACCCTCGTCGACACCTTGCCGGA
>RPRK01000313.1 GCA_003818495.1 Burkholderiales bacterium
GCCGACGCCGAGCCGGGCCATCGTCGCCGCCAGCGCGCCGGTTTGGGCGGCCAGCGCGCCCCAGCTCACCTCCCGCCGCTCGACGAGCTCGGACGAGAACACGACCGCGGCACGCTCGGCCCACCCGGGCTCCGCGGCACGCCACAGCATCTGGTCGGCATAGTTGACGGTCGCGCCGTCGAACCAGGTCGCACCCGGCATCGTCGCCTCGCGCAGCACCTCCCGGTACGGCGTGAACGAACGCATTCCGCAGAACGACCAGATCGACGTCCAGAACGCCTCGGTCTCGTCCACGGACCACTGCCACAGCGATTCGTAGTCGGGAAAGTCGAGCCCGCGCTCGCGCCGCAGCCACTCGGTGTAGCGGGTCAGCGCCGCACGGGCGACGCGCTCGGGTGACGGACGCCAGATCGGCTCGACGGCCAGGGTCGGGGCTTGCATCGGAAGGGCTCCGTGTCTCTCGGGTCGGTGGGCGTCGCGTCGGCTCGGAGGGCCGCGCGCCGTCTCAGAAGAACGCGTGCGCGACGCCCGGCTCGAGCGGCATGCCCGCGGCGTGTGCGCGCTGCACGACGGTCCAGCAGTGCCGGTACGACGCGCGGTCGTGAAGTTCGCCGTTGAAGTCGATCGGCCCCCATCCCGCCGCCTGCGCCGCGAGCAGGATCCGGCCCGCCCGTTCGACCTCCGCGTGCGCCGGGCTCATCGCTTCGACGATCGGGACGATCTGCGACGGATGGATGCTCCACATCCTCAGGAAGCCGAAGCGCTCGCGGGCGATCCGGGCATCGGAGCGCACCGACTCCGGATCGCGCAGCGCGAGCGACACGTTGTGCGCCGGAACGACCGCATGGGCCAGCGCCGCCGCCACCAGCTCGGTCTTGGCGCGGACCAGCAGCGGATGCTCGAACTGCGCCGGCGAACGCATGGCGTCGAAGCCGAGCGCCCCGTGGTGCGCACTGACGAAGTCCATGATGCCGAAATCGAGCGTCTCGACTTCCGTGAGCGCGGCGATCGCTCGGGCCTGCTCCAGCGCGCCGTGGGTCTCGATCAGCACGTGGGCCGGTGGCGCCGCGCAGCCCGCGAGCGCGGCGCGCCGGGCGATGAAGTCGAGCATGCGCGCGACGTCGGCGACGCCCTCGGGCTTGGGCAATGTCAGGTAGGCGATGCGGTCGCCCGCCCCTCCGAGCAGGATCTCGACGTCGGCGCGCCAGTGCGGATGGGAGACGTCGTGCACGCGCACGCCGATGCGGCCCGCCGGCTCGTGCGTTGCCGCCAGCACGCGCGCGACCATCGTCGCATGGTCGCGCTCGGCGCCGACCGTGGCGCCGTCCTCGCAGTCGCAGGTGAGATCGAACGCGCCGCGCAGCTCGCGCTGCATCGCGATCGCCTTGGCGATCATCTTCTCGTTGCCCGCGATGTGCTCGCAGGGCGCGATCACCGGCAGCGAGCGACCCGGCGCGTGCAGCGCGTCACGGGGGTGGACGACGGAGGCGGAGGTCGTGGCGCTCATCGCATCGGGGGCGGCAGGAAGTGCGGACGAAGGTAGCACAGCCTCCGTCGGCGCCCATGCGGCGCCGGGCGCGGGCGCTCAGCGCTGCGGTGCGGACGCCAGCCGCGCCGGCACGACCCCGGGTGCCGCACCTCGCGGCGCCTGCGGCTCGAAGGTCATTCGCCGCCACTGTTCGAGAGAACGGTCGATCGAGGCGGCGACCTCCGCCACCCCTGCCCCGGGCGGCGGCGGATCGACGTCGTACCCGACCGAGTTGAAGATGCGGCCCCAGGCGGCCTGGGCGTTGGCGTAGGCGATGTGCCGCTGGTACTCGGACAGCAGCGCGCGGGCCTCGTTGCGGACCACCTCGAGATCGCCCTCGATGCGGGCCGAGGCCGCCGAGCGCGCATAGCCGAGCAGGCGCTGGTCGACCGCCGCGCTGATCGCGACCTGATCGTATTCGGAGACCGTCAGGCCGTAGCGCAGCGTCGCGACCCGGACCTGGGTGAGCACCGCCATGGCCTGCGCCATCCGACGGGCCTCGTCGACCTGCTGCTGCGCCTCGCCCGCGCGCATCACCGAGGGCAGAGAGGCGAGGCGGAACAGGTTCATCGACAGGCGCAGTCCGCCGTCGACCCAGGTGTTGTCGAACAGGAAGCGGTTCGAATCGAACCGTCCGGCCAGGTCCACGCCGAGGTTGGGCAGAGTGGCTGCGATCGAGCGGCGCACTTCGTTCGAGGTGATGCGTGTCCGATAGAACTCCTCGCGGAGCTCCGGTCGGCGCGCGAGGGCCGCGTCCTCGAGCGCGTTGATCTGGCCCGGTGGCGGCGGCAACGGGGCGTCGGGACCGTCGGCGAGGGTGAACGACGTCCCGGGCGGCAGCGCCATCAGCCCGGCGAGCTCCTGCTTGGCGAGTTCGAGTTCCTGGCGCCGGTACTGGAGCAGCAGGATCGCGTCGAGGAGCCGACGCTGTGTCTCCAGCACCTGCGGCAGCGGCATCAGACCCTGCTTCTCGATGCCGCGCGCCCGCTCGAGCGCCGCGTTGCTCCGGTCGATCAGGACGTCGATGCGGCCGGACAGCCGCTGGGCGCCGAGGGCGCGCCAGTACGCGTTGCGTGTGTCGACGAGGAGATTCTGGACGACCTTGCGCTTGCGCTCCTCGGTCACGAGCACCTGATCGGCCTGCTGGCGGGCGCGATAGTAGGAGACCCCGAAGTCGAGCACGTTCCACGAGAACTCCGCGCTCGCGATCGAACGCGCGCGCTCCGACGAGGTCTGGTGAAAGGCGCTTTCCAGTCCCGTCTCGACGGTCTGGGTGCGCGAGCCGTCGCCTGCGCTGCGGGTGGAGTAGCCCGCATTCACCAGCAGGCGCGGGAACATGTCCCAGCGCGCCACGTCGAGCTGCCCGCTCGCCAGCGCGCCTTCCATCGCCCGCAGCCGGACGTCGAAGTTGTACTTCAGCGCACGCGCCGCCGCTTCGGAATAGGTGATCGGGCCGCGGATCGGTTCCTGCGCTGAGAACATCCGGGAGACATCGCCCGCCGTGCGTTCCGCCAGTTCGGCGTCGGTGGCGGGTTTCGGAGCGACCGTGCAGCCGGTCAGCACGAGTGCCGCGACCAGCAGCGACCGGCGCAGGCCGCATCCAACCGGGGCGGGGACCGTACCGGGCCGGGTCATCGAGCCGGGCGGAGGGCGCGGCGTGCGCGGGATGCAGGGTTCATGGGTTCGGCCGTGATGCGACGTCGGCGTCCTGAGTACATGGGCGCGTGTGCAGACTCATCCGACATCATAAGGCTAAGCTGACGCAAAGGCGTCGAAGCCCCGGCATCCTGTCTTCGCCACGCACCGGTCCGCAGCGGCCGCAGGACGTGCGCGCCGGACGTCCCCGTGGAATCCGCCCCACCGGGAATCCGAGGACTCTGCGGCCACGGCCGCGCTTCGCGCGTTACCATTCGCGCGCCCGGCGACGGCAAGCCGCCCCGCCGGAACGAACCAGCCCGGTCCCATCGTGCAGATTCCGACGTCCTCGCGTGCCGTGCCGCATGCCGTGCCGCATGCCGTGTCGCCTACCGCGTCGCCCACCGCGTCGCCCACCGTGTCGCCCACCGTGTCGCCCGCCGCGTCGCCCACGGTGTCGCCCACGGTGTCCTCCCGGGGCCCGCTCGCCCGGCGCCTGGGCGCGGCCGCGATCGGAGCCGCGCTCCTCCTGGGCGTCGCACCCGCCCGCGCGCAATGGTTCGTCCCCGGCGACCAGTTCCGACTGAGCTACGGTCCGTCCGCCTACCACTTCAGCCACAGCCCGGAGCACGCGAGCTACAACCATCTGGTCTCGGGCGAGCTGCTGACGCAGCGCTGGACCGTCTGGGGCGCATCGCGCACGCAGATCGGCTTGGCCCTCTTCGACAATTCCTTCGGTCAGTTCTCGCAGTACCTGTACGTCGGACAGGAGTGGGACCTGATGAAGCTCGCCGGCGGCGACCTGGTCGTCAACGCGACCTTCGGCCTGCTACACGGCTACAAGGCGCCCTACGAGGACAAGATCCCCTTCAACCGGTTCGGCACCGCGCCGGTGATCATTCCGTCGATCGCCTGGCGCTACCAGCGGTTCTCGGTGTTCGCCTCGGTGCTCGGGGCGAACGGATTCCTGTTCGGCGGCAGCTGGACCTTCGACCTGGTGAAGTGAGCCGGCGCGGCCCCGCCGAGCGAGGCGCGGGTCCCGTCAGAACTCCACGCTGACCGTGATGCGGCCGTCGCCCTCCGCGACGGAGGTCCGCCCGGTCGTCCCAGGTCCGGAGACGCGGACGGGACGGCGATCTCCGACCGTCACCCTGTAGGGGACACCCCCGCAATCGACCGAGACTGCGGCACGGGGATCGACCCCGGCGGCCGCGCTCCCCGGTGTCGCGACTCGGACGCTGCGGCATGCGGCCACGATGCCCGCCGTGACGGCGAACTGGGTGCCGGTCC
>RPRK01000314.1 GCA_003818495.1 Burkholderiales bacterium
CTGCGCTGAGGCACGCGAGACGCACATGGCCAACCTCTCCCTCAAGTTCGATTTCACCCAGGTCGCCGCGCAGTTCCAGGGCCTCAAGGGCCGGCATGCCGGCCTGTGGCCCGCGCTGCCGCGTGCCGCGCTGCTGATCGCGGTGTTCGCCGCGATCGTCACCGCGGGCTGGGCCCTGTACTGGCGCGGTCTCGTCGAGGAGCTCGATGCCGGCATCGCCCAGGAAGCGACCCTCAAGGCGCAGTACACCGACAAGCTCAAGCAGGCGGTCAACCTCCCGGTGCTGCGCAAGCAGAAGGAGCAGGTCGGGCAGTTCGTGAGCCAGCTCGAGAAGCAGCTGCCCAGCAAGGCCGAGATGGACGCGCTGCTGTCGGACATCAACCAGGCCGGGGTCGGGCGCGGTGCGCAGCTGATGCTGTTCAAGCCGGGCCAGACCATCGTGCGCGACTACTACGCGGAACTGCCGATCACGGTGCGCGTGGTCGGCAACTACCACGACCTGGGTTCCTTCGCGAGCGACCTCGCGAACCTCGCGCGGATCGTGACGCTCAACAACGTGCAGATCACGCCGTTCGACGTCAAGGGCACGACGCTCGCGATGGACGCGACCGCCAAGACCTTCCGCTACCTCGATCCCGAGGAGATCGCGCAGCAGCGCGCCGCCGCGGCGGCTTCCAAGGCCAAGCCGGGAGCCAAGAAATGACGGGCACCCTGCATCGCGCCGCGGGCCTCGCCGTGCTGGCGGTGGCGCTCGCGGGCTGCGAGACCGATCGCGGCGAACTGCGCGAGTGGATGGATCAGAGCCGCCGCACCATGCCGCCGATCAAGGAGACGATCGCCGAGCCCAAGTCGTTCGAGCCCTTCCGCTATCAGGCGAGCGGCGAGACCGACCCGTTCAGCGTCACGAAGCTGCGGGTGGGCGCCGTCGACGGCGCGCGTCCGGGCGGCGGCATCCGCCCCGACCTCACCCGGCGGCGCGAGCCGCTCGAGGCCTATCCGCTGGACAGCCTGAAGATGGTGGGCAACCTCGCGCAGCGCGGCACGACTGTCGCGCTGCTCCAGGCCGATTCGGTCCTGTTCCAGGTCCGCGTCGGCAACTACATCGGCCAGAACTATGGCCGCGTGCTGCGGGTCTCTGAAGAAGAGATCGCGGTGCGGGAGATCGTCCAGGACGCCGCCGGCGACTGGATCGAACGGGACACGGCCCTGCGTCTGCAGGTGCAGGAGAGCAGGAAATGACGGGCGCTCGCCTTCGGGCATCGATCGACGGCCGCGGCCGCACCGGGCCCATCGCCCTCGCGGCGACGCTTCTCGTCGCCCTCGCGTTGCTGCTGCACGCCGGCTCGGCCCGCGCGCAGGCCAACGCGATCGAATCCGTCACCTCCGCGCAGCAGGGCGCGCAGACGGTGCTTCGCATCCAGCTCAAGGCGCCGCCCAAGGGGCCCCCGGGAACGTTCTCGATCGCGAACCCGCCGCGGCTCGCGCTCGACTTCCCCGACACCGGCAGTACGGTCGGCACCGCGCCGATCGAGCTGGTCCAGGGCGAGGCGCGCAGCGTCAATGTCGTGCAGGCGGGCAGCCGTTCGCGCATGGTGCTGAACCTGCGCCGGCCGGTGACCCACACCACGGTGGTCGAGGGCAACGCGATCCTGGTGACGCTGGAGCCGATCACCGGCACCGGCGCGGCACCGTCGATGGGCGCCGCCAGCGCCAGCGCCTACAGCTTCCCCAAGGGCGACGCCCCGGGCACGCAGGCGCTGCGCGACATCGACTTCCGCCGCGGCAAGGACGGCGAGGGCCGCGTGGTCGTCGAACTCTCCAGCGCGCAGACGGGCGTCGACATCAAGCAGCAGGGCCAGACGATCGTCGTCGACTTCCTGAAGTCGCGCGTGCCGGACAACCTGCGCCGCCGCCTGGACGTCGCCGACTTCGGCACGCCGGTCCGCTCGGTGCGCACGTTCCAGCAGGGCGAGAACGCCCGCATGGTGATCGAGCCGAACGGCCTGTGGGAACACAACGCCTACCAGAGCGACACGCAGTTCGTCATCGAGGTCAAGCCGGTCCGCGAGGACCCGAACAAGCTCGTGCAGGGCACGCGCGGCGGCTATCGCGGCGACAAGCTGTCGCTGAACTTCCAGAACGTCGACATCCGCGCGCTGCTGCAGGTCATCGCCGACTTCACGAACCTGAACATCGTCGTGCGCGACTCGGTCGCCGGCAGCATCACGCTGCGGTTGAAGGACGTGCCCTGGGACCAGGCGCTCGACATCGTGCTGCAGTCGAAGAACCTCGACATGCGCAAGAACGGCAACGTGATCCTGGTGGCGCCGCGCGACGAGCTCGCCACGCAGGAGAAGCTCGACCTCGAGTCGAAGCAGCAGATCGCCGAGATCGAGCCGACGCGCGTCGAGACCTTCCAGCTGAACTACCAGAAGGCCGAATCCGTCGCGAAGCTGCTGGGCGACGAGAAGCAGCGCGTGCTGTCGAAGTCCGGCAGCGCGGTGCCCGACGTCCGCACCAACAAGCTGTTCGTGCGCGACACCGCGTCGCGCCTGGACGAGGTGCGCCGGATCATCGGCCAGCTCGACATCGCGGTGCGTCAGGTCCTGATCGAGGCCCGCATCGTCGAGGCCGACGACCGCTTCTCGCGCAACCTCGGCGTGAAGCTCGGCTTCAACGACATCCGCAGCACCATCGCCCGGACCACGTCGATCATCGACCCGGTGACCGGATCGCCGACCGCGCTCAACGTGCCGGTCTACGGCGCCGGGGCGCCGCTGCTCGGCAGCAGCGCGTACTCGACCGTGTCGGGCAACCTGCAGGGCGTCGCCGACCTGTCGTCGCAGCTCGGCAGCACCATGAGCGGCCTCAACGCGCAGGGCCTCGGCCAGCAGACCGCCATCGCGAACACCAACTTCGTGAACCTGCCGGCCGGCGGCATCTCGGGCGTGAGCCCGGCGAGCTTCGCGGTCAGCCTGTTCGGCTCGTCGCTCACCCGCTTCGTCAACCTCGAGATCTCCGCGCTCGAGGCCGAGCAGCGCGGCAAGGTGGTGTCGAGCCCGCGCGTGCTGACCTCCGACCAGGGCAAGGCGGTGATCGAGCAGGGCACCGAGCTGCCGTACCAGACCGCGACCTCCAGCGGCGCGACCTCGATCGCCTTCCGCAAGGCGAACCTCAAGCTCGAGGTGGTCCCGCAGATCACGCCCGAGGGCAACGTGATCATGAAGGTGCAGGTCAACCGCGACGCGGTCGGCCAGCTCACGCCCGCGGGCTTCGCGATCGACACGCGCTCGGTGCAGACCGAGGTGCTCGTCGAGAACGGCGGCACTGTCGTGATCGGCGGCATCTACGAGCAGTTCGAGCGCAACCGGGTCAACAAGGTGCCGTTCCTGGGCGACATCCCGTACCTCGGCAACCTCTTCAAGAACACCGCCCGAACCAGCGACCGGACCGAGCTCCTCGTGTTCCTCACGCCGCGCGTCGTGACCGACGTCGCCGCGAGCACCCGCTGATCCGGCGACCAGAGACAGGAAGGCTCGAGCCCATGTTCGAACGACTGATTCGCTCCAGCCGGTTCGCCCTGCTGGCCCTCGTGGCACCGCTCGCGGTCGCCACCGGTCTGTCCGCCTGCGGCGGCTCCGGCGCCGGCGCAGGCGGCAGCGCCGGCACGACCGGCTCCGGCGTCGGCACCGTGCAGGTGGTCGCGAGCACCACGACCATCAACTCGGACGGCAAGACGCCGATCGACCTGACCGTCTTCGTGACCTCGGCCACCAACGTGGCCGCCAAGAACGTCTCGGTCGAACTCTCGGCCTCGGACCCTGCCGGCGCCGCCGGCGGCGTGCGACTGGAGGTGACCCGTGCGATCACCGACGACACCGGGACGGCCACCGCGAAAATGAGCGTGCTGAGCGACCCGCGCAGCCGCGACATCACCGTGACCGCACGCGCTGCCGGCGTGGCGTCCACCCCGCTGACGGTCCGCGTCAGCGGCACGACGCTCACCGTATCGGGCCCGTCGGCGATCTCGCTGGCCAGCACCACCACGTCGAACTTCACGATCTCGCTCAAGGATTCCAGCGGCGTGCCGCTCGGCGGGTGGGACGTCGCCGCCGTCTCGGAGAAGGGCAACACCCTCACCGCCACGACGATCAAGACCGACGCGGGCGGCCAGGCGATCTTCGGCGTGCGGGGTGCGGTGCCCGGTGCCGATACGCTCAGGTTCAGCGCGCTCGGCGAGTCCCGCTCGGTGCCGATCACCGTGTCCGGCAAGGGCCTGTCGGTGACGCCGTCGTCGGGCTTCTCGACGGTCGGCACGACGCCGGTCGTCGCACTGGGCACGACCGCCGCGCTCCAGGTCACCTACCAGTCGGCCGACGGCATTCCGGCGGGCACGGTGGTCGATGCCTCGACCACCCGCGGCACGCTCGTGCCGCCCTCGGCCAGC
>RPRK01000315.1 GCA_003818495.1 Burkholderiales bacterium
CAACCATGTCTTTACAGTTATTATAAAACAATTTTCTTAAGGTATAAAAACCCTTTTGTGAACCTTTAAATGTTTGACCGAAAAGATATTCAATACGAATATCATCAACGGCATTTTGAAAATTGTGCAATTCTGCTGAATCTTGATTTAAAGTGAGTGGAGTAAATAAAACATGAGCCAATTCATGCTTCAGGAAAAAAATTCTTGAGTGAATCAGTTTATTTATATCTTCTTCAGATTTTTGAAGAACGATAGGAATTGCAGGTAAATTTATTGTTATATTTTTAACATTATCAACCCTACAATATGGATTTTCGCCAAAAGTAACACGCACATTATATTTAACGGTTGGTTGAACGAATTGAATTATATTATGTATATAAGCTTCAATTTGTTCGGTGTTGCGCCAAAAATTAATATTTAACAATTCTCTATTCATAGAGTTAATGTTAATTGCTATTGAATTTACATTTGACATTAATATTCCTTTGTATCTTTTGTTTATACTTAATTATATTATTTTGTTTCTGTTTTGTCAACCCTTATAAGAAAATTATATTCTATTCCAAATATTAAAACCTAAAATAATTATTCCATAATAATCGCAATACAATATAAAAATACAAATTTTAATAAAACAATATTTTAGCATAAGTCCAACCTTTTTATTCATTTGTTATTTTTATTATACTATTTATTTTTACTTATGTCAACCCTTATAAAGAAGTTTACATTTTGAATATTTTGTATCCTAAGCCTCCAAAAAATATTATTGCTAAAAATATTATAATTACCACCATTATTGTTGCTATCATGATTTTTCATCCTCATTATTTTCTTTACATTCCTTATGCCATTTTTCATATAGTTTGTCAATACTTGATTCAAGAAGATGTATAGCAGGACGGTATTGTTCCCCAATATCCCAACAACTTTTACAATAAACTTCTCTATAATCACCTGAAGTATTTACCTCAAAACCGATACAAGATTCACACAAATCTATTCCGCATATTTCACATACTGCACGAGAACACAACATACCCTTTGGAATTTCTTTATCGCATACATCACAATGACGATGGTATACACTTATTTGTTGTGTTCTTTTTTCTTCTTTAATCATTTCTTTTCTTCTTTAGTTTTATTTAATTCTTCAATCATTTTAAAAAATTCATCAGTAGTATCAAAAGATTCTATTGCAACATAACGATCTTCAGTAGAAGGAAAAAAATCATTTTCAATAATTTCATAATTATTTGCACAAGTTAAACAAGCTTTAGTCCCAGCTAAACTACGCATACATATTTTCATTATAAAGTACCTCCTGTTCTGTATCTGAATTTGTTCAAATTAAAATCATCATTTTGTAATAAATATTTTGGTTCTAAACATAAATTATTATCATAAAATCGGCCACATTCAGAACACCAATATTTATTATCGGATTCATATATATTATCTATATGTTCTCCAACAAATAATAAACTTTTTCCACACTTACAATCTTTTATTTCAACCATTCAAAACATCCATTATTAGATTCATGTTATAACTTCATATTAACTATAGACAAATTACCTTTAACTGA
This sequence comes from Burkholderiales bacterium, assembly GCA_003818495.1. Classification (GTDB taxonomy): domain Bacteria; phylum Pseudomonadota; class Gammaproteobacteria; order Burkholderiales; family Burkholderiaceae_E; genus UBA4615. Next base: position 1,592 of record RPRK01000315.1, read on the forward strand.
TTTACATTCTTTTTCTGATACCAATGACAGTTCGCCAGAAGTTCTTTTTGTTTCTATTTTTATATCAGGTATAATAGATAATAGTGAATTTAGTTCATAGTTTTTTTCAAAGTTCTTTTTTATTTTCTCTTTGTGTTTTATATGTCTGATCACTTTTCTATAGTAATGCCTAAAAATAAAAAGTTGTATAGTATTAAATTTAGGATCAATACTATTTATTCTTGGATCATAAGAAATAGTTAGACTTCCTACATTTCCCTCGTTCCAAATAAAATAGCTATTTGTAGTATCAAATCCTATTGTGTTACTACGAATACTTAAATTTTTACTATCTTTTAAAAGGTTAATAATTTTTTTAAATGATGTTTTATCTAAAGGCTTAAACCTTATTTTAATCTCAAATGCAATACAACATACTCCGATAGGTAAAAGAAGTATAAGGCCAAAAACAAACAGTGCTGGTATTATCATCAAAATCACATCTCCTGTTTCATCATAGATAAATTTCCTTTAACGGATTTAGATTCCTCTATAGATATCAAAGATAATTCTCCCTGAGTTCTTTTTGTTTCTATTTTAATATCAGGTAAGATAGTATTTATTTTTTCTAACTCATTATAATATTTTTTATCTTTTTTTATTTGATGTAAAAAGTTAAATGCTTTCTTATAATAGTGTTTATAGATTAAATACTGACCTACATTAAATTTAAGTAGAATACCATTAAGTTTTCCTTTATAGCTAAACTCAATGTTAGATTTTGTTTTGGTATACGTTAAAATACCTAAATCTACATATAGACTATTATCCTCACTTAAATTATTAACATCTTTCAAAAGAGCAATAATCTTTTTAAATGTTTTTCTATCTATTCCTTTTCTCCTAAACGGTATGTCATAATAATCAAATACAGCATATATAATCAAACTTATCATCATAACTACTAATATAGATACTACAATTACAAAAATAATTATTTCTGAGCTACTCATAATTATATCTCCTTATAAATGCCTATAGTAACACCAATAATAAAGCAAATAAGAATAATTGTTATTACAACTAATGGGAATGAAAACAATAATAATATAAATAAAAAACTTACTATTGAAAATAGTAATGTAACAAGTAATGATTCAAATAATTTTTTAAAATTAATATTAATATCTTTCATATTTAAAATCCTCAATTATATTATTATATAAAATGTTTTAAACAGTTACTAAATTTTATAACCATCTAAAACATCCACTATCAGGTAACATATTCAAACAAGTAAATCTACAGTTTTTATATATCCCTATTTTGTTTTGATGCCAATGACCATAAAACCATTCGCTTGGTTTAAATGTATCAAAGATAATATCTAAAGCATTGCGAGAAGGATCTGAAGTACGACCATAATTATACAATGTCCCTGTCATTTCAAAATAAGTAGGACAAGTATGACTGATAACAATATCAATCTTTTTATTAATTGATAAGCATCTATCAATATCTTCCTGAGTAATTAATTCTTCTTTAAACCAATCAATGCCTATAGTTCTTTGATTTTTGTCTATTGAATCTGCACCGCCAATAAACAAAACATTTCTTCCGTCTTCAAGTTCTAAAACGCTTCCTCTTTTCATATAAAAAACATTCTTAACTATTTCATTAACTGGTTCATTATAGTTTTCTAATAAAGCCTGATGATTTTCATGATTACCATCGCACCAATAAATTTTGGTGTCTTGTGGTTTAATATGTGATATTTTCATCTTAGGATGTAATTTATCAAAATTAGGAAAAAATCCAAAATCACCACATTGTAAAATTATTTCGGGCATACGTACATTTATTAGAGAATTAAGCATTCCCCATCTTCCATGAACATCACCCAAAACCATTATATTTTTATTAGTCATATATATCTCTTAATTTTATTTTCAAACTGTACAAAGTATTTCTATCAATTGCCTCATGTTGTCCTGCAATTTCAGGTGGCAATAATCCGCCATCAACGTCTTCTGCAATTGCATCCCAAAATGTTAAAGTATCTTTAATAATATATTTTGTAAACAATTGCCATTCATCAACAGAAAAATCTATTCGCTTATTCTTATATATTATAGATCCACTCATTAATTTAATACCTTTTCTTTTTTAACTTTCTTTACTTTTTTAGTTTCCTTAGGTTCTTCAGGCTCTTCATTATTTAATCCAAAATCTATATCTGATGTATTATTATCGCCTTTACCCATTGCCATTAATAATCTAAAGAAATTTGCTTCTGAATCTTGATAAATATTTTCAGTTAATGAACCTAAAAATTTATCATTCTGCCTAAGTATAATTGTGATATATTCCAGCATTATAGAAAAGGATAAACCTAACAACCCAAAAGAAATTCCAATAACTATAGAAAAATTAGTTGAAATATAATATACTACATAAAGCCAAGATAATAATGCTCTATAAATAAATTCCCATACAGTATTAACTGGAGCTACTGTTAAAGCTAAAACAATTCCAGTAGTATATAATACAGCTCGAAGCATTTTCATATACCCAGATATTTTTATATTTTTTTGTTCTTGTTCAGATATTAATGTTAACATAGGTTGAATCATATATTTTTCCTTTTTAATTTATTATATTCCAAACGCAAATAAATCGTTATTTAATTTCTTTTAATTGAACATTAAAGCCTAATTTGTCTCTATAAACACTTAAACGTTTTTGACTCTGTTTTGCTGAAAGTTTTGACATATTATCAAAAAAATCAATTACCTTTGCTCTTGTTTTATTTGTACCATTATGAAG
>RPRK01000316.1 GCA_003818495.1 Burkholderiales bacterium
CTGGCCGACGAGCTCCGTGCGCTCGGGGCGACGGTCCGCGAGACGCCCTCGGGCGGCGTGCGCTTCGAGGGCGACACCCATGTCGCGCTGAAGGCCAACCTGCACTCGCGGATCGCGAGCCGCGTGCTGCAGCAGGTGGCGCACGGCTCGTACCGGGGCGAGGACGACCTGTACCGGCTGGCTCACGAGACCGAGTGGGAGCGCTGGCACGATCCGCTCGCCTCGCTGCGGGTCGACACCACCGCGGTGGGTGCGCCGGTACGCAGCCTGCAGTTCGCGACGCTGCGCATCAAGGACGGCATCGTCGACCGCGCGCGCGACCGCGTCGGCGACCGGCCCTCGATCGAGAAGCAGCGACCCGACCGGCGCGTCTTCGCCTTCCTCGACGCAGGCCGCTGCACGCTCTACCTCGACTGGTCCGGCGAATCGCTGTTCAAGCGCGGCTGGCGCCGCGACGGCGTCGACGCGCCGATGAAGGAGAACCTCGCGGCCGGCCTGCTGGCGCTCTCAGGCTGGGCGCCCGGCATGCCGCTGCTCGACCCGTTCTGCGGCTCCGGCACGATCGTCGTCGAAGCCGCGATGATCGCCGCCGGCGTGCCGCCCGGCGCCCAGCGGCCGTTCGCCTTCGAGCGGATGCGGGGCTTCGACCGCGACGCCTGGGAGCGCATGCGCCGCGTCGTCCCGCGCGATGCGCCGGCCGCGGCTGCGATCTTCGGCTCGGACGTCTCGGAGGCCGCGATCGCCGCGGCCCGAGCGAACCTCGCGCGCTGCGGCGCCGACCCGCGCTGGGTGTCGCTGCGCCAGATCGACGTGCTGCACCTCGAGGCGGCGCCCGCGCCGTCCGGGCTGCTGCTCGCCAACCCGCCCTACGGCGAGCGGCTCGACGTGAAGGGGCGCGAATCGCTGACCGGCGCCGAGCGCTTCTGGCCGGCGTTCGCCACTCAGCTGAAGCAGAAGTTCGCCGGCTGGAGCGTGTGCCTGTTCACCAACGACCTCGAGGTGCCGCGGATGATGCGGCTCAAGCCCTCGAAGCGCACGCCGCTCTTCAACGGCGCGCTCGAGTGCCGGCTGTTCAGGATCGAGATGGTCGCCGGCTCGGCGCGCAAGGACGCGCCGCCGGCGGACACGGCACCTTAGACGATGTCGAGGTGCTCGGTGCCCGCACCGAGGCTGCGCGTGTTCAGCTTGCTGTTGAGCTTGATGTTGAGCCGCAGGTCGTTCACCGAGTCGGCGTTGCGCAGCGCGTCCTCGTAGGTGATCTTGCCCTTCTCGTACAGGTCGTAGATCGCCTGGTCGAAGGTCTGCATGCCGAGCTCGCGGGACTTCTTCATCACGTCCTTGATGCCCGAGACCTCGCCCTTGAACACCATGTCGCTGACCAGCGGCGTGTTCAGCAGCACCTCGACCGCGGGGACTCGGCCCTTGCCGTTCGCGATCGGCAGCAGGCGCTGCGAGACGATCGCCTTCAGGTTCAGCGACAGGTCCATCAGCAGCTGCTGACGTCGCTCCTCGGGGAAGAAGTTGATGATGCGGTCGAGCGCCTGGTTGGCGCTGTTCGAGTGCAGCGTGGCCATGCACAGGTGGCCGGTCTCGGCGAACGCGATGCCGTGCTCCATCGTCTCGCGGTCGCGGATCTCGCCGATCATGATCACGTCGGGCGCCTGGCGCAGCGTGTTCTTCAGCGCCATCTCCCAGCTGTCGGTGTCGACGCCGATCTCGCGGTGGGTGACGATGCAGTTGCGGTGCGGATGCACGAACTCCACCGGATCCTCGATGGTCACGATGTGCCCGTAGGTGTTCTCGTTGCGGTAGCCGATCATCGCCGCGAGCGAGGTCGACTTGCCCGAGCCGGTGGCGCCGACCATGATGATCAGGCCCCGCTTGGTCAGCGACAGGTCGCGCATCACCGGCGGCAGGTCGAGCTCCTCGAAGCGCGGAATCTGCGTCTGGATGGTCCGCAGCACCACGCCGACGCGGCCGAGCTGCATGAAGGCGTTGACCCGGAAGCGGCCGATGCCGCTCGGGCTGATCGCGAAGTTCAGCTCCTTCTTCGCCTCGAACTCGCCGGCCTGGCGGTCGTTCATCAGCGCCCGCGCGAGCTCGATGGTGTGCTGCGGCGTCAGCGGAACGTTCGAGACCGGCGTCAGCTTGCCGTCGATCTTGAAGGCCGGCGGGAACTCGGCGGTCAGGAACAGGTCCGAGCCGCGCTTGGAGATCATCAGCTTGAGCAGGTCGTGCAGGAACTTGGAGGCCTGCTCGCGCTCCATTCCGATCGGACGTGCCCCGGCGGCAGACGTCGGGGACGGCTTCTGATCGGACATCGACGCCATCGTTCAGCGATCCTTTCGGCGTTCAGCCGGGGAAGTTGTCTTTGTTGGCCGCGGCCGAACGCGCCTCGGCCATCGAGATCGTGTTGCGCCGGACCAGGTCGGTCAGGCACTGGTCGAGGGTCTGCATGCCCACCGACGCGCCGGTCTGGATCGCGGCGTTCATCTGCGCGACCTTGGCCTCGCGGATCAGGTTCCGGATCGCCGGCGTGCCGATCATGATCTCGTGCGCAGCGACCCGTCCGCCGCCGTCCTTCGTCTTGAGCAGCGACTGCGAGATCACGGCCTTGAGCGATTCGGAGAGCATCGCCCGGACCATCTCCTTCTCGGCCGCCGGGAACACGTCGATGATCCGGTCGATGGTCTTGGCCGCGCTCGAGGTGTGCAGCGTGCCGAACACCAGGTGGCCGGTCTCGGCCGCCGACAGCGCCAGCCGGATGGTCTCGAGGTCGCGCAGCTCGCCGACCAGGATGATGTCCGGGTCCTCGCGCAGCGCCGAGCGCAGCGCGTTGGTGAACGACAGCGTGTGCGGTCCGACCTCGCGCTGGTTGATCAGGCAGCGCTTGGAGTCGTGCACGAACTCGATCGGATCCTCGACGGTCAGGATGTGGCCGTAGACGTTCTCGTTCACGTGGTTGATCATCGCGGCGAGCGTCGTCGACTTGCCCGAGCCGGTCGGACCTGTCACGAGGATCAGGCCGCGCGGCTGCGAGGCGAGCTCACCGAAGATCTTCGGCGCGTTGAGGTCCTCGAGCGAGAGGATCTTCGAGGGAATCGTCCGCATCACGGCGCCCGCGCCGCGCTGCTGCTGGAAGGCGTTGACGCGGAAGCGCGCGAGGCCGGGGATGGCGAACGAGAAGTCGCACTCCAGGTTCTCCTCGTAATCCTTGCGCTGGGCGTCGTTCATGATGTCGTAGATCATCCCGTGCACCGCCTCGTGTTCCATCGGCGGGAGGTTGATCCGGCGAACGTCGCCATGCACGCGGATCATCGGTGGAAGTCCCGCCGACAGGTGCAGGTCCGATGCCTTGTTCTTGACCGAGAAAGCGAGAAGTTCCGCGATGTCCATGAGTGCCTCGACGGCCGATTCCGACCCCAGAAAGGACGATGGTAGGGACCCTGCCCCGCCGGCGCCCGCCTCGACCGAAGACCCGTCGCGGGTCGCGACGGACGGTACCGCGTCGTTGCGAGACCGCCACGCGGCGGTGCTCGAGCGGATCGCGAACGCGGCACGGGCCTGCGGCCGGGCTCCGGACGACGTCGCGCTGCTCGCCGTGAGCAAGACCTTCGACGCCGACGCGGTGCTCGAACTCGCCGGCTCCGGACAACGGGACTTCGGCGAGAACTATTTGCAGGAAGCGCTGGCCAAGAGGACAGAGGTCGGCGACCGGCGGCCGCTCCAGTCGTCCGGGCGGTCGCAGGCCGACGGTGGCGGACCGCTCGTCTGGCACTTCATCGGACCGATCCAGTCGAACAAGACCCGCCCGATCGCGGAGTCGTTCGACTGGGTCCACTGCATCGACCGCGACAAGGTCGCGCGCCGGCTGTCCGAACAGCGGCCCGACGCGCTCGCGCCGCTTCAGGTCTGCATCCAGGTCGACGTCAGCGGCGAGGCCACCAAGAGCGGCTGCGACCCGGAGGAGGCGCTCGCGCTCGCGCGCGTCATCGTCGGCCTGCCGCGGCTGCGGCTGCGCGGGCTGATGGCGATCCCCGCGCCCACCGATGATCCGGTGGCCCAGCGGGCTCAGTTCGCGCGGGTGCGGACGGTGTTCGAGCGGCTGCAGGCCGAAGGCCTGGCGGTCGACACGCTGTCGATGGGGATGTCGGCGGACCTGGAGGCGGCGATCGCGGAAGGCGCGACGATCGTTCGAGTGGGGACGGCGCTGTTCGGGGCGCGACCGCCGAGGGTGCCGGGGGATTGATCAGCCGGCTCTCGCCGGGTTCCCGTTTTGTGTCGCACCAGTGCGCCGCAGGAGCCCGCCGCTTCGCGGCGGTCGCTACGCCGGCAGCGAGCGTTGCTCGCCGAATTCCCGGCTCCGCCATGCGGCGCCCGCTCCACGGGGGGCGC
>RPRK01000317.1 GCA_003818495.1 Burkholderiales bacterium
ATAGTTGGCAGGATAACCACTTGTAGAACCTCGTACCATGTACTTATCCGCCCCATCCGCTGGATTCCATTCAATAAATATTTCCCCTGCCCCAGGAGTCAAGTTAATCCCCGTTGGCAAATCCGGTTTGGTGAGAAACTTTTGTTCTACTCCGCTTCCATCTCCAGCGGTATTATTGGCAGTTGCAATATAATAATACGCTTCGCCTTTGGTTAGACTGGAAGCACCGTAACTGTACACGCCATTACCGAATGGACTCTCCGACCAGCTATCACCGTATACACCCGTTGCAGTACCCCATTCAAAGCCACGAGTACAGTATTCATTTCCGTAGTCTGTAATCTCCCCATTCATGGTAGCAGTTGTTTCTTCAACCAAGGTAGCTGCGTTAGTAATAACAGTCGGCGAAGATAATAAGTCCGTAGTGTCAGAACACGTTACATCGCCGTCCGCTTTACTCCACAAACCGCCTTCTGTGGCGTACGTGTCTACCCTGAAAAAGTAGGTAGTATTATCGGATAGTCCGGTAATATTCGCCGATGAATCACTACCCCAATAGCCCTGTGTTCCGGTTTCGTTATCACTTGGCGCAGAACCAGTATCATACCGTATTCCCACCAAATCCATACCAGAGCCATTAGTCCACTCAAGGAATATCCAACTTGTGCCGTTATCGCTTGAATGAAAATCCGTAACAGGTTCAGGTTTTTGAATCCATGTAACCTCATCACCCCAACCGATATCACCGTCAATTTTAGCCCCTGCACGACCAAAGTAAAGTTCACCCGGCGTTAATCCGGTTAACGAGAATTGCATTTCGCCAACACCAAGGTTTTCAGTCGTAGTTACATTATCGGTATACGTTCCGGTTGCCGTACCAAACTGGAAGTATTGTTCTGTGGTGTTTGCCGATGTTGCCGTGATGTTACCACTGGCTGTTGCGGTTGTTTCCTCAATGTTGATTGTAGGGTTAGTGACTACGGTAGGGGCAGACGATGCCGCCTCGTACTCTATGGTGAGTACGGGACGGTACGCAGCGTTTGAATATTCTTTTGACCAGAATTTTGTTTCGCTATAACCTGAAGATAAGCCCTCAGTTTCACACCTTATTAATTCCTCAACGGCAACTCCATTGGTATACGCATCTTGGCATATAGCCAATATATCCCAACTCATCCATGCAGCAGAAGCAGGGACAATAGCACTTCCTGCGGCCGGAGTCCCATCACTATCATAATCCCCGCCAGCAGAAGACCAGTTGTTGTCAGCTTTATAAATATTCCAAGTAGATTCAATTTCTACCCAATCAGTACGAGTTAATTTATATACTAATAGTGTTTTACCAACCGGGTCTCCATCTGAATATCCGTAATAGTATAATCCCCTCGTTGCTGAAGTAAGCGTTTGTCCAGCAGGAATGCCAGATATATCCGTTTCAAGAATTGACCGTATAGTATTTGAAGTTCTATCCTTTACACGGATAGTAGTAATTGTGCCATAGTTAGTTGTTGCAGCCGCCTGATATATAGCGTTATCTTTTGAAGTCCCAACAATCAAAGGGCTGGGGTCAATTTCAATGGGGTATTTGATTTTTGATAGGTCTTTGGTTTTATCTACCGATTCAATTATCTTTGAGGCTGTGACTGTTTTTGCTACGTCAACCTCAATCCCGTCCGCATCTCTGGCAGAGACTCTCAAAACAATATCGTCTTTAGTTCCAACTGATTTGCTTTGCAGGTATTCAGCTTCTAGCAGAGCCTTATCAGATTTTAGGATACGCTTGTACCTGAAGCCCTCCGGCAAAACCTCCAGAACAACATCAGTATCAAGAGCAGCGTCTTTCCAGGTGGCTGTATTGTTGGAATATACCCATTCACTAGCTTTTACGCTTGTTAAACCGTCTATTTTATCTAGCGTTAACGTCTGGATAGTTCCAGTTTTACGACTGGTCATCGTGACTTCCAGGCCGTTGACTTCAAGTGTAAATGGAGCCTCTGTTATTCTACCGTCTTTAAATGTTAAATCAGTTTCTTTCCATTGTTCCTTTCCGTCTTTGTAGTCATACTTCCAATGAGAAATAGCCCCGCCCGTTTGGAATTGGTATTTGCCATTACCAAGATAAGTTGTTTTAGAAGTCTCGGTACGCAGTTCAATTATTTCTTGGCCTTTTTCATAAGAGTTTAGCCCATAGGTTACGTTATCGCCTTTGGTATCCGCGCTCTGTACAGGAAATGAGACAAAAAGGCTAGTAAGCAGGGTAAGTAATACGATTACCGAAAGCCATTTACGAAACACCTATACTACCTCATAAAAGTGGAAATTAATATAGCGACTAAAAGTTTACGCATATTCCAACCCCTTTATTGCCCGATGTATGTAACTATGTACGTTGCGACCATTCCCGTTGTAGGATTCTTCATAGAAGTCTAGTAGGAATAGTCTATTACCGAAGGCTACGGAGTCGCTGCTGAAGTCATAAGTTGTTTCTCCATCTAAAGATGTGAATACCATCTTCAGGTAAGGTTGTCTTGTTGCAGCTTTCTGCGCTGCAAGTAATGTTGCTGTTGCTGTTCTCAATTATTCAACCTTCCAGTAAAAGTCATGGGTATCATCCGTAACTACGTTTCCTGCCAGGTCTTTTACAAGAATATTGATATTCGTAGCGTCTATACTCGTAATCCTGACGTTCAGATTATCACTCTGGCACTGCACTTGAGCGTAAGCAGGAGTAACCGCACAGCCATGAGGTATTACCCCAACTCCAGAACCATCAAGGGTAACATTAGTAGCAACACCGTTAGCTTCTGTAATTAGCCCAATGTTGCCAGTAACTTTTGAGGTACTGCCAACTGCTCGTGTCCAGGGAGTAACAAGTCCGGTGGATAAATCACAGTATTTAATAATATTGGCGGTGACTACACCGGAGCCGGAGATAAGTTCCTCAATACCTCCGTTAGTAGTGGCCATGCCCGTAATATCACCAGAGGTGGTGAAGTTATTGGATAGGACGCGGTCAAGATTTACCGTAGTAACCCCACCAGTCAATGATACCGATGTCACAAGAGCGTAATTGTTGGTCGCTCCCTCGTGTACTTTCACGCACTGGCCTGGTCTGAAGTCTAGGGAGCCAGTATACTTGACATACGTATTACCGGCTGTAGCTGCTTCGGATAAAGTCTTAGCCGAAGTAGTTTGAGTATCGCGGACTGTAATTCTCGTAAGTATATTATCCCTGCATGGGCTGGCCACATCACTAGACCAAAGAATGAACCCATAATTGCTAGGGGCTTCCCCACTGAAATATTTGGTTAGCCCACTATCCTCAATCAGGATATCGTGATAATTACCATGCTGGTCGTTATAGGCGGCCACACCAGAACGCCAGCAGTGGCGGATGATACCGTTGCCTACTTCGCCTTGGCGGATATTGGTAATCCCATATCCTTCTCCACCGACATCGCCCAGATTAACTCCGTCAATGAGGAAGTTATTGACCTTCCACCCTATGCTTCCGCCGCCATCAATGGCGTTGTTCCCGCAGTTAAAAATAGAACCGTTAAGTATCTGTATCGGAGAATAAAGTCCTCCCAAGGCACTGCCATTGAAGACTATGCCAGTGCAGTTTCTAATCTCGTATCCGTCTATTTTGATTTGGCCATGAGCCACGATATTACCAGATTTCTCCAGGGGTTTGAGGAAGCTCGGACTGCCGTAAGCTGTTACGTTATAAATATCCAGGGTGTTATCTGGAGACATATATGGCAGAATATCATTGTTGAGATTATCATGGGTGTAGAAATTGATAACCGTAGTGTTGCAGTTATAGGGCGCAAATGCGCCAGTGGTAGAGCTGGTACTCTGGCAGTGGTCGCTCTCACAGTTTATCATCCACCGCATACTGGTATCGCCTGCTCCTGAACCGCCAGATTTGAAGTTGTTAAGCTTACAATTAGTAGAGCGAACATTATCAGCGCGGCTATCAGCGCCATATAGTACTATCCCTTGTTCATTGGCGGTAGTACCATCGCCATGAATGGTGCAGTCCTCAATAGTCGCTCCAGCGGCGTTAAGTTTAACAGAACCCCAGGCTATTCCGGCAGCATTTATGACGGTTAAATCTTTACCAGCACCTACTAATCGTGTATCAGCGACTGCGTTGTCAATATATCCGGTTATATTAAAATTACCTTCAAGCAGATATACATTTTGGTATACAGCTAAAGCTGTATTTATCTCTGTTTGGTCAGCTACCCCATCCAGAACTACATCAGCTTGTGCTTTTAAATAATTTGGAGTATCATTGGCAGATATCACATAAGCCGTACGGCCTGTTGGCGCATCGATGTGTAAGAC
>RPRK01000318.1 GCA_003818495.1 Burkholderiales bacterium
CCGCGACGTGCGCCCCGAGACCGCGGACGCGATCTCGGTCGCCTTCGACGTGCCGCCCGAACTGCGCGACGCGTACCGCTTCAGGCACGGGCAGTTCCTCACGCTGCGCGAGACGATCGACGGCGAGGACGTCCGGCGCTCGTACTCGGTCTGCGTGGGCGTGCCGGACTACGAGGCGCGGGGCGAGCTGCGCGTGGCGATCAAGCGCGTGGCCGGCGGTCGCTTCTCGAACTGGGCCAACGAATCGCTCGCGGCCGGTCGCGCGATCGACGTGATGACGCCGGACGGGCGCTTCACCACCGAGCTCGACCCGACGCGCGCCAGCCGCTACGTCGGCTTCGCGGGCGGCTCGGGCATCACGCCGATGCTGTCGCTCATCAAGACGATCCTGTCCACGGAGCCGCGCAGCAGCTTCACCCTCGTCTACGGCAACCGCACCGTCGGCTCGATCATGTTCCTCGAGACGCTCGAGGAGCTGAAGAACCGCTACATGGACCGGCTGCGGCTGGTCCACGTCCTGTCGGACGAGCCGCAGGAGGTCGACCTGCTGTCGGGACTGCTCGACGAGGCGCGCTGCGGCGAACTGATGCGCACCGTGCTGGCCGGCGAGACGATCGACGAGGCCTTCGTCTGCGGGCCGGGACCGATGATGGACGCGGCCGAGGCCGCGCTCGCGGGCGCCGGCGTGCCGCGCGCGCGGATCCACGTCGAGCGCTTCGGAACGCCCTCGCCGTCCGGTGCGCAGAAGGTCGCGACGGTCTCCGAGACCACGCCGGCGGCCCGGGTCGTGATCATCGTCGACGGCAAGGAGCGGCACCTGCGCGTGCCCTTCGAGGGCCAGGCGATCCTCGACGCCGGCCTCGGCGCCGGCGCCAACCTGCCCTACGCCTGCAAGGGCGGCGTGTGCTGCACCTGCCGCGCCAAGGTGCTCGAGGGCGAGGTCAGGATGGACAAGAACTACACCCTCGAGCCGCACGAGGTCGCCGCGGGCTTCGTGCTGACCTGCCAGGCGCATCCGGTGAGCGAGCGCGTCGTGGTCAGCTACGACGAGCGCTGAGGTGGCGCGACCCAAGGCCGTCGACTACGACGACCAGCGCGACCGCATCCTCGCGCTCGCGACGCAGGCGTTCTCCGAGATCGGCTATCCGAGCGCGTCGATGGCGCAGCTCGCGCAGGCCTGCGGCACGTCGAAGGCGCGGCTCTACCACTACTTCCCGAGCAAGGAATCGCTGCTGTTCGAGTCGCTCGACCGGTACGTCCGGCGGCTGGTGGCGCTGGTCGACGCGGTGCGGGCACGCGGGCTCGCACCACGGGAGGAGCTGGCCGCGCTGGTGCGCGCCCTGCTGATCGAGTATCGCGACTCGCGCGAGCGGCACGTCGCGCTGCTCAACGACGTGAAGTTCCTCGCACCCGGGCAGCGCGAGCGGATCGAGTCGCAGCAGCGCGCGGTCGTCGATGCGGTGGCCGATACCCTCGAGCGGGTCGCACCCGGCCGGTTCGCGGCGGGCGAGCGCAAGCCGGCCACGATGGCGCTGTTCGGCATGATCAACTTCACCTTCGCCTGGCTGCGCCCCGACGGGCCGATGAGCTACGAGCGCTATGCGGAGCTGGTGATCGAGCTGTGGGAGCGGGGCGTCGTGATGGCGGAGCCGGCGGCACCGGCGGCACCGGGGGCGCTGGCGGAGCCGGCGCGGCCGCAGGCGGCACGTCGCACCGGGACCTGAGGGCATCGGAGGGGGCTTCGTATAATCCCCGCTCCGGCCGGCCCACGGCCCGCCCGACACCGGAGCCTCCCATGAGCACCTCGTTCGCCTCCAAGGGCGACCTCGCCGCCAAGCAGGTCACCTTCACGCAGCTGTCCGCCAACTGCTGGGCCTACACCGCCGAGGGCGACCCGAACTCGGGCGTCATCATCGGCGACGACGCCTGCATGGTGATCGACACCACCGCCACGCCGGCGATGGCGCAGGACCTGATCGCGCGCATCCGCGCGGTCACCGACAAGCCGATCAAGTACGTCGTGCTCTCGCACTACCACGCGGTCCGCGTGCTCGGCGCGTCGGCCTACTTCGCCGAGGGCGCGACCGAGGTGATCGCCTCGCGCGGCACCTACGAACTGATCGTGGAGCGCGGCGCGCAGGACATGAAGAGCGAGATCGAGCGCTTCCCGCGGCTGTTCGCCGGCGTCGAGACCGTTCCCGGCCTGACCTGGCCGACGATGGTCTTCGAGCGGGACCTGACGCTGTTCCTCGGCAAGCTCGAGGTCCGGCTCAAGCACATCGGCCCGGGCCACACCAAGGGCGACACCATCGCCTGGGTCCCGTCGCAGGACGTGATCTTCTCGGGCGACCTGGTCGAGTACAACGCCGGCGTCTACACCGGCGACGCGCAGCTCGAGGAGTGGCCGGCCACGCTCGAGGCCCTGCGGGCGCTCAAGCCGCACAAGCTGGTGCCCGGACGCGGCCCGGCGATGACGACGCCCGAGGACTGCGAGAAGGCGATCGAGTACACCCGCCGGTGGGTCACCGACCTGTACGCCACGGCCCGCGCCGGCGTCGCCGCCGGCAAGGACCTGAAGACGGTGTTCGGCGACGTCCGCCAGGTGATGGACCCGGTGTTCGGCGGCGTGTTCATCTACGAGCACTGCCTGCCGTTCGACGTCACCCGGGCCTACGACGAGGCCAGCGGCATCAAGCATCCGCGGATCTGGACGGCGGAGCGCGACATCGAGATGTGGAAGGCGCTTCAGTCCTGAGGCGGTCCGGCCCGGTGGATCAGCAGGTCGCCGGGCTGGCAGTCGAGCACCTCGCAGATCCGCGCCAGCGTGTCGAAGCGCACGCCGCGCGCGCGTCCGGAGCGCAGCATCGACACCTGCTGCTCCGACAGGCCGATCCGCTCGGCCAGTTCCTTCGAGCGCATCTTGCGGCGTGCGAGCATCACGTCCAGTTCCACGACGATCGGCATCGCAGGTCTCAGACGAACTGCTCGACCTCGTCGGACAGCGACGCCGCCGATTCGAGGACGTGCGCCAGCACCCACAGCGCACCGAACACGGCGGCATAGAGGAGGTCCTCGGGGCGGACCCAGCGCGCGAGGAAGTGCGGGTCGAGCGCGGGCCCGGGCGACAGCAGCGCGCGGATGACGGGGCGCAGCGCGATGTCGAGCGCCGCGGCCGCCAGTCCGAGCTGGCCGACGCGCTTGAGCGCGACCGACGCATCGACCGAGAACACCCGGCCCGCCAGGTAGTGGCCGGTCAGGCGCCAGACCGCGACGACGCCGCCGATCACCAGGGCCCAGATTGCGAGCGACAGGCCGAAGCCGGCCGCTCGCCGCAGCCCGTCGGCCAGTGCCGGCTCGCCGCCGTACCAGCCGGAAAAGGCTCGCGCCACGAACTCGGCATCCGCCCAGAACGCACCCACCCGCAGCAGCGACCACGCGGCGTAGCCGATGGCCGCGGCACGGATCGCGCGGCAGGGCCAGACGATCCGTGCCCGCAGCGCGGTCTGCTTGTCGATTGCCGGCATCACCCTCTCCAGGAATTGGTTTGATGGTGATAACTTAAACTAAAACCATCATTTCCGACCTCATCCCGATAGGCTAGGCGGGTGTCCGACTCACCGCCCGCCCGGCAGCGGCAACGCCGTCGTGTCCTTGATCACGTCCAGCGCGAAGCTCGTCCGCACGTCGAGCACACCCGGTTGCCGCAGCAACCGCTGCTGCACGAAGCGCGAGAAGTCGTCGAGCGTGCCGACGTGGACGCGCAGCAGGTAGTCGACGTCACCGGTCGTGGCGTGGCAGGCCACCACCTCGGGCCAGTCGCGCACCGCCTCGCGGAACTCGTCGTACGGGATCTTCGCGCCCCGCGCGGGCGCCCGTTTCTCGAGCTTCACGCTCGAGTAGGCGACCACGCCGAGACCGACCGCGCGCGGCTCGATCAGCGCCGCGTAGCCGCGGATCACGCCGCTCTCCTCGAGCCGGCGCACGCGGCGCAGGCACGGCGACGGCGACAGCGACACCCGGTCGGCGAGTTCCTGGTTGCTCAGCCGCCCGTCGCGCTGCAGCTCGGCCAGGATGCGCAGGTCGGTGCGGTCGAGTTCGACCCGCGTGGCGGGGAGATCGGATCGCAGGGGCATGATCTGCCTCGAATGAACACAGTGTTGGCGGGATCATGCGCCACATGCGCATCGGGCGCCATCCGGACGCAATCGGCTGGCGCGCCGGATGCCTAGAATGGTCCGATCCGCCGAAGCGGCGCACCCGCGCGCCGACGGGCATCGAGGAGACCGCACCATGACCGCCACGACGACCTCCGCCTGGGCCAACCCGATGGGCACAGACGGCTTCGAGTTCA
>RPRK01000319.1 GCA_003818495.1 Burkholderiales bacterium
AACGCGTTCGTGTTGTGTCTGGAATCAAGGCGTATCAAATGGTTCTGGAGGATGGTTTGAAGTCATCTGAGATGGCCAGGAACTTCATAACAACAGCGCAGGTAGCGACGGAGCTTATGGAGAAGTCACACAAGCCAGAAGCCAAACTCATAGAACAGTTCCATTCACTGAGCATCGACACTGACAATCGACCGATACCGCATATCGCGCAACTGAGCGCGGGAAGACACACCACAGACCTGCAGATGATAGAGACTAAGGGCGCTGTGGTTGAGGTAGAAGATGAAGCCTGAAACACCCGATGTGGAAGAAGTTCAGGGACAGCCTTGTGGCGTTCTTCCTTTGGATTTCGTAGAAGTGAAAGACTACACAACGTTCCTGGCGGAATACACAATGAAGGGGCAGGACTTTGTGTTCCACTTCTTCCGTTCGCCAGAGCGCGCGAAGGACTTTTCTTACTGGTTGAAGGTGTTTCCTGTAGCTCTAGAGCGTGTGGCTGTAGAGCACTTTCAGGCTGGCTATCCTCGTGTGTCGGCGACTTACGTGGACGACATGGAGTCTTGGTGGCTCGGCGCGAAGGGCTTTGGCACGCTGCTTGATAAAGACGGATTTGCCCATAAGTTCCTAGAGAAGTTGGATCAAATGTTAGACACCCTTACCGTGCAGTAGCGCTTGCAGAGTGAGACAGATCGCACTTTGAATCCGCAGGCACGCAGATACCTTCTGGTGTAATCTACAACGTGTGGCTGCGCCTCTTTGGCAATAGCTTCGCGAAGCTTTATGTAGACCGTCGTAGTTTTACCATCGACGTCTTCGTACTTTTGCTGTGCCGTCCAGTGTTCTGGTCCTGCTCTTTGCAGAGAAGACACGACGTTTTGTATTCCCTCTTCGAGCGACTCTGCTAGCTTGGGCGGGTACACGGAGGTGATTATGCACGACGAGCACTTCGTCGACCTAGACGACTTTCAGGATGAGGACTTTGAAGAAACGGGTCCGGAAGTCGTTGATAGCTTTGGTTATCTCGGCGAAGCCTTCCACCGAATGCAAGCACAGGTATTGAAGCTGCGCCCCAGTCAGTTCGTTGGGTTTGCCATGCGCATGCCCAATTCAGAAACGGGGCTGCTGGAGAAATTCTCTTTCGAAGGGCGTCGGCACATGGTGGCGCCCTATGACAGCCCAGCAAGACGCGTACTTTTGGTCGCCGCTCGTCAGGTTGAGAAGAGTACTCTGTGCGGCAATCTAGCGCTCAGTTATTCCTGCATCATACCTTCGTACAAGACTCTGTACGTATCCCCGTCCGCAATGCAAACGAAGACGTTTAGTGCCGACAGGCTCAAGGAGCCCATGGACACTAGCGAGATTCTGACAGCGTTTTCTACGGGGTATTTGGCGAAGAACATCTTCGAGAAGCAGTTCGTAAATCGCTCTAAAATCACACTCAGGTACTCGTATCTAACTGCTGACAGAACCCGCGGAATCCCTGCGTACATGCTTATCTTGGACGAGATTCAAGATATCATCTACGACAACGTTCCTGTTATGGAGCAGTGTACCAGCCACGCTCCAGAGGCTCTTAAGAAGTATGTATTCGCCGGGACTCCTAAGAGTCTAGACAATACGATAGAACACTACAGATCTAAGATGTCCACGCAGGGAGAGTGGGTAGTTCCCTGTGATGCGTGCGGGTCCTCTGCAGGCGCTGGCAGGTACTGGAACATATTGGGTGAGAAGAACATCGGTAAGAAGTACCTCATTTGCGAGAACTGTGGAGGGCGCCTAGACCCTATGCACGCAGACGCACAGTGGGCATCGCAAGTTACTTACCGTCCTGACAAGGAGATGTTCCAGAGCTTTCGAATTCCGCAGCTGATGGTGCCGTGGAAGCCGTGGAGCGAACTAATACACCAGTATGAGACGTATCCCAGAGCCAAGTTTTACAACGAAGTTCTGGGCATTTCCTTCGATTCCGGCATGCGTCCGCTAAGTCTCTCGCAGGTACGAGAGCATTGCTCTCCTGATATCAGTATGTGTCCGGAGGATGTAGCGAAGTACGAGGGTAGAAGCTTCGCCGCTCCAGTGTTTATGGGGGTGGACTACGGCACCGGAGAGCATAGCTACACGGCGATTACGCTAGGTACGTACGTAAACATGAAGTTTGTTATATTCTACATGCACCGGTGCACGGGTAAGGAGACAGAACCACCCGTGCAGTTGGAGATGATTTGCGATCTGGTTCGACGTTTCAACGTCGCTGTTATAGCTACCGACTACGGAGGCGGCTTCGATCGCAACGATCATCTGGTTCGTCAGTTCGGCCCGCAACGAGTTCATAAGTTTCAGTACATGGCACGCTGCAAGAAGAAGGTTGAGTGGGACGGCAAGCTGCTCCGATGGAAGGTGCATCGGACAGAAGTCATGAGTGACATCTTCAACGCTATCAAACGCGGCGTGTTCGTATTTCCTAGGTGGGAGGAGTTTCAGGACCCCTGCGCCTCTGACATGTGCAATATCTTCAGCGAGTACAGTGAGACGCTACGTATGATTCAGTACATGCACTCGCCGGACATGCCAGATGATTGCTTTCACTCTCTGCTGTATTGCTTCCTAGGAAGTATGATCAAGATCCCTCGCCCGGACGTTATCGCGCCCCGCCGAGAGGAGCAAACTAGAGGCCCTTCGTTCGGCAGTCAGGAGTGGTCTCCGGTAGACCAGGGGTAACCTTCTTTCGTTTCTCTCTGAAAGCGTCCAAGGAAAATACTACGTTCATTATGGCATCGTCGCGGTCGCCTACGACCGTCTCTGGAAAGGCCCTGTCTGCGATTGGTTTTCCATGGGCTTTGCGCACGTAAAAGTAGGCTACTTGTCGTAGGTGTTTTCTGGACGCGGTCAAGTACGCGTACGCGACTTCTAGGTCTTTTCTTATTGGGAACTGATCTCTTGGTGCGTGCACGGCGAGACTCTGTGCGGCTTCTAGGTAGGCGACCCACGGCTCGTGGTCGGAGGTGTATACGGCAACAAGGTCTAAGTACTCTTCCGTGACGTTCCCGAATGTGTACGCCCACTCGATGACTTCGGAGGCGCGCAGCGTGCTGGTGTCTCGCGACGCCAGCGTTCTGCACTTTGCATAGGTGGTGGTTATGTCATCCTCACTCATCGGCATCTCGTAGGCGTCCACCCCTAGCAAGCCTTCCATGCGGCTGACTCTTTTCTCTAGCCTCATCGTGCGTATGAGGGCTTGCAGGGCGTTGCCTACGGCGTTGAGGGGGTTGAGACGATTCTTGTCCCTGAGGACTTCAGCAAGACCTGCGATGTCATTTAGGTCTATGTTGCGTCGCCCCGACTTGGCACACAGAAGACCGCTTTCCATAAAGTCGAGAATGGTTCTCTTCCCTACCCCGAGAATTGTGGCCGCTTCCGTAAGACTCACGGAGTCCTTCAACATTCTCTTATAGCTTTTCTGCGTGTTACCGTTCGGTGTCGAGGTTCGCATGTCTTACGATCTCCCAGAAGGCAGTAAAAATCAGCAGCAGTCGGTCCGACCTTTAACAGGATCATATTTAGAGCATCTTGGTAAAGAGGCTGCTACCCGTTGGGGTAAGATCGGTGGGAGTTTGACCGACTCCGTATCGGTTTCAGTCAAGCATGCGAGTTCTCGGTTATCGCCAGAACAAGTGAAACGCGTTGTAGAGTTTGCCAACGTAAATGCGTACCTGTCAGAGTTCAAAAAAGAGGGCACGCACAAGATCGTTGACTTTGGCGACGCGGGACCGGCAAACGTAGCTGACGTGCTAAGAGACATGAACGATGGAGGTGAAGCTGTGACAGACCTCGGCATTTCCGACTATAGCCGCGTCCCTGAAAAGCGCGCGCATGCAGGTAGCGACGACCGCTACTTGGAAGAAGCTTTTGCCGTTCGGTCTTCCATGGGATATCCGGAGCACAATCCGTTGTCGGATGTCATTGAACTTCGCGACAAGGTTGCTGGCGACCTAAGCCACACGTGTTCCGAGCTGTCGTCCATGGAGGTTTTGTGTGATGTGGACTTGACCGACCGCCTTTACACACAAGTCAAACAAGCTGCCATGACCGGCACAACGTTGGGCGAGGTAGTGCAGGCGTGGAGCAGCGTCTCTGACAATCCAGCGTTCGTCAAAGAAGCCTTCGATCGCATCGTTCCAAGGCTTCTTCGAGATGGTGTATTTCAGTCTGCGGGCGCTATCGGTGACTCCATCGTCAAAACGGCTGGCGCCCGTTATGTGAATACAGAGCACCCGCTCGTCGGCGCTTACGCTGACTTCTGTGAAGGGTTCTCTAAGCTTGCAGAACTTTACGCTTCCAGGAGCGAGCTG
>RPRK01000320.1 GCA_003818495.1 Burkholderiales bacterium
ACGAGCGGCCTGTCCACCTCGAGCAGGTAGTTCTCGACGCTCTCGGGCCTGATGCCCGAGTCGAGCTGCCGCGCCTCGTCGCTCGAGCGCGCGAGGGTGGAGAAGAACGAAACGCCGTGGTCCACGTATTCGTACTGCCACTTCCACTGGTATCCCGTGACCTTTACCGTGAGCTCAGAGCCACGGGTGTCCTCGATCTTGACCAGCGTCCGCGCCGCCGGGACGGCCATGCCGACCAGGATCAGCACCGGGATCACCGTCCAGACGATTTCGGCCTTGGTGTTGTGGTCGAAGGTGGCGGCCACCGCGCCCTTCGATTTCCGGAAGGTGGCGATCGAGTAGATCATCACGCCGAACACCGCCGCGGCGATGGCCACGCAGACCCACAGGATCAGCATGTGCAGGCCGTAGATCTCCCGGCTCAGCTCCGTGACGCCGACCCGCAGGTTCAGGTCGGACCAGGCGGCCATCGCGGGGCTGGCCCCGAGCAGAAGTGCCGGACCGGCCGCGAGCGCGCGCTTCACCATCTTCATGGGCTGGAAAACTCCCGTTGCTTTGACCGGCGCCGGCCACACCGGACCGCCACCACACCCGTGCCCTGCGTCGTCATGACGCGAGCGCCGGGGATTCGCTGGTCTTGCCCACCAGACGTCGAAGCCGCGCCGCCAGGCGCTGCCGCTCGTCCTCGGTGAGGAACCGACCCACTTCGCAAGCGCGCCCGTGGGACTCGATCACGAGCCGACTCGGGTGCTGCGCCGGTTTAGGGCCGCGCAGTGTAACCCTCGCCCAGTGCCGAGGAAATACCGTGCGGCGTGAACCGCTTGGCGCACGGCGCTCGATCACGACCTCATCTTCGGAGACGACGATGATCTCGCGCTCCGACCCGCGGCGCATGCTCGCGCGCACCGCCCAGGCGAGCAGCCCGATCTCGACCCCGGCGAACGGCAGGATCGGCCAGAACCCCTGCAGGGCGAAGAAACCGGCGACACCGAAGGTCACCGCGGCGAGACTGCCGACGAACAGCCGCGCGCCCTGCGGGGTGAGCGAGCAGTTGGGCGCCAGCTCGATACGATGAGCGTCGCTGTGGTCGGCATCGGCGTCGGCGTCGGTGGAGAGGGTGACCATGGCGGCTCGCGCGATACGAGCGCCGGAATGTACCGGCTGGAATGCGCGCTGACAACGCACAAGCCCCTGTACAAAAATGAATTTCCCTTGAATGTGCCGGGGTGGTCGCGTTACCCGGCCAAGGGCAGTCGCTGGAGCCGCTCGCAGCGGCCAAGCACGGCGGCGACCGCCGCCGGTGTTGGCTCCGCGAGTGTCGGCAGGACCGCGAGCGGCGGCGCCCCGAGCAGGCGCGCGAGGGTCGCCAGGTTTCCCTCGAGCCGTTCGAGCTCCGGATCGATCCGATTGCCGATCCAGCCGAGGAACGGGCAGCGGCCCGGTCGCTCGATGGCCTCCAACGTGAGCCGGGCGTGGTTGAGACAGCCGAGGCGCAGGCCCACGACCAGGATGACGCCGAGGCCGAGCGTCTCCGGCAGGTCGCTCAGGAAGCCGTCCGGGTGCAGCGGCACCCGCCAACCGCCCGCGCCCTCCACGATGGCGACGTCCGCGCCGGTCGAGGCGCGGTCGTACCAATCAACGAGTTCTCCCACCGACAACGCTGTGCCGGCTTCGGCAGCCGCAAGGTGGGGAGCGATGGCCGGCTCGAAGCACCAGGGATTGGTCAGTTCATACGGCACCTGGATCCCGCCTCCGGCAGCGAGCATCAGCGCGTCGGAATTGCGCAGGCCCGCCGGGGTCCGCGCTGCGCCGGAGGCGACCGGCTTCAGACCGATCACCCGGCGACCCTGGTCGGCCAGCAGCCGAACCAGACCCGCTGCGACAACGGTCTTGCCGACGCCGGTGTCGGTTCCAGTGATGAATACGCCCTTCGCCATGATAATTAACAAATCACGCCAATACGGTCATTAAGCCTAACGATACTCGGCTGTAAATAAAGAATTAGTTAACAGTAAGATTCCTGGTCAGCCCGGTCTGCGTCGCCCGATCCGGCCGATGGGCACCGTCACCTCGCCCGGTACGGCGCCTGCCCGCGACGGTGATACCGGCGCCCACGCCTGTCCGAACACCACCTCGTGGGTCGCCGGCAGGCGGCCCTCCCGACGATGCGTTTCGTATTCGGCAGCCATGCGCTCGAATGCACCCCTGCCCGTGAGGCCGCGCGGCCGTCCGGCGTTGGCGTTGTGTGCGCCGATCGCCTTCAGGTCGCGCATCAGGTCCCGCACCGTCGAATAGGTGAGCGTGTAGCGCTCGACATCCATCACGGACTCGACGAGCCCCGAGCGCACCAGCGCGTCGCCGAGATCGTGCATGTCGATGAAGCGGTTGACGTGGGTGTGGCCGTCGGCCGCCGCGGCCCAGGCGCGACGCAGTTCGACCAGCGTGTCTGGTCCGAAGGTGGTGAAGGTGAGCAGGCCGCCGGGCTTCAGCACGCGCCGGCATTCCGTGAACACCGCGTCCGGATCGTTGCACCACTGCAGCATGAGGTTGCTGAACACGAGGTCCACGCTGGCCGTGCCGAGCGGCAGCGCCGCGGCGTCAGCACACACGCGGCGGAAGCGTCGCAGCAGGGTCTGGCGTCGTCCGGCCTCCTGCAGCATGCCCGGGGCGAGGTCGAGCGCCACGACCTGGGCTCCGCGATAACGCTGCTTGAGCGCGAGCGAGGCGTGGCCGGTGCCGGCCCCGAGGTCGAGGATCACGGTCGGCTCGAGGCGCACGACCTCGAGGCGGTCGAGCAGCTCGGCACGGACGCGGGACTGCAGCACGGCAGCCGCATCGTAGTCCCGGGCCGCGCGACCGAAGGAGCGCTGCACCCGTCCGCAGTCGATCCGGTAGGGATCGGTCACGCCGCCTTCTCCCCGGGGTGCCGGGCGAGGAAGCCGGTGACCTCGCCCAGGACCTCGGCCGGGTGCGACAGGAAGGGCGCGTGCCCGCAGCGTTCGACGAGCCTGAAGCGCGCGGCGGGCAGGGCTGAGGCCAGCGCTCGCCCGGCCTCCGGCGGCGTGAGCCGGTCGTGCTCGCCCGCGATTACCAGCGTCGGCAGCGCGATGCGCGGCAAGGAGTCGCGCAGGTCGGCTTCGCGCAGGATCCCGAGTCCGGCCGCGAGCGCAGCCCGGTCCGGCTCGCCGTGCATCGCGAGTCGCGCCCGCAGCAGCCGCAGCGTCGCGAGCGCACGCTCGTCACCGCGGGTCTGCAGTGCGAGGAAATTCTGGACCGTGCGGCGGTAGTCGCGCGCCAGCCCCGCGGAAAACCCATCGAGGATCGCGGGCCGCAGGCCAGGGTCCCAGTCGGGCCCGGCGAGGAACTTCGGCGTGGTCCCGACCAGCACCAGCGCGCGCAGGTGTCGCGAGTGCTGCCGGGCCAGTTCGAGCGCGACCATGCCGCCAAGCGACCAGCCGAGCAGGGCCGCGCCCTGCGGTACCGCCGCGAATACCGCACGCGCCAGCCCGGCGAGGTCCCGCAGACCGGCGGGCCAGGTGCTCCGGCCGTGACCGGGCAGGTCGAGCACGTGCAGGCGTGCGTGCCGCGCGAGCTCGTCGAGCCACGGGCCCCACATGCCGCCATGGAGCGCCCAACCGTGCAGCAGTACGAGGTCGGGCCCGGTGCCGCGGATCTCGACGTGCAGCGTCACGAGAAGTCGCCCTCGCGCACCGCGTCAGGCAGCGCTGCCAGGGCCTCGAGCAGGCGGTCCACGTCCGCCGCCTCGTGCGCCGCCGAGAAGGTGATGCGCAGTCGCGAGCCGCCGGCGGGCACCGTCGGTGGCCGGATGGCGGGGACCCACAGGCCCTGCGCCCGCAGCGCCTCGCTCGCGGCCAGCGCGGCCGTCTCGCTGCCGAGGAGCACGGGCTGGATGGGCGTGCGGGAGTCCATGAGCCGCAGCCCGAGGCGGCCGGCCTCGCGCCGAAAGTGCGCGACGTGCTCGAGGACCCGCACGCGCCGCCACGGCTCCTCCTGCAGCACGCGCAAAGCGGCTCGCGTCGCGGCGGCGACGGCGGGCGGCAACGCAGTCGTATAGATGTAGGTGCGGCCGGTCTGCAGCAGCGTCTCGACCAGGGCGGTGGATCCCGCGACGAAGGCGCCAAACGTGCCGAGCGCCTTGCCGAGCGTGCCCATGAGGATCGGTACATCCTCCACGTCGAGGCCGGCCGCCTCGACCGTGCCGCGGCCGGTTGCGCCCAGCACACCGAGCCCGTGCGCGTCGTCCACGAACAGCCACGCGTCC
>RPRK01000321.1 GCA_003818495.1 Burkholderiales bacterium
GATGCTGCGCGAGCGGGTCGGCACGCCGCATGCGACGCCCGCCGAGTGGGTGCTGGGCGCGACGCTGACCGGCTGGCTGTCGCTGTGGGTCCAGCAGGAGAACCTGACCGGGCCGTTCCAGGTCCAGTTCATCCTGACCTTCGTGCTGCCGCTCGCGGCGCTGCATGCGCTGCACCGCGCCGCCGCGGCACCCGGCTCCCGCGGACGGTTCGCGCTCGCCTGCGCGCTCGGCGCGGCGAGCGTCGGAACCATGGCGAACGGCATCCTCGCGCTTCCCGCGATGACCGCGCACGCGCTGCTGACCCGACAGCGCGCGAGCCGGGTCGCCGTGCTGGCGGTGCTGTCGATCGCGGTCGCCGCGATCTACCTGTACGGCTACCAGCGCCCGCCCGCGCAGGGCTCGATGCTGACGGCGATGCGGGACTCGCCGCTGGGGCTGGTGCGCTACGTGCTCCTCTATCTCGGCGGGCCGTTCTACCACCTCGCCGGCCGACCGGCGATCGGATTGCCGCTCGCCTACGCAGCGGGCGGCGTGTTCGTCGTCGCGACGCTGCTCGCGGCGTTCGCGGCACTGCGCGCCGGGCGGGGCGCATCGCTGAGCTGGGCGCTGCTGGCGTTCATCGGCTACGTCGTCGCGACCGCCACGGTCACCGCCGGCGGGCGCCTGCTGCTCGGCGTCGAGCAGGCCCTGGCATGGCGGTACGCCACGCCGGCGCTGATGGCCTGGGCGGCGCTGCTCGTCCTGATGGTGCCGGGTCGGCCGGCATTCGCCGACGGACGTCTGCGTCTGGCCATCGTGCTGCCATGTGCGCTGGCGATGGCGGTCATGGTCTGGGCCCAGACACCGGTCCTGCGGGTGCCGCGCGAGGGCGCGGCCATGCGCTCGATCGGCGCGCTCGCGATGGCGCTCGACGTGCGCGATCCGAAGTACCTCGGGCTGCTCTACCCGGACCCGGTGCGGGTGCTGTCGCTCGGGCGTCGCCTCGTCGACGCCGAGCTGTCGGTGTTCGGTGAGGAACCGTTCGCGGGCATGCGTGCCCGGCTCGGCCGCGTCGTGCCGCCCGCCGCCGCCCGCGCCTGCATCGGCGGGGTGGATCCGGCCGAACGGATCGACGGTGAGCCGCGCTTCGTCCGCGTCAGCGGCTGGATCTTCGATGGGCGGGACGGCGTGCACCCGCGTTCCGTCGATCTCGCGGATGTCGACGGGCGGGTGATCGGCCAGGCGCTCACCGGGTTGCGGCGTGCCGAGGCCGAGGCGCAGGCCGGGCGACCCGCGCGCTACGCGGGCTTCCAGGGCTACCTGCCGATCGGACAGGTCGGTGAGCCGGTGGTGCTGCAGGCGCCGGGCCTCGCCTGCCGTCTCGAGGCGCGGATCACCGTCCGCTGACGACGATCGCCGGTCCGAACATCGGGCAGACCGAGAGGCCGCCGTCGGCATCCCGGAACGCGATGCCGACCCGATAGCGTCCTGGCAGGGCGCCGACGTCGAAGGCCGCGACGAATCCGCTCCGCGCGAGCGCCGGCCGGCCGAAGTGCGCGGCGACGTCCGGTCGCTCGACCGTGCGGGTCGCGAAGAACCGCCGCCCGCCCTCGCTGTCCTCGAGCACGGCGAGCACCGCCTGTGCGACGGTCCCGTCCGCACCGGAGGGTGAGCCCCAGCCGCCGATCGAGACCAGCGCCCGGGTCGTCAGATCGGCCTTCGGCTGCGGTCGGCCGTTGAGCACGTCCAGGCTCGCATCGCAGCGCGGCGCGGATCGGGTCGCGACGCCCGGCGCCGTCGGCACCTCCCGGTCGGGGGCGAGCAGCGCCAGCGCGCCCGGCGAGGCGGTGGGCACGATCGGCTCGAACGCGACGCCGAAGCGCTGCACCCAGCCGCGGTCGGTCCAGCCTGCGGTCCGCACCGTCATCGCGAGGACGCGCCGGCCCGGCAAGTGCTCCGCGTCGCCCCAGAGCGCGGCGAAGTCGGCGGTCGCGGCCACGTGCGGCGACAGCACGAAGCCGCTCGAGGCCATCCCGGAGACGATGCGGTGCCGGACCGTCGAGCCGTTCTCGAGCGCGAGCTCGAGCTCGAGCCTCGACGGCTTGTAGAGGAGGCCGAGCAGCATGCCGAGACGTGTCGGCCGGATGTCGAGCCGGACGAAGACCGGCCCGTCGCCGGCCGGCACTGCGATGCGCTCTCCGAAGCCCGACTCGCCGCGCGCTGGCGGCGCGGCGTCCGCCGGCGCGCTTCGCACGGGCCGCCGGCGCAGCAGCACGGTGTCGGGCGAGAGCGCGACCGGCTCGTAGTCTCGCAGCAGCACCGGCCAGCTCGCCCCGTCCTCGAGCGCGGGCAGGCGGCCATCGATCGGCTCGATGCGGAACACCACGTTGTCCGGCGCGCGCGCGCCGAGCAGGTGCTCGCGATTGCGGGCGATCAGCGACGGCGTGTAGGCCACGTAGCTCTGCAGCACGGGGCGCGGGCTCCAGGCGTTGCCCGACGCGATCAGGTGCGCCTGGTCGAACGAATAGACGTCGGCGGTGCCCGTCATGACAGGCAACCGCGCCTCGGCGCGCAGCACGGCCATCGCCGCGTCGAACGCCTGAGCCGGGCCCTGCGGCCCGACGGTGCGCGCGACCAGCCCGTCCCAGGAGGTCCGGTAGACGGCCGCCGCGTGGCGCACGGCCGCCTGCGCCACATCGTCGACGTAGCGCGCCTCGATGAAGGCGAAGGCGGCCGCCGCCGCGACGAAACCGAGCAGCGCGCGGCGCGCACCGAGCAGCACGCCGCACAGCAGCGCCGCGAGCAGCAGCGCCTGGCTCCCGATCAGCGCGTGGGCGTCGTGGCGCACGAACGCGCTCTTGAAGGCGACGAAGAGGAATGCGCCGAGGGCCAGCATCGCGAGCAGGCGCGATCCGGAGCGCCCGGGGGCGCGCGGCATTGGCAGGCCGGCGAGCACGACCGCCGCCGCCGCGAGGAAGGCCGCGATCTCGTCGCCCGGTCCGTCGAGCGCCATCGCCTCGGTGTAGCCCGAGGTCACCGGGCCGAGCCCCGCGAGATAGGGGCCGAGGTTGCCGAGCGACTGCCCCGACAGCAGCCATGCGACGAGGGCGGCGACCATGATGGAGCCGGGCACGACGAGGGCCCGCGCGTATCGGCGGTCCAGGGCCAGGCGGACCATCGACAGGAGCGCTGCGACCGCGCAGGGTACGATCAGCGAGCCCTTGGACAGCGGCAGCAGGCCGAGCGGCGCGAACAGGAGCACGAGCACGAACGCCGAAGGGCCGCCGTCACGGGCGCCGTCGTCGCGCGGATCGAGCACGACCAGCGCGGCGATCAGCGGGATCGCGAACATCAGCACGTCGCGCGAGGGCAGGGCGAACGACAGGACAAGCGCGAACGCGAGCGGCCAGGCGGTGGCTCGGCCCGCGGTCAGTCGGGCGATGCCCACCCACAGCCCGAGCGCGAGGCAGGCGCTCGCGACCAGCATCGAGGTGTCGGTGGCCGGGTGGTAGGCCCTCGTGAACACCGACGCGAAGGGACCGAACGTGAGGATCAGGTCCCGCCCGAAGCCGAGTCCGCGCGCCACGGCCTCGTTCATCGCGAGGACCCACGAGGGATCGAGGCCCGCGCTCGGCTGGACCGGGTCGAGCGGGATCAGCACGCACGCGGCGGTGAGCAGCAGCAGGGCGAGCCAGGCGGCTCGAAGCCGGGAGCCCGGCGGCCGAGAGCGCGGCAGCCCAGAAGCGGCGGTCGACATGTCGGGCGCGGTCACCGGGGCGAGGGGGCGGCGAGGGGGCAGCGATGGGACATCGAGGAGACCCGGGGTCCGAGCCCCTCGTGCATCGTGTCGAGTGCGGCGCCGGCATCGGCCCGCGAGCCGTGACGCGACGGCGCGATTGTACATCCGGCACCCCTCGCGCCGCCCGCCGCGGAGGTGCCGATCCGCAGGCGCGCAGGCCGCCGCGCGCACGCTCCCGTATCATGGCGGCCGTGCAGCCGTCCTGCCGCGGCGGACCGGTCCCACCGAGCCGACCGGCACCCGGCCGAGCGCGCCTCCCGGATACCCCATGACCTCCACCGCAGCCAAGATCATCCTCCCAGGCGGCGCCGGCCTCGTCGGCCAGAACCTCGTTGCACGGCTGCGGGCGCGCGGCTACACGAATCTCGTCGTGCTCGACAAGCACCGCACGAACCTCGAGATCCTCAAGCGCGTGCAGCCCGACGTCGTCGCCGAGTACGCCGACCTCGCCGAGCCCGGCGACTGGTCGCGGCACTTCGCGGGCGCC
>RPRK01000322.1 GCA_003818495.1 Burkholderiales bacterium
AAGCAGCTCGAGGCGGCTGTCGGCACGCCAGGCGGTCTCCTGCCAATCGCTGCGGCCGTCGACCCACTGCCAGCCGTACCACGCCCGCTCGGTCCTGAAGACCCCTTTGCCGCGCAGCAGGCCATGGGCCTTGAGCGGCCCGTCGGCGGCAACCATCGCCGCGAGCGCGGCCTGGAGCGCGGGGCGGTCGAAGACCGTGTCGGGCGGCCAGCGGCGGGCCACGGAGCCGACCGGGGACGCGGGGCCGATCGGGGCCGGGGTGGCGGGACCGGGGTCCGGGGCGGCGGGCCCGGCCGGCGCCCCGAGACGGCGGGTCGCACGCGCCGCAGCGCCCGTCGCCAGGGCGGGGGGTCCGTCCGCCGCCGGCCCGGCGTCCTCGAGCGCCGCCAGCACGTCCGTCAGGGGGACGCGGCCGGTCGCGGTGCTCAGCACCGGCCGGGGCCACGGACCCAGCCCCGCCAGCCGTTCGGCGAGCGCCGCGACGGCCGCGGGGTCGAGCCCGGCGGTCCGGTTCAGCACCAGCAGCCGGGCGAGCGCCACCTGGTCGGCGGCGATCGCATGGCCGGGTCGCGCGGGATCCTCGTAGAGCGCCGCCCGGCTCGCGTCGACCACGGCCACGGGTGGCCGCAGCCGCAGCCGGCCGGACAAACCACCGGACAGGGCCTCGGACGCGGCCGAGAGCGCGCGCAGCTGGTCGACCAGCTCGGCGGGGTGGCCGAGGCCGGTGGTCTCGATGATCAGGCGGTTCCAGGGGCCGCGGCGCAGCAGCCGCACCAGGGTCGCGCCGAACGCGACGCGCGCCGCGCAGCAGGCGCAGCCGCCCGCGACCTCGGCGACGGCGACCCGCGCGTCGGGACCGTCGCCGCCGAGCAGGGCGTGGTCGATGCCGAGCGCGCCGGTCTCGTTGACCAGCACCGCCCAGCGCTCGTGCGGCGGGCGCTCGGCGAGCCAGCCGGCCAGCAGCGTGGTCTTGCCCGCACCGAGGAAGCCGGTGACGAGCAGCGTGTCGAGCGGGGCGGCGGTCACGGCTCAGGCTCCGCGCACGGCCGTCAGCGACGCCAGAACGCCGGCGTCAGGAGCACGAACACCGTCAGCAGCTCGAGCCGGCCCGCCAGCATCGCGAACGTGCAGATCCAGGTCTGGAAGTCCGTCAGCGCCGCGTAGTTCTGGCTCGGCCCGAGAACGCCGAGCGCGGGTCCGATGTTGTTCAGGCAGGCATAGGCCCCGGCGAACGCCGAGATCGGGTCGAGCCCGGAGGCGAGCAGCACCATCGTCACGCCGACCAGCGTCACGCCGTACAGCAGCATGAAGCCGAGCACCGCGAGCACGACGTTGTCGCCGACCCGGCTGCGGTTGAGCATCAGCGGGCGGACCGCGCGCGGATGGCTCATCCGCAGCAGCTCGCGCCCGGCCTGCTTGAACAGCACCAGCGTGCGGGCCATCTTGATGCCGCCGCCGGTCGAGCCGGACGACGAGCACAGCCCGCCGAGCAGCAGCAGGAACAGCGCCGCGAACGGCGGCCACTGCTCGTAGTCGGCACCGGTGTAGCCGCTCGCGGTCGCCATCGACACGGTCTTGAACGCCGCGATCCTGAATGCCTGGGCGGGCTCGGCGTAGGTGCCCGTCCACGACAGGTACACGCCGAGCGCGAGCGCCGAGCCGAGGATCGACATCCACACCCAGCGCGCCTCGACATCCAGTGCGTAGGCGGAGAAGGACCGCGCGCGCAGCGCGAGGAAGTGCGAGGTGAAGTTGACCACCGCGATCAGCATGAACACGATCAGCACCGCCTCGATCGCGGGCGAGTCGAAGCCCGCGATGCTGTCGTCGCGGGTGGAGAACCCGCCGAGCGCGAGCGCCGAGAAGCCGTGGCAGATCGCGTCGAACCAGCTCATGCCGACCGCCTTCAGCGCGAGGATGCACATCGCCGTGAGCGCCACGTAGATCAGCCACAGGTACTTCGCGGTCTGGGTGATGCGCGGCGTGAGCTTGCTCTCCTTCATCGGACCGGGCATCTCGGCCTTGAAGAGCTGCATGCCGCCGACACCGAGCAGCGGCAGGATCGCGATCGCCAGCACGATGATGCCCATGCCGCCGAACCACTGCAGCGCGTGCCGCCACAGGTTCAGGCTCTGCGGCAGCGTGTCGAGTCCGGTGAGCACCGTCGCGCCGGTCGTCGTCAGCGCCGACATCGACTCGAAGAACGCGTCGGTCACGCTGATCCCGGGCAGTTCCAGCAGGAACGGCACCATGGCCGCGCTGGCCATCGACACCCAGGTCAGCACGACCAGCAGGCAGCCGTCGCGCGGCTGCAGTTCGCGGCGGAAGCGCCGCGTCGGCGCCCAGAGCAGGAGGCCGCAGGCGAGCGTGCCGAGCGCCGCCTCGATGAAGCTCCCGGAGGTGCCGTCGCGGACCGCGACCGACCAGCCGATCGGCAGCAGATAGGTCGCCGCCATCACCATCAGCATGCCGCCCAGGACGTGGGCGACGGCGAGGATACGCTGCACCGAGGGCACGCTCCGTGGGAAACGGCCATTCTACCGGCGACGACCGATGCTAGTATCCCTGGACAAACACGGCGCCCGGACTGCCCCACCGGAGCGCGACTCGATCCGGGGCACAGTCGCGAACGCCGCACCGTTCCGGCCGCGGCGGGCGCAGGGAGGAGACAGTGCGTCCCACGGACATCCGCGATCCCGACCATTTCCACAAGGTCGTCGATTGCCAATGGGCCTGCCCGGCCCACACCCCGGTCCCGGAGTACATCCGGATGATCGCGTCGGGGCGTCATGCCGACGCCTACATGGTCAACTGGAAGTCGAACGTCTTCCCCGGCATCCTCGGGCGGACCTGCGACCGACCGTGCGAGCCCGCCTGCCGGCGCGGCCGCGTCGAGGAGGCGAACCAGGCCGCCCCCGAACCGGTGGCCATCTGCCGCCTCAAGCGCGTCGCCGCCGACCACAAGGGCGACGTCACCGCGCTGATGCCGCCGGTCGCGGCCACGTCCAACGGGCGCCGCGTGGCCTGCGTCGGCGGCGGGCCCGCGTCGCTCACCGTCGCGCGCGACCTCGCCCCCCTCGGCTACGACGTCACGATCTTCGACCAGGAGCCGAAGATGGGCGGCTTCATCCGCTCGCAGATCCCGCGCTTCCGGCTGCCGGAGTCGGTGATCGACGAGGAGGTGGGCTGGGTCACGCGGCTGGGCGACGTGAAGTTCGTGCAGCGGCGCATCGACTCGCTCAAGGGCCTGCTCGGCGAGGGCTTCGACGCGGTGTTCATCGGCTCGGGCGCCCCGCGCGGCCGGGACCTCGACGTGCCGGGCCGCACCGAGGCGGCGGCGAACATCCACATCGGCATCGACTGGCTGAGCTCGGTGTCGTTCGGCCACGTGACCTCGGTCGGCCGGCGGGTGCTGGTGCTCGGCGGCGGCAACACCGCGATGGACTGCTGCCGTTCGGCCCGGCGCCTGGGCGGCGAGGACGTCAAGGTCATCGTGCGCTCGGGCTTCGACGAGATGAAGGCCTCGCCGTGGGAGAAGGAGGACGCGATGCACGAAGGCATCCCGATCCTCGACTACCTGGTGCCCAAGGCCGTCGAGCATGTCGAGGGCCGGCTGGTCGCGATGAGCTTCGAGAAGGTCAAGGCGGTCTGGTCGACCGACGCGAACGGGCGCCGGTCGCGCTCGCTGGTGCCCACCGGCGAACCCGACCAGCGCTTCGAGTGCGACGACGTGCTGGTCGCCATCGGCCAGGAGAACGCCTTCCCCTGGATCGAGCGCGACGCCGGCCTGGAGTTCGACCGCTGGGGCCTGCCGAAGCTCGACCCGAAGACGCTGCAGTCGACGATCCCGAACGTGTTCTTCGGCGGCGACGCGGCCCTCGGCCCGAAGAACATCATCTGGGCGGTGGCGCACGGCCACGACGCGGCGATCTCGATCCATCGCCATCTCGATGGCGAGGACGTGACGCAGCGCCCCGACCCGGGCGTGACGCTGGTCTCGCAGAAGATGGGCATCCACGAGTGGGCGTACGACAACGACGTCGCCAACGACCTGCGCCAGAAGGTGCCGCTGGCCGCCGCCGAGCAGGCGCTGCGCAGCATCAAGATCGAGGTCGAGCTCGGCTTCGATGCGGCGACCGCCTACCGGGAGACGCAGCGCTGCCTGAACTGCGACGTGCAGACGGTGTTCACCGGTTCGCAGTGCATCGAGTGCGACGCCTGCGTCGACATCTG